>JAJZNE010000166.1:59628-88278 GCA_021847995.1 Pseudomonadota bacterium | reverse complement strand
GGCCGACCAGAGGACGCGGCCGCGCCGCTCGCCCGCATCCATTCCGAGTGCTTCACCGGCGACCTGCTCGGCAGCCTGCGCTGCGACTGCGGCGCCCAGTTGCGCGGCGCGATCAGGCGCATGGCGCAGGACGGTGCCGGCGCCCTGCTGTATCTGGCGCAGGAGGGGCGGGGCATCGGGCTGGCCAACAAGCTGCGCGCCTATGTCCTGCAGGACCGCGGGCTGGATACGGTCGATGCCAACCGCGCCCTGGGATGGGAGGCGGACGAGCGGCGGTTCCTGATCGCCGCGACCATGCTGCGCGCGCTCGGCATCGGCGCGGTGCGGCTGCTGACCAACAATCCCGACAAGGTGGCGGCCCTCGCCGCCTGCGGCATCGCGGTCGCGCGCGAGCCGCATGCCTTCGCCCCGAACGGCGTCAACGACCGCTATCTCGCCACCAAGGCGGCCCGCTTCGGCCACCTGCTCGAACAGCCGTGAGCACGGCGCTGGTGTTCCCGGACGGGCGGCTGGTGTTTGCCGGGCGGGTGCTGCGCGCGGCCATCGGGCGCGGCGGCGTGCGGGCCGACAAGCAGGAGGGGGACGGCGCCACCCCCGCTGGGCGGCTGGCGCTCCGCCATGTGCTCTACCGCGCTGATCGCGGCCCGATCCCCGCCGCTTACGTGGCGCGCGAACCGCTCGCGCCCGATGACGCCTGGTGCGACGATCCGGACCATGCCGACTACAACCGCCAGGTGCGTACCCCGCATCCGGCGCGCTGCGAGGCGCTGTGGCGCAGCGATACGCTCTATGACGTGATCGGCGTGCTCGGCTGGAACGATGCGCCGGTCCGGCGCGGGCGCGGCTCGGCGATCTTCCTGCATGTCGCGCAGCCCGACCTGGCACCGACCGCGGGCTGCGTCGCGCTGCCGGCAGCCGAGCTGCGGGCGCTGCTGGCGGCGGGGCTGGACGCGCTCGATATCAGGGATCGCGGCTGAGGCCGGCGTCGGCCAGGGCGGCCAGGTATGCCCGCCACAGCCGGTCCTGTTCGCGCCCGAGCCGGTGGAGGTAGTCCCAGGAATAGATGCCGCTGTCGTGCCCGTCGTCGAAGATCAGCCGCACCGCATAATTTCCCACCTGCTCGATCGCGGCGATAGCGACCTGCCGCTTGCCGGCGACCAGGCGCCGTTCGGCCGGGGTGTGGCCCTGCACCTCGGCGCTCGGGCTTTCCACCCGCAGCAGTTCGGCGGGCAGGGAAAAGCGGCTGGCGTCATCGAAGGTCACCTCCAGCCGCCGTTCGGCGCGCCGCAGATGCAGTTCGGTCGCGACCGGCATCAGCCGCCGTCCAGCCGCCGCGCTTCCTCCGCCAGCATGATCGGGATGCCGTCGCGAATCGGATAGGCGAGGCCGGCGGCACGGCTGATCAGCTCCCCGGCGGCGCGATCATAGATCAGCGGCCCCTTGGTCAGCGGGCAGACCAGCACCTCCAGCAGGCGCGGATCGACCGGAACCGGCGCAGTCGCCCCGGCGGCGGGTGGCGGGTCGGACATGACGGCGTGATCCTCCGGCACGGGCTTCGCGTCAAGACGGGCTTCGCGTCAACTGGCGCGGCTTGATCCCGGCGCGGCTTCGTGGGCATCGATCGCCAGCAGCGCGCGCAGCGCCGCCGCCCGGTCCGCCTCCGTCGGCGCTTCCAGCAGGGCCTGCTTTTCCGCGACCTCGAACGGACAGGCCATGCAGAGCGTGGTGATCAGGGCGCTGTCCGCCATGTCACCGATCGCTTCCCAGTTGGCATCGATCCGCTGGCGGGCGAAATAGTCCCGCAGATCGGCGAGCAGCCCCTGGCGATCGACCCCCGGGGCATCCGGCGGCGGCGCAAGGTCCGCCGCGTAGAAGGAGAGCGCCGCCCGCACCCGGCGATAGCCGCGGCGCATCGGCAGTTCCTCGGCCACCGCGAAGCGGATCAGGCCGGCCAGCGTGATCAGATAGCGCCCGTCATCGGTTTCGCTGAACGCCGCGATGCGGCCGAGGCAGCCGACGCGATACAGCCCCGGCGCGCCGCTGCCGGCGCGGCGCGCATCCGGCTGGATCATGCCGAGCAGCCGCCCGCCGGCCAGGGCATCCTCGGTCATCGCGAGGTAACGCGGCTCGAAGATATTGAGAGGGAGACGGCCATGCGGCAGCAGCAACGCCCCCGACAGCGGAAACACCGGGAAGCTGTCCGGCAGATCCTCAAGCCGCGGGGGCGTCCGGGGCATCACCGGAACAGCAGCGCCGACAGCTTGCGCCGCGCCGCCATCGTCGCCGCATCCTCGAATCCCCAGGCTTCGAAGAACTTCAGCAGTTGCAGCCGGGCGGCGTCGTCATTCCAGGCGCGGTCGCGGCGGATAATCTCCAGCAGCGCCCCGGCCGCCTCCTCGCGCCGCCCGCTCGCGTTGAGCGCGGTGGCGAGGTCGTAGCGCGCCTGGTGGTTCGACGGGTCGGCGGCCAGTTGCTGCTCGAACGTCGCCAGCTTGGCGCGTGCCGCCCGCCCTTCCTCGGCCAGCGCAAGGGCGCTGCGGGCGCCGGCCACCTCGGCGTGGTCGGCGATCTTTTTCGGCACCCGCGCGAGCGCCGCCTTCGCCTCGGCCTCCCGGCCGAGCGCCAGCAGGGCGCGCACGAGGCCGCCCCAGGCTTCCGGGCTCTCGGGTTCCTGCTGCAGGGCGGCGGTGTAGAGTTCGGCGGCCTCCTCGGCCGCGCCTTCCTCCAGCGCCGCCTTGGCCTCGACCGTGAGGTCCGCGCCCGGCATGGAGCCGCCGGCGACCTTGAGCAGATTCTCGACCCAGCGCCGCACCTCCGATTCCGGCAGCGCGCCCTGGAACAGGTCGGCGATCTGGCCCTGCCAGAAGGCCGCGACGGTGGGCACCGATTGCAGCGGCAGGCCGAGCTGGGAAAGCTGCTGCACCAGCGCCCGGTTCTTGTCGATATCGATCTTGACCAGCCGCACCCGGCCGCCGGCGCTGCGCACGACCTTCTCCAGCGTCGGGGTCAACTGCTTGCAGGGGCCGCACCAGGTCGCCCAGAAATCGACGACGACCGGGGTTTCACGCGACGCCTCGACCACGTCGCGCATGAAGCTGGCCTGGTCGCCGTCCCGGATCACGGCATCGGCCGGCGGGGCGGCGGGGGCGGCGGCGGTGGGAGCTGCGCCGGCCCGGCCGGCCGGCTTCTTGCCGATGAGAAAGTCCATAGCGTCGCGTCCTCGCCTGATCCTGGAACTGTAGATGTTGTGGCGGAAGCCTCCCACAAGCCACGAAACGCGCGCGGCGGCAAGTCATCGGAGCGGCGGGCGGACCTGCGGCCGCCGCCATGCCGCAATGAAAGGGCCGCGCTGCCATGGCCGGGCGGCGGACGAAACCGCCGTCTCGTGAACGCAACCGGGCCGCCAAGCCCCTGTTGGCTTCGGCAGGCTGCGCGCTGCGTGGCCGCAACCGCAGTGAAGGGCGCCGCCATGTTCATCCACAAACCGCTGCTGCTGCACGAGGTCCGGGTGGAGATGCCCGACCCGGTGTTCGCCGAAAAGCTTCTGGAACAGTACGGCGGCGCTACCGGCGAACTGACCGCGGCGCTGACCTACTGGACGCAATCCTTCCACGTGGACAATCCCGCAATCCGCGACATGCTCCAGGACATCGGGACCGAGGAACTCGGCCATCTGGAAATCGTCGCCATGCTGATCGAGCAGCACACGCGCCGCGCCAGCCAGGACGTTCAGGACCGCGCCTTCCGCAGCACGCTGTTCGCGATCCGCGGCTACGGGCCGCATCTGGTGGATTCGAAGGGCCTGAGCTGGGACGGGCGCTATGTGAACGAGGGCGGCGAACTGGCCCGTGACCTGCGCGCCAACCTCGCCGCCGAGGGCGGGGCGCTGAATACCTACGAGCAGCTCATCAGGATGTCGTCCGACGAGGGCACGCGCAATGCGCTCGTGCATCTCGCGACCCGTGAGGTGGCGCACACACACATGTTCATGGAAGCGCTGCGCTCCATCAACAAGCTCGATCAGCCGCTGTTCGGTGATCTCAGGCCGGATGAGACGGTGAACCTCTACTTCAATCTCTCCAGCGGCCAGGACGCCGACCAGCGCGGCCCCTGGAACAGCGAGCCGGCGTTCAGCTACGTCGCTGATCCGTTGCAGCGCGAGCGGCAGGAGCATGCAAACAAGGCCGGCAGCAACGAAATGCAGCTCGGCACCGCCCCCGCTGGCCATCAGGCTCCCGGCCAGGGACCGGCGCCCGGCGTGGGCACGGGGACGCCGGAAAAGCCATGATCCCCGCCATGCTGCCGCGCCGCGCCCTGCTCCAGGGCGGGGCGGCGGCGATCGGCACGCTGGCACTCCCCGGCGTGTCACCGGCCCGTCCGCCGCGGCCGACAGAAGCGGCGTCGGCGCCGCATCCCCTGACGGGCGCACTGGTTTCCTGGGTGGTGCTGCATCACCGCGGCGTCGCCGATCTCCGCCTTGCCCATCTCGGCCCGGACGGCCGTCTGCTCGGCCAGGCGGCGACGGTCAGCGTGGCGGCGCCCGGCGTGCAGGCCGCCTGCCGCGCCGCGCAGGCGCAGGCGGTTGCGACCGCGGCGCAGGCATGGGGTAGCGATCCTGCCGCCTGCCTCGTCGGCCACGGCCGCATTGCCGATCCCGCAGGCCACGCGATCGGCTTTGCCGTCTGGATGGACGTGGCCTGACCGCTCCCGTTGCACGGAGGTTGACACCCCCCTTGTCACCGCGGATCATCAGCAATGTGAAAAGCGCAAGTGTCGGGCACCGCCGCGGGCGGTGCCCGTGCGGCGTCAGGTGCGCAGGGTGTCGCGCTTTTCCAGCAGGGTCTGGGCAACGGGCTGGGGAGCGGCGCATATGGACGAGCTGGCATTCTGGCGGGCGCAGCATGCGCACGGGCGCATCGGCCGGCGTGAACTGATCGGTCGCGCCGCTTCTCTCGGCGCAGGCGCGGCGCTGCTCGGCACCTTCGGCGGCACGGCGCCGGCGCTGGCCCAGGACGTGCCGCGCCGCGGCGGTACCCTGCGCCTCGGCCTCGGCGGCGGCAGCACCACCGACAGCCTCGACCCCGGCAGCTACACCGATTCCGTGATGATCGATGCCGGCCATGCCCTGTTCAATGCGCTGGTCGAATGGGGCCAGGACGGCAAGCCGCACCCGGAACTCGCGGAAAGCTGGGAGGCGAAGCCGGGCGCGGTCGAATGGATATTCAACATCCGCAAGGATGTCACGTTCAGCAACGGCAAGACGCTGGATGCCGACGACATCATCTTTTCGCTCAACATGCACCGCGGCAACACCAAGTCCGGCGCTGCCGGCGTGTTCAGGGAAGTGGCCGACATCAGGAAGCTCGGCCCGAATCAGATCGGGATCACGCTGAACGGCGGCGACGCCGACTTCCCCTACGTGCTGACTGACTATCACGTGCTGGTGGTGCCGAACGGCACCACGGATTTCAGCAGGGCGGTCGGCACCGGCGGCTACATCCTGGAGAAGTTCGAGCCGGGCGTGCGTATCACCGCGAGGCGCAATCCCAATTACTGGAAGAAGGACCGCGCCTTCGTCGATGCCATCGATATCACCGTGATCAATGATTCCAGCGCGCGGCTGAACGCGCTGCTGACCGGGCAGGTCGATGCCATCAACCGGGTCGATGCGAAATTCGTCCGCATGGTCGAGAAGAATCCGAAGCTGGAGATGGTGACATCGCCCTCCGGCTGGCATTCCTGCATCTCGATGATGCACGACCGCGCACCGTTCGAGAATCACGACCTGCGCATGGCGCTGAAATACGGCATCGACCGGGAGCAGATCATCAAGGCGGTGTTCTCCGGCCATGCCGTGCTCGGCAATGACCAGCCGATTCCGCGGACCGATCCGTACTGGAACCCGAACCTCAAGCAGATCGCCTATGATGCCGATCGCGCCAAATTCCACCTGAAGAAATCCGGCCTGAGCAATCCGGCGATGGTCCTGCAATGCTCCGAGGGGGTGTTTCCGGGGGATGTCGATCTGGCGCAACTGTTCCAGCAATCGGCTGCCAAGGCCGGCCTGCACATGCAGATCAAGAAGGAATCGGCCGATGGGTTCTGGAGCAATGTCTGGCTGAAGGGACCGTTCGTCACCAGCTACTGGGGCGGTCGCGCGGCGGCGACGCAAATGCTCCAGGTCGCCTACGGCCCGGACGCACCGTGGAACGAAAGCCACTTCAGGAACCCGCGCTTCACCGAACTCCTCGCCGCCGCCAAGGCGGAAACGGAGGAGGACAAGCGCCGCCCGATGATCTGGGAAATGCAGGAAATCCTCTATAGCGACGGCGCCACCATCATCCCGGTCTTCGGCATCTGGCTGGAGGCGCACAGCCGCAACGTCGGCGGCCACACTCCGCATGCCGGGTTCGACATGGACAACGGCTGGATCGTCGAGAAAGCCTGGCTGAAGAGCTGAGCCGTTGCTGCGGCTGATCGCGCAGCGGCTGGGCCTCGGGGCGCTGACGCTGCTGGCGGCCTCGGTGCTCATCTTCGCGGGCACCGAGATCCTGCCGGGCGATCTCGCGTCGGCCATTCTGCAGAACAACGCGACGCCGGAAAGTCTCGCCGAAATGCGCCGGGAACTCGGCCTCGACCGGCCGGCGCCGGTGCGTTACGTGGAGTGGCTCGGCCATGTCGCGACCGGCGATCTCGGCCGTTCGCTGGCGAGCCAGCGGCCGGTGGCCCGGGAAATCGCGCCGCGCCTGCGCAACACGCTGTTCCTCGCCGGCTACGCGGCAGTGGTCGCGGTGCCGGTGGCGCTGGCACTCGGGCTGATGGCGGCGATCTGGCAGGGCGGTGTCTATGACCGTGCCATCAACTTCGTCACCCTGCTGACCATCGCCATCCCCGAATATCTGGTGGGCTACATCCTCATCAAATACCTCTCGGTGCGGCTCGGCTGGCTGCCCTCGCTCGCCAATGTCACGCCGGATACGCCGCTGGCGACGCGCTTCGTGCTGACACTGCTGCCGGCGCTGACGCTGGTGCTGGTGGTCATCGCGCACATGATGCGCATGACCCGCGCTTCCGTGCTGCAGATCATGGCCAGCCCCTATATCGAAATGGCATTCCTCAAGGGCCTGCCGAAATGGCGCGTCGTGGTCCGGCATGCCTTTCCCAACGCGCTCGCGCCGATCATCAACGTCATCGCCCTCGACCTCGCCTACCTGATCGTCGGCGTGGTGGTGGTGGAGGCGGTGTTCGTCTATCCCGGTCTCGGTCAGCTGCTTGTCGATGCCGTGTCGAAGCACGATGTCCCGGTGGTGCAGGCCTGCGGGCTGATCTTCGCCGCGGCCTTCATCCTGCTCAACATGACCGCCGACGTGCTGGCGATCATGAGCAACCCGCGGCTGCGCCATCCGCGATGAGCGGCGGTGCATGTCATGCGTTCGTCATGATCCGGCGCTCCGCCGGTCGTATAGTCTGCGCCGCGCCGCCCGTGCGGGCGGCGGAGGGTGAAGGAGAGGAACATGTCGTCGCGTTCGATGTTGCCTTGGCTGCTGCTGTTGGCGGCCGGCACGCTGGCCGGCTGCGCGTCGGCAGCGGGGCCGCAGGCGGCCTCCGGCGGACCCGCCGCGGACAGCGCCACCGCAGCCTCCGGCGGACCCGCGCCGGCAACGCCCGAGCAGGTGTTCCAGTCCAATCAGACGGTGGTGCCGATCACGCCCAACCAGACCCGCATGCTCGGCCCCGCGCCGAGCGCCGGGCAGGCATTGACGCTGGCACCGGGCCTCTGACCGGCCGCGCCGTCGGCCGCAGGGGGCGCTGTGCCAGGGGCCAGCACGCCGGGAGCCAGTGCGCCGGGAGCCAGTGCGCCGGGAGGGGGCGATGAGGATGTTCGGGCATCGCCTCTCGCTCCCGGCGCTGCTCGGGCTCGTCATCATCGCCGCCAACCTGCTGGCCGCGGTGTTCGCGCCGCTGATCGCACCGTTCGATCAGGCGTCGGTGGTGGGCGATGCCTGGGGCGATGCCAGCGCGCAGTTCCCGCTCGGCCTCGATAATCTCGGCCGCGATCTGTTCAGCCGGCTGATCTACGGCGCGCGCATGTCGATCGGGCTGGCGCTGGTCATCACCTGCCTGTCCTTCACGCTCGGCATCGTCACCGGCTTCGCCGCCGCGGTGCTGCGCGGCTGGGTGGATACGGTGCTGTCGCGCCTCGTCGATCTGCTGCTGTCGATGCCGACCCTGATCCTTGCGTTCATCATCCTTTCAGTGCTCGGCACCGACCTGCCGGTGCTGGTCGTCACCATCGCCGTGCTCGATGCGCCCAAGGTGTTCCGCCTGAGCCGGGCGCTGGCGATGAACATCGCCGCGCTGGAATACGTGGAGGTGGCGCGGGTGCGCGGCGAAGGGCTGTGGTGGATCATCCGGCGCGAAATCCTGCCCAACGCGATGGCGCCGCTGATCGCGGAATTCGGCCTGCGCTTCTCCTTCGCCTTCCTGTTCATCGCCGCCCTCAGCTTCCTCGGTCTCGGCGTGCAGCCGCCGGCCGCCGACTGGGGCAGCATGGTCCGCGACTACCGCGACATGATCAACCTCGACGCAGCGGCGCCGCTCTATCCTGCCGGCGCCATCGCGCTCCTGACCATCGGCGTCAATTTCGTCGTGGACTGGATGCTGGCGATCCATGCGCGCGGCCATGGAGAGGGCGCATGACCGCGCGGCGTTCCGGCGACGATCTTCTGCAGGTCGCCGATCTCTGCATCGTCGCGCGGTCGGAGCGCGGGCCGCGCCCGGTCCTGGTCGATGGCGTGAACTTCACCCTGCGCCGCGGCGAGGTGATCGGGCTGATCGGCGAATCGGGCGCCGGCAAATCGACGATCGGGCTGGCGACGCTCGGCTACACGCGGCAGGGCTGCGCGATCACCGGCGGGCGGCTCATTTTCGCCGGCCGCGACATCCGTGCCATGACCGCGGCCGAACGGCGGGCGCTGCGCGGACCCGGCGTCGCGTATGTCGCGCAGAGCGCTGCGGCCAGCTTCAATCCGGCGATGACACTGCTCGATCAGGTGTGCGAAATCCCGGTCCGTCACCGCCTGATGAAGCCGGATCAGGCGCGCGCGGCGGCCATCGGGCTGTTCCGCCAGCTCGACCTGCCGGACCCGGAGGGGTTCGGCAACCGCTATCCGCACCAGGTCTCGGGCGGGCAGTTGCAGCGTGCGATGGCGGCGATGGCGATGGCGGCGCGGCCGGACATCGTCGTGTTCGACGAACCCACCACCGCGCTCGACGTGACCACCCAGGTCGAGGTGCTGGCCGCCTTCCGCAGGCTGGTGCGCGAACACCGCACCGCCGCCCTCTATATCACCCACGACCTTGCCGTAGTGGCACAGATCGCCGACCAGATCATGGTGCTGCGCCACGGCAGGACGGTGGAATTCGGTCCCGCCGCCCGGATTCTTGCGGCGCCGGGGGAAGAATACACGCGACGTCTGGTGGCCGAGCGCGTCTCCGGCCCCACCTTCCGGGCCGCGCCCGCGACGGCGGAGCCGCCGCTGCTCGAACTCGCCGGCGTGACGGCGAGCTATCGTTCGCTGCTGCGCGTCATCGACGGCGTCAGCCTCTCCGTGCGGCGCGGCGACACGCTGGCGGTGGTCGGGGAATCGGGGTCCGGCAAGAGCACGCTCGCCCGCGTCATCACCGGCCTGCTGCCGCGGGAAGGGGGTGACATCCGGTTCCACGGCGCCAGCCTGCCGCCCGCCCTCGCCGCCCGCAGCCGCGACCAGAAGCGCCGCATCCAGATGATCTACCAGATGCCGGACGTGGCGCTGAACCCGAACCAGACGCTGCTGGAGATCATCGGCCGCCCGGTGCAGTTCTATTTCGGCCACCGGCGCGCACAGGTGCGGGCGCGGGTGGCGGAACTGCTGCGGCTGATGGACCTGCCGGACCAGTTCATCGACCGCCGTCCGGGCGAACTGTCCGGCGGGCAGAAGCAGCGCGTCGGCATCGCCCGCGCGCTCGCCGCCGAACCCGACCTCATCATCTGCGACGAAATCACCAGCGCGCTCGATCAACTGGTGGGCGAGGAGATCCTGCGGCTGCTGCGGCGTCTGCAGGACGAACTCGGTCTCGCCTATCTGTTCATCACCCACGATCTCGGCACGGTCCGGCGCATCGCCAACAAGGTCGCGGTGATGCTGAAGGGAAGGCTGGTGGCGGGCGGGGAAACCGCCACGGTGTTCGCCCCGCCCTATCATCCCTACACCGCGCTGCTGCTCTCCTCGGTGCCGGAAATGCGCGGCGACTGGCTCGATGAGGTATTGCAGACCCGCGCCGAGACGCTCAGGGCGGTGCAGCAGGCCGGGATGGCACCGGCGCTTTAGCGAGGGCGGCGGCGATGCGGGCGATCACCGGCGCCCAGTCGCCCGGCGTTTCCTGGCGGAACAGGCGCATCGTCGGATACCACGGGCTGTCGCTGCGCCGGCGCAGCCAGCGGAAATCAGCCACGAACGGCAGCAGCAGCCACACCGGCATGCCCAGCGCACCGCCGAGATGGGCCGCCGCGGTATCGACGCTGACCAGCAGATCGAGCGCGCCCAGCAGCCCCGCCGTCTCGGCGAAATCGGTCAGGCGGCCGGCGTGGCTGTACGCCGTGCCCGCCTCCCGCAGCACCGCCGCCTCCGTCTCGCGCAGGGCCGGCTGCACCAGGTGGAACGCGATGCCGGGCAGCGCCAGCAGCATCCGGGCCACCGCGGCGGGCAGCGAGCGCAGCGCGTCGTCCGGGTCGGTGGCGCTGCCCGACAGCACGAGGCCGACGCGCAGCCGCCCATCCCGTGCGCCCAGCCGCCGCCGCCAGCGCCGCCGCAGCGCCGGCGGGGCGGCGAGATACGGCACCGCGGCGGGGATCTCGCGCCAGCCGGTGCGGAAGGCATGGGGCAGGCTGAGCAGCGGGCAGCACAGGTCGCAGCGCGGCACCGCCGCACCGGCCGCGATCACGCGGTCGGCGATGCCGTCGAGCAGGCGCAGCAGCGGCGCCTCCACCTCCAGCACCACGCGCGCGCCCAGCCGGCGCAACAGCGGCACGTAGCGGACGAACTGGAGCGTGTCGCCATAGCCCTGCTCGGCATGCAGCAGCAGCGTCCGCCCCGCCAGGGCGCGGCCCGGCGGACCGCGCCATTGCGGCAGATCGTCATGGCGCGTCTCGGCCAGGAAGCGGGGATCCTGCCAGCGGCTTTCATAGGCTGCCCAGCCGGCGCGGAAGCGGCCGAGCGCCAGCAGCCCGAGCGCCTCGCCGAACCGCGCCTCCGCCAGCGTCCCGTCGTGCGCCAGGGCGCGACGGAACCAGCGCACCGCCGCCGCCGGCCGGTCCAGCGCCAGCAGCGCGCCGCCGAGATTGCTGCACGCCTCCGCATCGTCGGGCCGGCAGCGCAGGGCGGCGCGGAAGGCTTGGGCCGCCTCAGCCGGCCGGTGCAGGGCGAGCAGGGTTAGGCCGAGATTGCTGTGCGCCCCGGCGAGATCGGGGCGCAGCGCCACCGTGCGCCGGTAGCATGCCACCGCCTCCTCGCCGCGGCCGAGGGCGCGGAGCGCGTTGCCGAGGTTGTTGTGCGCGCCGGCATGGCCGGGTGCGAGGGACGCTGCCTCGGCAAAGCAAGCCGCCGCCGCCTGCGGATCGTCGCGCTGCCACTGCGCGAGGCCGCGCCGCACCAGCGTGTCGGCCTGCGCCGCCGCCGCGGACGGCTCGGCCGGCGGGGCGGCGGTCGCGGTCACATCGCGCTACGCCAGCCGGCCGCCCAGCTCGTCCTCGATATGGACACGGATGATCTCGTCGAACGACGATTCCGCGCGGAAGCCGAGCGCGGCGGCGCGCCGCGCGTCGAAATTGCGCGGCCAGCCGGCGACGATGCCGGCGATCACCGGGTCGGGCGCCCGCCGGATCAGGGCCGCCGCGCGCTCGCCGGCGACGCGACGGAGGGCTGCGATCTGCTCGCCCACGGTCGCCGACAGGCCCGGCATGGTGAGCGTGCGCCGCGCCCCGAGCGGAGAGGTGTCGAGCGCCGCCGCATGCACCAGGAAGCCGACGGCGGCGCGTGGGCTTGCGTGCCAGTGGCGCACCTCCTCGCCGACCGGCAGCACCGCCTCGCGTCCCGCCAGCGGTTCGCGCAGGATGTTGGAGAAGAAGCCGGAGGCAGCCTTGTTCGGTGCGCCGGGCCGGATGCAGATGGTCGGCAGGCGGATGCCGATGCCGTCGAAGAAGCCGCGGCGTGAATAATCGGCGAGCAGCAGCTCGTCGATCGCCTTCTGCGTGCCGTAGCTGGTCAGCGGCGTGGTGAAGAACTCATCGCCGATCGCCTCGGGGAAGGGGGCGCCGAACACCGCGATGGAGGAGGTGAAGACCACGCGCGGCGCATAGGGCTGGCGCGCGCCCTCGTGCCGGATCGCCTCGAACAGGGCGCGCGTGCCGTCGAGATTGATGCGGTAGCCCTTCTCGAAATCCGCCTCCGCCTCGCCCGAGACGATGGCGGCGAGGTGGAAGATCACGTCGGGACGCCCGGCGATGCTGCGCACGGCGGCCCCTTCGGCGGCGAGGTCGAGGGCGGTCGTGGTGACGCGCGCGCGGCGCGCGGCGGGTGCCTCCGGCGCCACGACATCGACCAGCGACAGCGCCGTGATCTCCCGCCCGCCGAGAGTGCCGTCCGCGACCAGACGCTGCGTCAGCTTGCGCCCGATCATCCCCGCCGCGCCGATGATGAGGACATGCATGCCCGGACCCTCCCGTGAACGCCTGGGCAGCGACCGTAGGGGACGGGCGGGACCGCGACAAGCCGGACGCTGCGGTCATCGCATCTGCCCGGCCCCGCCCTCTTCCGCCGGCCGGCCGGCGTTGATCCGAACAGGCCCGCCGGCGGCAGACGCAGCCGCTTGCTCGCCCGCGTGATGGCAGGCTGCCGCATGGTGGGGGCCGAACCAGCGCAGCGGCGGATCGACCCGTGTGCAGATCGCGCTCGCCAGCCTGCAGCGCGGGTGGAAGCGGCAGCCGGGCGGCGGGTCGGCAGGGTCGGGGGGTTCGCCGCGCAGGATGATGCGGTTCCGCGACCGCTCGCGCACGGGGTCGGGCAGCGGTACCGCGGACAGCAGGGCCACCGTGTAGGGATGCAGCGGGGCAGCGAACAGCGCCTCGCGCGGGGCCAGCTCGACGATGCGGCCCAGATACATCACCGCCACGCGGCTGCACATATGCGCCACCACGCTCAGGTCATGGCTGATGAACAGCATGCCGAGGCCGCGATCGCGCTGGAGCGAGCGCAGCAGGTTGATGATCTGGGCGCGGGTGGACACGTCCAGCGCCGACACCGGCTCATCGGCGACCAGGAAATCGGGATCGGTGCTGATGGCGCGCGCGATCACCGCGCGCTGACGCTGGCCGCCGGAGAGTTCGTGCGGGTAGCGGGGGGCATGCGCGGCCGACAGGCCGGCGGCGGCCAGCACCTGCGGCACGCGCGCGCGCACCGCCGCCCGCTCCCAGCCCTGCACCCGCAGATGCTCGGTCAGCGTCGCGCCGATCGTCATGCGCGGATTGAGCGCGCCGGACGGATCCTGAAAGACCAGTTGCCGGCGCCGCCGCAACTGCCGCAGGACCGCGCCGGTCGCGCCCTTCGTGTCCATCCCGTCGAACCGCACGCTGCCCCGCGACGGCGGCTGCAACCCGACCAGCGTGCGGCCGAGCGTCGATTTGCCGCTGCCGCTCTCACCCACCAGCCCGAGGGTCTCGGCCCGCCCGATCGCGAGATCGACGCCATCGAGCGCGCGCAGCACGCGCGTCCCGAGGCGGTAGTGCCGGGCGAGGCCGATCGCTTCGATGAGCTTCGTGCTCATCCGCTGTGCCAGCAGGCGGCGAGATGCCCCTCCGCCACCGGCGCGAGCGGCGGCGTTGCGCGGCAACTGCGGTCGGCGCGCGGACAGCGCGGGGCGAACCGGCAGCCCGATGCGGCGATCGCCGTCGCCACGCTGCCGGGGATGATCGGCAGCTCGTCGTCCCAGCCCTGATCGAGCCGCGGCACGGCACCCAGCAGCCCGCGCGTGTAGGGATGCGCGGGTGCTGCAAACAGCGCCGCGGTCGGCGCCATCTCGACGATCCGGCCGGCATACATCACCGCCACCCGGTCGGCCATGCCGGCGACCACGCCGAGGTCGTGCGTGATCAGGATCACCGCCATTCCGGTCGCGCGCGAGATCGTCTGCAACAGCTCCAGAATCTGCGCCTGCACGGTGACATCGAGCGCCGTGGTCGGCTCATCGGCCAGCAGCAGCCGCGGCGAGCAGGCGATGGCGGCGGCGATCATCACGCGCTGGCACATGCCGCCGGACAGTTGGTGCGGGTAGGCGCGCAGGCGAAGTTCCGGCGTCGCGATGCCGACCTGGCGGAACAGGTCGAGCGCGCGCGCCCGCGCCACGGCCGCCGACACGGCCTGATGGGCGCGGATCGCCTCCGTCACCTGCTCGCCGACGCGGATCAGCGGATGCAGCGCGGTGCCGGGATCCTGGAAGATCATTGCGATCTCGGCACCGCGTACCCCGCGCATCGCCGGCCTGTCGAGCGCCAGCAGGTCGCGCCCGTCGAAGTGCGCCGATCCGCCCGTCACCGCGCCATGCAGCAGGCGCATCAGCGCGAGCGCCGTGGTGGATTTGCCGCAGCCGCTCTCGCCCACCAGGCCGAGCGTTTCGCCCGGCGCCACGGTGAACGACACTCCGTCCACCGCCGCCGCCGCCCCGAAGGCGACGCGCAGGTCGCGCACCTCCAGCAACGCCGTCATGCGTCGCGCAGGCGCGGATCGAGCGCATCGCGCAGCGCGTCGCCGATGAAGTTGAAGCTGGCGACCGCCAGCGTGATGGCGAGGCCGGGAAAGAACGCCAGCCAGGCATCGACCTGGAAGTCGCTCTGCGCGTTGGTCAGCATGTTGCCCCAGCTCGCCTGCGGCGGCTGGATACCGTACCCGAGGAAACTGATATAACTCTCCAGCAGGATCGCGTTGGCGGTGTTCAGCGTCGCCGCGACCAGGATCGGCGCCAGCGTGTTGGGCAGGATCTGCCGCAGCACGATGCGCCATGCCGGCGCGCCGGCAAGCTCTGCCGCGGCGATGAAATCGGCCGATTTCAGCGCCAGAATCTGCGCATGCACGATGCGCGCAATCTCCATCCAGCAGGTCAGCCCGATCATCAGCGCAATGCTGCCGAGGCCCGGCGTGACGAACGCCGCCACGAACAGCAGCAGGAACACGCTCGGGAAGCACAGCATCACGTCGGTCAGGCGCATCAGCAGCGTGTCGATCCAGCCGCCGTAATAGGCGGCGAAGGCGCCGATGGCGAAACCAACGATCAGCGTCACCAGCATCGCGGCGACGCCGACAGCGAGCGAGATGCGCCCTGCGTACAGCAGCCGGCTGAACACGTCGCGGCCGAGATCGTCGGCGCCGAGCACGCGCCCGGCGGTGAACGGCGGCGCATAGCGTTCGGAGATGGCAATCTCATCCGGGTCGTGCGGCGCGAGCCACGGCGCACCGGCGGCGCCGATGCCGAGCAGGGCGATCAGCACCACCCCCAGCACCGCCAGCCGATGGCGCACGAACCGCCGCAGCACATGGGAGCGGCCGGCGGGGGCGGGAAGCGGGATCTCCTCCAGCAGGATGTCAGACATGAGTGAGCCGGATGCGCGGGTCGATCACGGCAACGGCAATATCGGCGAGCAGGTTGCCGACCACGACCACCAGCGCGCCGACCATCAGGATCGCCATCAGCACCGGATAGTCGCGGGTGCCGAGGGCGTTGACGAACAGCAATCCCATGCCCGGCCAGCTGAACACGGTCTCGGTGACGAGCGCACCGCCGACCAGCAGCGGCAGCTGCAGCCCTGCCAGCGTGACCAGCGGCACCAGCGCGGCTCGCAGGCCGTGGCCGAGCAGCACCCGCATCGGTCGGAGACCCTTGGCCTCAGCCGTGCGGATGTAGTCCTGCGAGAGGATTTCCAGCATCGCCGAGCGGGTGTAGCGGCTCCATTGTGCGACCAGCACGAAGCCGAGAACCAGCATCGGCAGCAGCAGATGACGCAGCCGGTCGGGCACGCCGCCGCCCCCGGTGCTCGCCATGCCGCCGGCCGGCAACCAGCCCAGCGTCTGGGCAAAGACGTAGATGCCGAGCAGCCCGAACCAGAAGGTCGGCAGCGAGAGTGCCAGCATGGCGAGCGTCGTGGTGGCGTAGTCGATCACCGTGTTGCGCCGCACCGCCGCCACGATCCCGCTGGCGATGCCGATGATGAGCGCGAGCGCGAGGCTCGATCCCATCAGCTCCAGCGTCGCCGGCAGGCGCTCCAGCACGATGCCGCCGACCGGACGGCCCCCGAAGAAGCTGTAGCCCCAGTTGCCGGTCAGCAGCCCGAACGCCCATTTGACGTACTGCACATGGACCGGCTGATCGAGGCCGAATTCATGCTTGACCCGCGCGATATCCTGCGCGGTGACGGTCGGGTTCAGCGTATAGACGGCAAGCGGCCCGCCCGGCGCCAGGTGCATCAGCGCGAAGCCGATCACCGACACGCCGAGCAGCAGCAGCAGCGACTGGCCGATCCGGCCGCCGAGATAGCGCAGCATCGCCGGGGGCCGCCGCCGCGCCCCCTCAGCTCACCGACCACGTCCCCGTGTTCCAGGAATTGATCGGCGTGTAGGGGTTGACCTCGTAGCCGTGAACCCGGTCCTTGACACCCACGACCAGTTCGTAGGCGAAGATGGGCGCGAACGGCAGGTCATCGAGCAGGATTTCCTGGATGCGGTCATAGATCTGCTTGCGCTCCGCCTGATCGATGGTGGCCGTGCCCTTGGCGCACAGGGCGTCGATCTCGGGGTTCTGGTACTGCACGTAGTTGGAACCGCTGCCGCCCCTGGCCGGGATCAGGCTGCTGGCGATGCGGTCGGTGTAGTCGGGATCGGGATAGAGCAGCGGATCCCAGCCGACCATCAGCGTGTCGAATTCGCTCTTCACCGTGTAGTCGCCCCACACGACCGAGGCCGGCATGTTCCTGATCGTCATCTCGACATTGATCTTCTTCAGGTTCTGCTGCACAAGCTGCTGCGCCTGCTCACGCGATTTGTTGCCGGCGGTGGTGGACATGGTGAAGGCGAGCCGCACCCCGTCCTTCGCGCGCACGCCGTCGGCCGCCACCCGCCATCCCGCCGCATCCAGCATCGCCGCCGCCTGCCTTGGATCGAAGCCGGGATCCTTGAGGTTCCTGTTATAGGCCCAGTGGTTCGGCGGCAGGTAGCTCAGCGTCGGCTGCGGCACGCCGTAATAGACGGCATCGATCCAGCCCTTCCTGTCGATCGCCATGTAGATCGCCTTGCGCACCGCCTTGTCGCTGAACTGCGGCTTGCCGCAGTTGAAATAGATGAACTCGACGAACGGCGACGGGCTGAGCAGGACGCGGCTGCCCGGCAGCTTGCTGGCGCGGCTGTAGAGCAGCGGCGGGATGCCCTGCAGATCGTAGATATCGACCTCGCCGGTCTGGAACTGGGCATACAGCGTCTGCTGGTCAGGAACGTATTTCTGGATCAGCGACGTGAGCTTCGGCGCCCCCAGATGATAGTGCGGGTTCGGCTCGAAGCCGATATAGCTGCCGGCGACGCGCTCCCTGAACCTGAACGGGCCGGTGCCGATCGGCGCGGTATTGAACGGCGCCGTGTTGATGTCGGGGACGCCCGCCAGGATGTGCCGCGGAATGACGCTGGTCTTCTGCCACGACACCATGTAGGGCGCGAAATCATCCCTGAGCTCGATGCGGATGGTGCCGTCGTCGGGCGTCGTGAATTTCGCGACGTGGTCGTGTCCGTTCCTGCTTCGCACCGTGACCTTCGGGTTGAGGATGGTCTCCAGCGTGAACGCCACATCGGCCGCGGTGAACGGCGTGCCGTCATGCCAGGTGACGCCGCGGCGCAGCCTGATCGTCCAGGTGCGGCCATCGGCGCTGATGCCGCCATTCGCCTGCGTCGGGATTTCGGCCGCCAGGTTGGGGAAGAACCGGCCGTCGGGCGCGATCTGCCAGAGCGCATCGAAGACGATATACTCGACCGAGGTTTCCACGCCGGTATTGACATAGAGCAGCGGGTTGAAGTTCACCGCCTCCTGGGTGACGCCGAGCACGCATTGCCCGGCCGCCCCCGCCGCCGCCATGCGGCCGGTGCCGAGCGTTGCCAGCGCCGCGCCGCCGGCCAGCAGTTGGCGCCGCCCGAAAGCTGCCGTCATGGTCATTGTCGCCTCCTCCCCTCGATGTCCGTTTGCCTGCCGCGGCGGCACCGTCGCGGTCCGCCATCAGGTTTGCGCCGCATGGCATCACCGGCGCGGATGCGGCGCGTGTCGAAGGCGCCGGAACGGCTCGGCCGGCCCGTTCACGAAAGCATACGCCCGGCTGAACCGGCCTGGCCAGACGTCCCGGCGCCGGACGGCGGCTGCCATCCCTGCCGGCTGATCCAGTCCGGCTCCAGCCGCTCGAAGCGCGACAGGCGCAGACTGGACAGGTCGGCGAAGCCGCACGCCCCCTCCTGCACCAGATCGCGGATCGCGTGGCCGCTGGCCGGCGAGAGGCCGAAGCCGATGCTCGACATCGTCGCGATCGTCACATTCCCGAAGCGGTCGATCACCGGGCGTCCGTCGGGCGTGTTCTCGACGATGCCGGCCCAGCTGCGGATCACCCTGGCATGGGCGGCGCGCGGCAGCAGGCGCGCCAGCCGTCCGGCAATCTGGCGCATCAGCGGCGTGCTCGGCGGCGGCGTTGCGCCGATGCCGTTCGGGTCGATCCATTCATGCGGGCCGCCGCCATAGGCGAGATTGCCGCGCAGGGTCTGCCGGCCATAGAGGCCGTTGCCGTCCACACCGCCGAGCGGCATCAGCGGCAGCGGTTCGGTGACGATCATCTCGGCCCGTGCCGCGGCCATCGGCAGGTCGATCCCCAGCAGGGCGGCGAGTCGCCGTGTCTGCGGACCGGCGGCGAGCACCAGATGGTCGCAGCCGAAGGTGCCGCGGTCGGTATGCACGCCGCTCACCCGGCCGCCGCTCCCAGTGAAGCCGGTGACGGCGGTATGCTGCATGACCTGGCCGCCGTGATCCTGCATCGCCCAGGCATAGGCCTGCACGGTCCGATGCGGATTGGCGTGGCCGCCGAACCTGTGGAGATGGGCGCCATGCACCCCGTCGCCGACCAGCGGCGCCAGACGGCGCAGCTCGGCGATGTCCAGCACTTCGCTTGCGAAACCCTGGCGGGCGGCGTCGCGCGCCGCCTGGGCCGAGCGCGCGAACTGCCCGGCATCGAACGCCACGCGGATGCGCTGCGGCCGGAACTCCGTGGGGTAGCCGAGCAACTCGTCCATCATCGGCCACAGGCGCTGTTCCTCGGCGAACAGCGGGCTGAAGGGATGCGTGCAGCCGCCGCCGTTGCGGCCGGAGGCTTCCCAGCCGACGATGCCCCTGTCGATCGCCAGCACGTCCACGCCGTCGCGCGCCAGCCACCATCCGGCCGACAGGCCGGTCGCGCCGGCACCGATGATGATGACCGAGGCGCCGGTGCCACTCATTCGCCATCCCCCTGATCAGGGGCGTCGCGCCCGGCGGCGGTGTAATGCGCCGGCACCTCCCAGTACGGAAGGTATTGCGATTTCATGCCGAACCAGGTGTCCCAGTGCGCCGCCATCGCCGCTTCCTCCGCCCCGGCCGCGACCGCGAGCGGCAGCGGGCGGACCGGCGCGCGATGCGTCGCCGCGGGCACCTCGCCCAGTCCGCATCCGGCACTCAGTGCCAGCAGACAGGCCACCTGCTCGCGGCAGCGCCGGCCCTGGCAGACCCCCATGCCGGCGCGCGTCAGCCGCTTCACCTGATCGGGGTTCGGCGGACCCGCGCCGAGCAGCGACCGCAGGTCACGCCGGTTGCGGCCCCGGTCCGGCCAGCCGAGATAGCGCGGCGGACGCAGTTCCAGAATCTCGCGCGCCGTCACCTCCTCACAGCGGCAGACATGCGTGTCCTCATCATCGGCGGCGAGCAGGGTGGCGCGCACCCAGTCCAGCCGGTAGCCCGCGATGTCATGGCCCGGCCCCGCGCGCGCGCCGTCCGGTGCGGCGCGACCGGCGGCGGCGCGGCGCCCTTCCGCCTGCGCGATCGTCACGTCGCGCGATTTCGCCGCCCCGATGCCGGCGCAGTCCCCGGCGACGGCGATCGCCGGGATGCTGCTCCGCTGGGCATCATCCAGCACCGGGACATGGCCGCCCAGCGCCGCCGAGAACGCGATGCGGCAGCCGGCGGCGTCCAGCAGGTCGATCATCGGCACCGCGCCGATGCCAAGGATGACGGTATCGCAGGCGATCCGCAGGTCGGTGCCGGGAACCGGCCGGCCATCCTCGCCGCGGCGGGCGATGACCAGGGCGGTCACGCCCTCGGCGTCGCCCTCGGCCCGGCGGACGACGCAGCCGGTGCGGAGCGGCAGGGTGCCGGGGTCATCGAGCGGTGCCGATGCGGTCTCGATCACCGCTGCGATCCCGACCCCGAGCGCATGCAGCCGGCGGGCGCCGTCGAGCGCCTCCGCCGTGCTGCCCAGCACCACCGCGCGCCGCGCGTCGAGGGCGCCGTAGCGCGCGGCGAGGCGCAGGGCAGCGGTCATGCCGAGAACCCCCCTGCGCTCCCAGCCGGGGAAGGCAAGTCCCATGTCCCGCCGGCCGGTCGCGACGATGATGCGCTCGCAGCCGATCATCCAACTGCGCGCCCCGTCCGACAGCCCGGCGAGCGGGCCGGGCAGCCAGCCGACGCCGGGGCCGTTGATATAGAGGCCCCAGGCCGCAACGCCGAGCCGGACATCGACGCCGGCATCGAACGCCGCCGCGATCGCCGGGTCGCTGGCAATGAAGGCCTCCAGCATGGCGGCACGGTTGCGCACCGCGCCGGTCATGCGGCCGCCGAACAGCAGCGGGATGTCCTCCTCCATCACCTCGGCCGGAACCGGGTTCTCGTCCACCAGCACCACGCCCGCGCCCTGCCGTGCCGCCTCCAGTGCCGCCGCGAGCCCGGCCGGGCCGGCGCCGATCACCAGCACGGCGGTGCGTTCTCGGGGCGTCAGCGTCCTGCCGGCGATCGACGCAGGGTCGTGGATCATGGCCTCGTCACACCTCTGCCGCGGCGGCGACTTGCGGCGTGCAGCCTCGGCGCTCCGGGGGCCGGCGTATTGACCGAAAGCGACAGCGGCAGGCCCGCTTGCGACATCAGCGGCGCATCCGGAGCCGTTCGTCGCGCGGCGCGTGGCCGAACGCGGCGCGGAAGCTGCGGGAAAAGTGGCTGGCGCTGGCAAAGCCGCAAGCGACGGCGATGTCCAGCACCGACAGGCCGGTCTGGCGCAGCAGCATCCGCGCCCGCTCCAGCCTGAGGCGGCGGTCGTGGGTTCCCGGGGTGCAGCCGAGATGCTGGTGAAACAGCCGTTCCAGCTGCCGCACCGACACGCCGGCCAGCGCCGCCAGCCGCTCGCGGCGGAACGGCGCGTCGGCCGCCGCCTCCATCACCGCAAGCACCCTGCCCAGCGCCGGATTGTTGGTGCCGAGCCGTTGCCCGGCGGTCATGCGCTGCGGATCGGCACCTTCCCGGACCCGGGTCTGCAGGAACCAGTCACTGACCCGCATCGCCAGCGCCGTGCCGTGGACCCCGGCGATCAGGGCATGCATCATGTCGAGCGCCGCACTGCCGCCGCTGCACGTCAGCCGGTCGCGGTCGATCTCGAACAGCGACCGGCGCAGGTCGAGGCCGGGGAACTCCTCGCCGAAGCTTTCCGCGTGTTCCCAGTGCAGCGTGAACCGGTAGCCGTGCAGCAGGCCGGCGCGCGCAAGAATATACGGCCCCCCCGACAGGCCGCCCAGCCGCATTCTGCCATGCGCCAGCCGGCGCAGCGCCCCGAGCGTGGCACGATCGCGGAACGATGCCGGATTGCCGCCGGCACAGATCAGCAGCGTGTCCAGGCCGCCGGCGTCGGGCAGGGTCAGGTCCGGCGTGATCGTCAGCCCGCTGGAGGCCGATACCGGCCGTCCATCGGGGGAAAGATGCCGCCACCGATACAGCACCCGCCCGGACAGGATGTTGGCCGCCCGCAGCGGCTCGACCGCCGAGGCATAGGAGAGCAGCGCGAAGCCCGGGATCAGCAGGAAACCCACCGTTTCGGGCGCTGCGTCGCTGCGGGTCATGGGCGGGTCGCTGCGGGTCATGTCGGCCGGTCGCCGTCCGATAGTCTTCCCCCCGTCATTGGGCAACCGGCGAAGGGTGATGTCCTACTCGTTCCTGCGCATCGTGCGCGAAGCCCTGCGCGGCGATCGCGGCTGGCGTCCGGCGTGGCGCGACCCGGCGCCGAAGCCGCATTACGACGTGGTCGTGGTCGGCGGCGGCGGCCACGGTCTCGCCACCGGCTACTATCTTGCCACGGAACACGGCCTTGCCAATGTCGCCGTGCTGGAAAAGAGCTGGATCGGCTCGGGCAACGCCGGGCGCAACACGACGATCATCCGCTCCAACTACCTGCTGGCGGGCAATGAACCGTTCTACGAGCATTCCATGAAGCTGTGGGAGGGTCTGGAACGGGATCTCAACTTCAACACCATGGTCAGCCAGCGCGGCGTGCTCAACCTGTTCCATTCCGATGCCGGGCGTGACGCGGCGGCCCGGCGCGGCAATGCGATGCGGCTGCACGGCGTTGATGCCGCGTTGCTGGATGAAGCTGCGGTGCGCGCCATGCTGCCCTGGCTCGATTTCGACGGCGCGCGGTTTCCGATCACGGGCGGGCTGCTGCAACGGCGCGGCGGCACGGCGCGGCATGATGCGGTGGTGTGGGGCTATGCCCGCGCGGCCGACCGGCGCGGCGTCGATATCGTGCAGAACTGCGAAGTCACCGGCATCCGGATCGCCGGCGGGCGCGTGCAGGGCGTGGAGACGACGCGCGGCTTCATCGGCGCGGCCAAGGTCGGGCTGGCCTGTGCCGGCAATTCCTCGCGGGTCGCCGCTCTCGCCGGGCTGCGGCTGCCGATCGAAAGCCATGTGCTGCAGGCGTTCGTGTCCGAAGCGGTCAAGCCGCTGATCGATACCGTGCTGACCTTCGGTGCCGGGCATTTCTACATCAGCCAGTCCGACAAGGGCGGCCTCGTCTTCGGCGGCGACATCGACGGCTACAACTCCTATGCCCAGCGCGGCAACCTGCCGATCGTCGAGGATGTGGCGGAAGCCTGCATGGCGCTGCTGCCGCTCGCCGGGCGGCTGCGCGTGCTGCGCTCCTGGGGCGGCATCATGGACATGTCGATGGACGGCTCGCCGATCATCGACCGGACGCCGGTCGCGGGTCTCTACCTCAATGCCGGCTGGTGCTATGGCGGGTTCAAGGCGACACCGGCGTCCGGCTGGTGCTTTGCCCACACCATCGCACACGACGCGCCACACCGGCTGAATGCGGCAATGCGGCTCGATCGCTTCGCCTCGGGCGCGCTGATCGACGAGCGGGGCGCCGGCGCCCAGCCCAATCTTCACTGAGGCGGGGGCCGGATGCGCATTCCCTGTCCCCATTGCGGCATGCGCGGCAGCGAGGAATTCAGCTATCGTGGCGCCGCCGGCCCGCCGCCGCCGGCCGCCGATGCGCCGGCCGCTTCGTGGCACGACCACGTCTATCTGCGCGACAACCCGTTCGGGCCGCACCGCGAACTCTGGCATCATCGGTATGGCTGCCGGCGCTGGCTGGTGGTGACCCGCGATACCCGCACGCATGACATCGCCGGCGCCGTGGACGCCTCGGCGTGGCAGCCGCCGGCATGAACCGGCCTGCCCCGCCGTCACGCCGCCTGCCCCAGGGCGGGTTGATCGACCGCGCCACGCGCCTGCATTTTCGCTTCGACGGGCAGGATCATGCCGGCCATGCCGGCGACTCGCTCGCCTCCGCGCTGCTCGCCGACGGCGTCACGCTGTTCGGCCGGTCGTTCAAATACCACCGCCCGCGCGGCCTGCTCGCCGCCGGCCCGGAAGAGCCGAACGCCCTCGTCGAACTGCGCGACGGCGCGCGGCAGGAGCCGAACATCCCCGCCACCACCATCGAACTGTTCGACGGCCTGGTGGCGCGCAGCCAGAACCGCTTTCCGTCGCTGCGCTGCGACCTCGCGGCAGTGAACGGCCTGCTGTCGCCCCTGCTGCATGCCGGTTTCTATTACAAGACCTTCATGTGGCCGGCGTCGTTCTGGGAGCGGCTCTATGAGCCGCTGATCCGCCGCGCCGCCGGCCTCGGCCGTGCCGCCGGCCTGCCCGATCCCGATGGCTACCAGCGTGCGACGCTGTTCTGCGACGTGCTGGTGATCGGCGGCGGTCCGGCCGGGCTGGCGGCGGCGCGCGCAGCCGGGCGCAGCGGCGCCCGCGTCGTGCTGTGCGATGACAACCCGCTGCCGGGCGGGCGGCTGCTGTCGGAGGCGGAAACGGTGGCGGACCGGCCCGGCGCCGACTGGGCGCAGGCGGTGGCGGCGGAACTGGCCGAGCTGGCGGATGTGCGGCTGCTGTGGCGGACGACGGTGTTCGGCCTCTATGATCACGGCACCTACGCCGCGCTGGAACGGGTCGCCGACCATTTGCCGGCACCGGCCGCCGGTATGCCGCGCCAGCGTCTGTGGCGCATCGTCGCGCGGCGGGCGGTGCTGGCGGCCGGGGCCACCGAACGGCCGCTGGTATTCGGCGGCAACGACCGGCCGGGCGTCATGCTGGCCGGCGCCGTGCGCAGCTATCTCAATCGCTACGCCGTCGCACCGGGGCGGCGCCTCGTGCTCGTCACTTCGGGCGACGATGGCTGGCGGACGGTCGCGGACTGCCTGCGGCTCGGGGTGTCCGTCGCGGCGGTGGTGGATCGGCGCGCCAGCCTGCCGGACCATCTGACCGCGCTCGCCGCCCGCGCCGGGGCGCGCGTGTTCGCCGGCGGGGCGGTGGCCGGCACGGCCGGACGATTGGCGCTGCGTGCCGTCTCGATCAGGGATGCGGAGGGCCGCACCCACCGCCTCGCCGCCGACGTGCTGGCGATGGCAGGCGGCTGGAACCCCACTCTCGGCCTGACCTGCCATCTCGGCGGCAAGCCGGCATGGAGCGACGCGGCAGCCGCCTTCGTGCCGGGAGCACTGCCGCCCGGGCTGCGCGTGGCGGGCGCGGTCTGCGGGCGGTTCGGGCTGGCGGCGGCGCTCGCCGACGGGGCGCGATGCGGCGCGGAGGCCGCCGCCGATTGCGGCTTTGCCGCCGCCCTCCATCCGGTCGCGCTGCCCGATCGGGAGCCGGCCGCGCCGCTCTGGCTGCCGCCGCCGTCGCGCCAGCCGGCCTTCGTCGATTTCCAGCATGACGTGACGGCGGCGGACGTGACCCTTGCCCATCGCGAAGGCTACCGCTCCGTCGAGCATCTCAAGCGCTACACCACGCTCGGCATGGCGACCGATCAGGGGCGTACCGCCAACGTCAACGGCCTCGCCATCATGGCGGCGCTGACCGGCCGGGGCATCGCCGAGACCGGCACCACCCGCGACCGGCCGCCCTATGCGCCGGTCGCGATCGGTGCCCTGGCCGGTGCCCATCGCGGCCGGGACTATCGGCCGGCCCGGCGCACGCCGTCGCATGACTGGGCCACCAGCGCGGGCGCGGCGTTCGCCGAGGTCGGCCCCTGGCTGCGCGCGCAATATTTCCCCCGCCCCGGCGAGGCGGACTGGCTGGCGACGGTCGCGCGCGAAGTACAGGCGGTGCGCGGCGGCGTCGGCGTCTGCGACGTTTCGACCCTGGGCAGGATCGAACTGCACGGCCCGGATGCCGCCGCCTTCCTCGACCGGGTCTACGCCAACACGATGGCGACGCTGCCGGTGGGCCGCGCCCGCTACGGGCTGATGCTGCGGGAGGACGGGTTCGTCATGGACGACGGCACCGTCGCGCGCCTCGCGCCCGACCGCTTCGTGCTGACCACCACCACGGCGCACGCCGACGCCGTGCTCGCCCACCTGGAATTCTGCCTTCAGGTGCTGTGGCCGGAACTCGACATGCAGATCGTCGGCGTCGCCGACCGCTGGGCACAGTTCGCGCTCGCCGGCCCGCGCGCGCGGGACGTGCTGGCAGCGGTGCTGGCGCCGGGGACGGACGTTTCCGACGCCGCCTTCCCCGTCATGGCCGCCGGCACCTGCCGCGGCTTTGGCGGCGTGCCGGTGCGCCTGTTCCGGATCTCCTTCTCCGGCGAACTGGCCTATGAGATCGCGGTCCCGGCACGACAGGCGGAGGCAGCGCTGCGGACACTGCTCGCCGCCGGCGCGCCGCACGGCATCGTGCCCTATGGCACCGAGGCAATGTCCGTCATGCGCATCGAGAAGGGCCATCCCGCCGGCGGCGAGTTGAACGGCCAGACCACGGCACGCGATCTCGGGCTGGGGCGGCTGCTGTCCACCAGGAAGGACTTCATCGGCCGTGTCCTCGCGCAACGGCCGGCGCTGCTGGCGGCGGAGCGTCCGGCGCTGGTCGGGCTGCGTCCGCTGGAGCGCGCGGCGCGGCTTCACAGCGGCGCGCATTTCCTTGCGCCCGATGCCGCGCCAAGCCTGGAGGCCGATCAGGGATGGGTCAGTTCCGTCGCCTTCTCGCCGACCCTCGGCCAGTGGATCGGCCTCGGCTTCCTCGCTCATGGTGCCGCCCGGCATGGCGAGCGGGTGCGCGCCTGTGATCCCCTGCGCGGCGCGGATGTGCTGGTGACGGTCACACCGCCCTGCCAGTTCGACCCGGAAGGAGTACGCCTGCGTGGCTGAAGCGGCGCTCTGCGCCACGGCGCATGACGATCTCGCCCTTGTCTCGCTGGCCTCCCGCCGCGGCCGGGGCGCGGCCCTGGCGGCGGCGCTGCGGGCGGCATCGGGGATGGTGCTGCCGATGCCGGGCAAATGGACGGCGGCAGGCGATGGCGCGGTGATCGGCACCGCGCCGGATCAGTGGCTCGTTCTCCAGCCCGGCGATGATGGCACGCTGTTCGCGCGGCTGGAGGAGATGGCCGGCGGCCACGGCCTCCTGATCGACCTGTCGCAGGCGCGGGTGGCGCTGCGTGTCGCGGGCACGGGTGCGCGCGACGTGTTGGCGCGCTGCCTGCCGATCGACCTGCACCCGCGCGCGATGCAGCCGGGCGGTGCGGCGGCGACCGTCGCGGCGCATGTGCCGGTGATGATCCGACAGCTGGATGCGGTGCCCACCTACGAGCTGCTCGTTGCCCGCAGCTTCGCCGCCAGCCTCCGCCGTGTCCTGGACCTGGCCGGCCTCCCCATCGCCTGACGGCGCCCCGCCAGCCGCGCCGATCCGTTCAGGCAGGTTTCCGGCTGGCCACGCTGCCCCCCACCGGCACGGCGCCATCCGTGTCGAGCGCCAGCGCGAACCCCGCCTTCACCCGGTCCATCACCACCATCGTCTTGAAACTCCTGATATCGGGGTTGCGGTAGAAGAAGCGCCGGGTGAACTGCTCGTATTCCTCCATGTCCCTGGTCGAGACCACCAGCATGAAATCGGCGTCGCCCGTCACGTAATAGCCGTTCATCACCTCCGGCGTCGCGCGGATGCTGGCCTTGAAGCGGTCGATGATGTCGGCGCGCTCGCGCTCCAGCGATACCAGCACCACCATCTGGACGCGCTGTCCGACCGCCCTCGGCGCGATCACGGCAATGTCGGCCTCGATCACCCCCGCCGCCCGCAGTCGCTTCAGCCGGCGCTGCACGGCGGTCGCGCCGAGTCCGACCCGCGCCCCGAGCGTCTCGCTGGTCAACCGGTTGTCGCGCTGCACGAGATCGAGCAGCCTGAGGTCGAAAGCGTCGAGGGCGGGCGTGCGGGCCATCGTTCCCCGCGCGGGTCAGCGCCCCGTCGCCAGTTCGTCCATCACCTGCCGGACCGCCCGCGCCGCGATGTCGATCATCTCGTCCACCTCGGCGCGGGTGGTGACCAGGGGCGGCGCGAAGCCGAGAATGTCGCCATGCGGCATGGCGCGCGCAATCAGGCCGCGGTCGCGCGCCGCCCGGGAGATGCGCGCACCCACCTTGAGGCCGGCGTCGAAGCGCACCTTCTTCTCGCGCTCGCCGCCGAACTCGATCGCCGCCAGCATGCCGACGCCGCGGACCTCGCCGACGATCGGCACCTGCGCGAAGTCGGCGCGCAGCCGCTGCTGCATGTAGGCGCCGGTGTCGCGCGCCCGGCCGGCGAGATCCTCGCGTTCGACGATGTCGAGCACCGCATTCGCCGCCGCCGCCCCGATCGGATGGCCGGAATAGGTGTAGCCGTGCGAGAAGGCGCCGATGCGGTCGGCATTGTCCTCCATCACGCAATAGACCTTCTCGCCCACGATCGCCCCCGACAGCGGAAAATAGCCCGAGGTCAGCCCCTTCGCGACCGTCACCAGATCCGGCTCCATGCCATAGAGATGCGAGCCGAACGGCGCGCCGAGGCGGCCGAAGCCGCAGATCACTTCATCGGCGATCAGCAGCACGTCGTGCCGCGCCAGCACCGCCTGGATCGCCGGCCAGTAGCCCTCGGGCGGGGGGATGATGCCGCCGGTGCCGGGGACCGGCTCGGCGATGAAGGCGCCGACCGTCTCCGGCCCGT
>JAJZNE010000166.1:0-59618 GCA_021847995.1 Pseudomonadota bacterium | reverse complement strand
GCCCCTCGGCGCGGATCAGACGGTCGAGTTCGTCGGCGCGGCGGCGCGAGAACGCGGCCTCGGACTCGCCCGGCTCGGCGCCCCAGTAGTGGTGCGGCACGCCGGTGTGCAGCACGCCGGGCAACGGCAGATCCATATGATCGTGATAGAAGCTCATGCCGGTGAGCGACCCCGCCATCACCGAGCAGCCGTGATAGCCGCGCCGGCGCGAGATGATCTTCTTCTTGGCCGGCAGGCCGCGCAGGTTGTTGTAGTACCAGACGAGCTTCACCTGCGTCTCGTTGGCATCGGACCCGGACATGCCATAGAACACCTTGCTCATCCGCCCCGGCGCCATCTTCACCAGCCGTGCCGACAGGATGGCAAGCTCGTCCGTCGTGTGTGCGGCATAGGTGTGGTAGTACGCCAGCCGGTGCGCCTGCCGCGCGATCGCCTCCGCCACCTCGGTGCGGCCATAGCCGATGTTCACGCAGTAGAGGCCGGCGAAGCCGTCGATCAGCTGCCGGCCCTGCGCATCGGTGATGCGGATGCCCCGGCCGGTCTCGACGATCGTCGGATCGCCGAGTTCGCCGGTCGCGAATTCCCTCAACTGGGTGAAGGGATGCAGCACGCTGGCCCGGTCGAGTTGCGCGATGTGCGACGCGTCGGTCATGTCATCCTCCCAATGCGGCGCCACCGCCGCCGCGGAAAGCGCCAATTCCCCTGCCTTCGCCGGGCCGCGCCGCGGTCCGCAGTGGCCCGGCATCGTCCGGCGCCCGGTGGCATGGCCCTGTTCAGGACAATCCGGTCAGCCGGCATGCGCCGCCGGCCGCGCCGGATGATAGCCGATTCTGCGGCCGGACCGCGGCGCATTGCGGGCATTTTGGGCCGCATTGCGGCGTTTCGGAGCGTTTGCCGGCCGTTTTTCGGCCCAGATTGGCACCGCCTCCCAGCCCACTCGGCGCGCTGCTGGCATGGCCTGGCGGATTGCACCATGATGCTGCCATGCGCCGGCCGGAGATTGATATGAAGACCACCCCGCTGCCCGCCCCGCCCCCGCTACCCGCGGCGGGCCGCCGTCGGCTGCCGCAGGCGATCAGCGCCGCCCTCTGGTCCCCGAGGCTCCACCGGCGGGCGGGCGTGGCCAAGCACCGGCTGCTCACCGACCGGATCATCGCCGACATCAATGCCGGCGTGCTGACGCCCGGCACCCGCATGCCGACGCAGCGCGAACTGGCGCACCGGCTCGGCATCTCGGTGCAGACCGTTGCCATCAGCTACAAGCAAACGGAGCAGCGCGGCTATCTGCAGGGCGAGGTCGGACGCGGCACCTTCGTGCGCGCCCGCGTCACCGAACGGGCCGACCGCTTCATGCTGGACCGCAACGCCCACGGTACCACGGATTTCTCGATCATTCGCGCCGTCTATACCGAGGAGCACGAGCAGGCGTCGCGCGCCCTGATGGCAGCCCTCGCCGCCGGCGACAACAGCTCCTTCATGCGTCCCTGCCGTCCGATCGCCGGATTGCCGCGCCACCGCGAGGTCGCGCGAAGCTGGCTCGCCGAGCTCGGCGTGACCGCCGATCCCGACAGCATCCTGATCACCAACGGGGCCGCGCACGGCCTGTTCCTGGCGGTCTCCGTGGTGGTACGCCCGGGCGACGTGGTGCTGACCGAGGCGCTGACGGATCACGGCGTGATCGGGCTGGCCAACGTGCTCGGTTTCACCCTGCGCGGCCTGCCGACCGATGCCGAAGGCGTCCTGCCGGATGCCTTCGCCAGCGCCTGCGGCGGCGGCGGCGTGCGGGCGCTGGTGCTGATCCCGACCCTGAACAATCCAACGAGCCACGTCATGGGCCGGGGGCGGCGCCAGGCAATCGCCGACATCGCCCGCCGCCACGGCGTGTTCGTGATTGAGGATGAAGTCTGCAAGCCGCTGCTCGACACCAGGCTGCCGTCGATCGCAGCGATCATCCCCGAACTCGGGTTCTTCGTCACCAGCTTCACCAAATCGGTGATGACCGGCCTGCGCACCGGCTATCTCGTGGTGCCGCCGCAATACTCGATCCGCGTCGCCAGCATCCTGCGCGTCACCGGCTGGAGCGGCACCTGTGCGGTCGCCGAGATGGCGACGCGCTGGATCGAGGACGGCACCGCCCATCGCCTGCTCGCCGTGCAGCGGCGCGAGATCCGGGCGCGGCAGGCCCTGCTGCGCGAGCGGCTCGCCCCCATCCTGGGATCGACGCACGAGCTGTCGCTGTGCGCCCTGCTCAAGGTGCCGCCGCACTGGAACGAGGAAGGTCTGCTGCGCGCCCTGGCGCAGAAGCGCATCGCCGTCACCCCCTCCGAACCGTTCATCGCCGGCGGGCCGCGGCCGGCCAACTGCATGCGGCTGTCGATCGGCGGGCGCCATTCGCTGAAGGGACTGCGCGAGGCGTTCGACATCGTGCTGTCCACCTTCGAGCAGCTGCCGCCCGTGTACGACGCGGGGGCCATGGCATAGCAGATTGGATTGATGCAATCTTTCGATTGACTTGATCGCCGGCCAGTTCAAGCATGCCGCCGTGGCAGCGCGAGGTGACCGTGAGCGAGCCGGTTGCGCAGCATTGGACCATCCGGCGGGGGACCATCCGGCGGGGGACCATCCGGCGGGCCGGGGAGCGGCGATGACACCCGTCATCGGCCTCGCCGCGATCCGCGCCGCCGAGGCCCGGCTGGCAGGTCTGATCGCGCCGCCGCCGCTGCTTCGGTCCGCGACACTTTCGCACCGTTTCGGCGTGCCGGTTCTGCTCAAGCCAGAGAACCGCCTTGCCAGCGGCAGCTTCAAGCTGCGCGGGGCGGGCAACGCGGTGGCCGCGCTGGGCGCGCGGGAACCCGGCCGTGGCGTCGTGACCGCCTCCACCGGCAATCATGGCCGCGCCCTCGCCCACGCCGCGCGGCAGGCGGGACTGCCTGCCGTCGTCTGCCTCTCGGCACTGGTGCCGGCCAACAAGGTCGCGGCGGTGCGCGCGCTCGGCGCCGAGGTGCGGATCGTCGGCCGCTCGCAGGACGACGCCCAGGCCGAGGTGGAGCGCCTCGTGCGTGACCGCGGACTGACCGAGGTGCCGCCGTTCGACCATCCCGACGTGATCGCCGGCCAGGGCACGGTCGGCCTTGAGATCGTGGCGGCGGTGCCTGACCTCGACCTCGTGCTGGTGCCGCTCTCGGGCGGCGGATTGGCGGCAGGCGTCGGCAGCGCGGTGAAGGCCCTCCGGCCGCGGGCGCGCGTGGTCGGCGTGTCGATGGCCCGCGGGGCTGCGATGCACGCGAGTCTGCTGGCGAAACGCCCGGTTCCGGTCGCTGAAATGCCGACGCTTGCCGACTCGCTCGGCGGCGGCATCGGCCTTGCCAACCGCTTCACCTTCGCGCTCTGCGGCGCCCTCCTCGACGACGTCGTCCTGCTGACGGAGGAGGAGATCGCCGCCGGCATCCGGCATGTCTTCGCGCATGAAGCCGAGATCGTCGAAGGCGCCGGCGCGGTCGGCGTCGCCGCCCTGCTGGCGGAGAGGCTGGTTCCGCGCGGGCCGTGCGTGGCGATCCTGTCGGGTGGCAACATCGACCCGGCACTGCACCGGCGCATCGTCGAAGGACGATGGACCGACCGTCCGGCAGAGGGACCGGACTGATGGCACGCATGCTGATCGCGGCCGAGGCCGATCTGCGCCGCGTCGCGGCCCTCGATGCCAGCATGGTGGATTGCGTGGAGCAGGCTTTCGTCGCCCTCGCCGGCGGGCGCGTGGTGATGCCGCCGGTCCTGCGCCTCGACATCGCCGAGCATCGCGGCGAGGTGGACGTGAAGACCGCCTATGTCCCCGGCCTCGACGGCTTCGCGCTCAAGGTCAGCCCCGGCTTCTTCGACAATCCGCAACGGGGGCTGCCGAGCCTCAACGGATTGATGATCCTGTTGAGCGCGACCACCGGCCTGGTGCAGGCGCTGCTGCTGGACAACGGCTACCTGACCGCGCTGCGCACCGCCGCGGCCGGTGCCGTGGCGGCGCGGCATCTCGCGCGCCCCGATGCCACCTCCGCGGCCATCCTCGGCGCCGGCGAGCAGGCGCGGCTGCAACTCGCGGCGCTGACCCTGGTGCGCCCGATCACGCGCGCCGCGCTATGGGCGCGCAATCCCGCCCGCGCCGCGGCGGCGGCGGCGGAATGCGCCGCCCGGCTCGCCATCGAGGTGACCGCCGCGCCCGATCCGCAGGCGGCGTGCCGCGGTGCCGACATCATCGTCACCACGACGCCCGCCGAGCGCCCGATCCTCAGTGCCGACTGGATCGTGCCCGGCCAGCACATCACGGCGATGGGGTCCGACGCCGGGCACAAGAACGAGATCGACCCGCTTCTCGTCGCACGCGCCGGCTACGTCGCGGACAGCCTTGCGCAGACCCGCCGGCTCGGCGAACTGCACCACGCGATCGTGGCGGGCCTTGTACCGGCCGATGCCGATCTGCCCGAACTCGGCCAGGTGATCGCCGGCACCCGCCCCGGCCGCATCGGTCGCGACGCGATCACGCTGTGCGACCTGACCGGCACCGGCGTGCAGGACACCGCGATCGCCACCCTCGCCCATGCCCGCCTGCTGGCCGCCGGCATCGGCCAAACCTTCGCGACCTGACGCCATGTCTGCCGGAACATCCGACCACGGGGGACCGCCCGCTTGACCGAACCTCGCCTGCATTTCAGCCGCGACGAATTTGCCGACCGGCTGCGCAAGACCCGCGACGCGATGCAGCGCGCCGGCATCGATCTGCTCGTCGTCAGCGACCCGTCCAACATGAACTGGCTGACCGGCTATGACGGCTGGTCGTTCTATGTCCACCAGTGCGTGCTGGTGGCGCTGGACGGCGATCCCGTCTGGTTCGGCCGCGGCCAGGACGCGCAGGGCGCGCTGCGCACCACCTGGCTCCGCCGCGACGACATCATCGGCTACCCCGACCACTACGTGCAGTCCACTGAGCGGCACCCGATGGACGTCCTCGCCACCGTGATCGCCGATCGTCGCTGGGACGATGCCGCGGTCGGCGTGGAGATGGACAACTACTATTTTTCCGCCGCCGCCTTCGCCGCGTTGCAGCGCCATCTGCCCCGGGCACGCTTCCGGGACGCCACTGCGCTGGTCAACTGGCAGCGCGCCATCAAAAGCCCCGCCGAGCTCGACTATATGCGCATCGCCGGCCGCATCGTCGCCGCCATGCACGCCCGCATCGTCGAACTGGCCGAACCCGGCCTGCGCAAGAACGATCTGGTGGCCGAGATTCTGGCCGCCGGCACGCGCGGGGTGGAGCGGTTCGGCGGCGACTATGCGGCGATCGTGCCGCTGCTGCCTTCCGGTGCCGACGCGGCGGCGCCGCATCTGACCTGGGACGATCGCCCGCTGCGCCAGGGCGAAGGCACATTCTTCGAAATTGCCGGATGCTATCGGCGCTATCACTGCCCGCTGTCACGCACCGTCTTTCTCGGCCGGCCGCCGCAGGCATTCCGCGATGCCGAGAAGGCGACGCTGGAGGGCATGGATGCCGGCCTCGCGGCAGCGAAGCCGGGCAACACCTGCGAGGACATCGCCCACGCCTTCTTCGCGGTGCTGCGGCGCTACGGCATCGTCAAGGACAACCGCACCGGCTATCCGATCGGCCTCAGCTACCCGCCCGACTGGGGCGAGCGGACGATGAGCCTGCGCCCCGGCGACCGCACCGTGCTGCAACCGGGCATGACCTTCCACTTCATGACCGGTCTGTGGCTGGAGAGCATGGGGCTGGAGATCACCGAGAGCATCGCCATCACCGAGAGCGGCGTCGAATGCCTGGCAAACGTGCCACGCAAGCTGTTCGTCAAGCGATGACGCTGCGTCCGTCGCCGATCACCGCCACCGTCGATCTCGCCGCACGCGGCGTGCAGCACGGGCATCTGCGCCTGCCGTACAGCCGCGACGACTCCGCCTGGGGTTCGATCATGATCCCGGTGACGGTCATCGCCAACGGCGACGGCCCGACCGCGCTGCTCACCGGCGGCAACCACGGCGACGAGTATGAGGGACCGGCCGCCCTGTTCCATCTCGCGCGCGCCCTGCCGGCAGCGGACATCCGCGGGCGCGTCATCATCGTGCCGGCGATGAACTATCCGGCCTTTCGCGCCGGCACGCGCACCTCGCCGATCGACCGCGGCAACCTCAACCGCAGCTTCCCCGGCCGGCCGGACGGCAGCATTACCGAAAAGATCGCCGACTACTTCACGCGCACGCTGGTGCCGCTCGCCGATCTCGTGCTCGACATCCACTCCGGCGGCCGCACGCTGGATTTCCTGCCGTTCGCCGCGGCGCACCAGCTCGCCGACAAGGCACAGGAACGACGCTGCCTCGCCGCGGTCGGCGCATTCGCCGCGCCCTATTCCATGCGCATGACCGAGATCGACGCCGTCGGCATGTATGACACCACGGTCGAGCAACTGGGCAAGGTGTTCGTCACCACCGAGCTGCGCGGCGGCGGCACCGCGACGGCGGAGAGCGTGCGGATCGCGCTCACCGGCGTGCGCAACGTGCTCCGCCACGCCGGCATCCTGCCCGGTGTTCCCGAGCGGTGCCCGACCCGCTGGCTCACCATGGCAGGCGACGGCTGCTTCGGCTTTGCCGAGGCGGACGGACTGGTCGAGCCGCTCATCGATCTCGGCCAGCCGGTGACGCGCGGCGCCCCGATCGCGCGCATCCACGATGTCACGCGCACCGGCGCGGCGCCCTTCGAGCATCGTGCGGCAACCGACGGCGTGCTGGCGGGGCGGCACTTTCCGGGGCTGGTCAGGATCGGCGACTGCCTCTCCGTGGTCGCCGCCCCAGACGGCACGATCGGGCCGGCGACGAACGAAGCAACCGTCACCACATGAACGACTGGAAGGTCACCAAAATGCCAATCCGTCTTCCGCTCTGTCTCACCGCGGGCGCAGTGCTGCTCGCCCTGTCCGCCGGTCCCGCACCGGCCGCCACGCTCAAGGATGTCACCGCGCAGGGCTATGTGCGCGGCGCCAGCGCCAACGAGGTGCCGTACAGCTACGTGGACAGCGACGGCAGCGCACGCGGCATCGGCCCGGAGGTCGCGGCCCAGGTGTGGAAGACCATCGGAGTGAAGGAGATCGTCTGGTCGGTGACGCCGTTCGGCACCCTGATCCCCGGCCTGAAGGCGCGCCGCTACGACTTCGTCGGTGCCGAGATGAACATCCTGCCCGATCGCTGCAGGCAGGTCGCGTTCACCGAACCGAACTCGTCCTACGGCGAGGGGCTGCTGGTGCCTTCGGGCAACCCGAAGAATCTGCACAGCTATGCCGATATCAGGGCCAATCCCGCGCTGAAGGTGGCGATCGTCAGCGGTGCCGATCAGCTCGACTTCCTGCATGGCCTGGGCGTGCCCGATTCGCAGATCGTGATGATCCAGGCCAACGCGGACGCACCCTCGACGGTCAGGGCGGGGCGCGCCGACGCCTATGCCGCCACCGAGCTGACGGTTGCCGAACTGGTCAGGAGCAGCGGCAGCGCCGGGCTCGAGCAGGCAAAGCCGTTCGCGGACCCGGTCATCAACGGCAAGCCGGTGCGCTCCTATGGTGGGTTCGATTTCCGCCTGGGCGACGAAAATCTCTACAGGGCCTTCAACAATGCCCTGATCGCGTTCAAGAAGACCGACGCCTATGCTGCGATCCTGGCGAAATACGGCCTGAGTGCGGAGAGCATCCAGGCCGCCCGGACCAAGACCATGGCTGAGCTTTGCGCCGGAAAATGAGCACCCACCGTCCCGCCGCCCGCCGGCCATGCGCCGCCGGCGCGGACCGGGCGATGGCGCCATGAGCCTGGCGCAGGAAATCCTGGCGATGGCGAAAGGCGCGGAAATGACCGCGATCGTCGCCATCGGCTCCACCCTGATCGGTGCCGTGCTCGCCTTCGCGTTCGGCATCGCCCGGGTGGAAGGCGGGCGGCTGCTGTCGTGGCTCGCCCTGATCTACATCGAGTTCATGCGCGGCACGCCGCTGCTGGTGAAGCTGTTCTGGCTCTACTACGCGCTGCCGCTGGTCGGTGTCTCGCTCGATCCCTTCACCACCGGGATCGTCGGATTGTCGCTCAACATCGGCGCCTATGGCGCGGAGGTCGTGCGCGGCGGCCTGCAATCGGTCGCGACGGCGCAGCGTGAGGCGGCACGGGCGCTCAATTTCCCGCGCCGCCACACGCTGCTCCACATCCTGCTGCCGCAGGCGGTGGTGGAGATGATGCCGGCGTTCGGCAACCTGGCGATCCAGAACCTCAAGGACACGGCACTCGTCTCCCTGATCTCGATCGCCGACCTGACCTTCCGGGCGCAGCAGATCCGCAATCTCACGCTTGCCGGCGCGCGGGTCTACAGCATGACCCTGGTCGGCTATTTCGTCATGTCGCTGCTTGTGGCCGCCCTGATGCGTTTCCTGGAGATCAGGGCGCGGCGCGGCGCCGCGTTCGCGCACAGCGCGCATGGTTGAGAGGGCGGCATGATCTACGGCTACGCATGGGACACCTCCTCGCCGCTCGCCTATGCGGTTTCCATCCTGCCGATCCTCGCCATCGGGCTGGTCGTCACGCTCAAGGCGGCGGTATCCGGGTTCGTGGTGGCGCTGGTGCTCGGGCTGATCTGGTATCTGCTGCGCCGCACGCGCATCCGGGCGGTGGCATGGAGCACGGCATTGCTGGTGGAATTCATCCGCGACACGCCGCTGCTGGTGCAGCTCTTCTTCCTCTATTACGTGCTCCCCGACTACGGCGTGGTGCTGCCGGCCCTGGTGACCGGCGTGCTGGCACTCGGGCTGCAATATTCCGCCTACACCGCCGAAGTCTATCGCGGCGGGTTCGGGGCGGTGCCGCGGGGCCAGTGGGAGGCGGCGATCGCGCTCAACCTTTCGCGCTACCGCATCTATCGCGACATCGTGATCCCGCAGGCGGTGCCGCGGATCATGCCCGCGATGGGCAACTATGCCGTGTCGATGCTGAAGGAGACGCCGGTGCTGTCGGTGGTGACGGTGCTCGACATGCTCAACCTGGCCAACATGATCGGCGATCGCACATTCGAATACCTCATCCCGCTGTCGCTGGTCGGCGTGATCTTCCCGATCATGACGACGCTGTGTTCGGTCGGGATCCATCTGCTGGAACGCATTCTGCCCCGCGACGGGATCGCCCTGCGATGACTGGACCGCTGATCGAGTTCCGCGATGTCGGCAAGCGATTCGACCGCTTGACGGTGCTCGACCGCTTCTGCTTCACGGTGCAGCAGGGCGAGAAGGTATCGCTGATCGGCCCGTCCGGCTCGGGCAAATCGACGGTGCTGCGCATCCTCATGACGCTGGAACCGTTCCAGGAGGGCACGCTGACCCTGGGCGGCATCAGCTACCACCAGCCGCACGGACGCGGGCCGTTCAAGGCGTCGGAGCGGCATCTGCGCGAGGTGCGCCGCAACGTCGGCATGGTGTTCCAGAGCTTCAATTTGTTCCCGCACATGACTGCGCTGCGCAACATCGTCGAGGCGCCGATGGCGGTGCTCGGCCTCGGCCGGGAGGAGGCGGAGTCACGCGCGCTGGAACTGCTCCGGCTGGTCGGATTGCTCGACAAGAAGGACCATTTCCCGGCCCAGTTGTCGGGCGGCCAGCAGCAGCGGGTGGCGATCGCGCGCGCCATGGCGATGCGTCCGCGGGTGCTGCTGTTCGACGAGCCGACATCCGCCCTCGACCCCGAACTTGTCGGCGAGGTGCTGGGCGTCATCCGCATGCTCGCCCACGAGCATGACCTGACCATGCTGCTGGTCACGCACGAGATGCGCTTCGCGCGGGAAATCTCCGACCGGGTGTGCTTCTTCGACTCGGGGCAGATCGTCGAACAGGGCAGCCCCGACAGGATATTCGCCGAGCCCGCGCATCCGCGCACGCGCGCGTTCCTGAAATCGGTGCTGGCGGAAAGCCGCACGGCGTGACGGCGTCCGCCGCATACCCGCGGGCGTGTCAGTCGATGATCGCGCCGTAGGCGAGGGCGCGCAGATCGAACTCCGGCAGGTCGAAACTTGACATCGATTGCGTCATGAAGATGCCGACCACCTGTTCGATCGGATCGACCCAGTAATACGTCTTGGCCGCCCCGGCCCAGCCGAATTCGCCGACCGAACCGGGCGCCCCGGTCTCTGCCACGTCGAGCGCCACGCGCGAGCCGAGGCCGAAGCCGAAGCCGGGCAGCGGCACGACATCGAGCATCAGCGGCAGCAGCGTTGGCGGCAGATGGTTGGCGTGCATCAGCGCGAGCGTCTTGCGGCCGAGGATGCGCACGCCCTCCAGCTCACCGCCATTGGCCAGCATCTGCGCGAACCGCCAATAGTCGCCGATGGTGCCGAACAGACCGACCCCGCCACGCTGGAACGTCGCCCGTGCGTCCACCGGATAGCTCTGCGCCACGTCGATCCGCTGGTTGAACCCGTCCGCCCACAGGCCGAAGGAGCGCATGAAGGTCACCTCCGGATCGATCAGGTCCGGCCGGCCATACATCGCCATCAGGCGATCGCGCCTGCCGGCGGCAACCGCGAATCCGGTATCGGCCATGCCCAGCGGTGCGAACAGGCGGTCATGCAGGAAATCGGCGAGCGGCTGGCCGGACACCACCTCGATCACGCGCGCGACGACGTCGATGCCGACGCTGTAATGCCAGCGCGCGCCGGGATCGCAGGCCAGCGGATAGCGCGCGAGATCGTCAACCGCTTCGGCGAGCGGCACCTTCGCGTCCAGCAGCCTGCTGTCGGCGTACATCCGGCCGACCGGCGATTCGTCCAGGAAGTGATAGGTCAGGCCGCTGGTATGCGCCATCAGGTCGCGCACCGTGATCGGCCGCGCCGGATCGCTGCGCGACCCGTCCGGGCGCAGCACCTTCACGCCTGCGAAAGCCGGCAGATAGCGTGCAACCGGGTCGATCAGCCGTATCCGCCCCTCCTCCAGCAGCGTCATCAGGGCGGTGCAGACGATCGGCTTGGTCATCGAATAGAAACGGAAGATGGTGTCTTCCGTCATCGGCAGGCCGGCTTCCCGGTCGCGCAGCCCGTAGTGGCCGGCGTGGACGACGATACCGCGGCGGGCGACGATCGTGCTGATGCCGGCGTAGATGCCGCGATCCACGTAGGACTGCATCGCCGGCCCGATGCGCGCCAGCCGCGCCGCACTCATGCCCACCGCCTCCGGGCTGACCCTGGTCATGCCGATGTTTCCTCCGCGCACCACCCCGTCATCTTCGCCCGCGATGGCATGCCTGTCGAGGCTCCGCGTCTGCCGCCGCGGGCATCCTGCCTTGCGTTCGCGCGGGCGCTGCCGGCATGACACCGCCGCCGATCCCGGCCAGTATCGCGGCGACGGGGCGCCGTGCGGGGTGGCGCGGCCGTTGCGCCGCCTATCGGCTGCCGGTCACCTCGCCATGGCCAGGGAAGAGGAAATGACACCGCCGACCGATCTGCTCGCCCGCCTGCGCAGCCGCCCGCCCGGGCATACGCTGGCGCGGGAATTCTACACCGACCCCGACTGGTTCCGGCTCGATCTGGAACACATCTTCTACCGCAACTGGCTGTTCGCCGGCCATGACTGCGAACTGCCGCAGCCCGGTGCCTATCTCACGCTCCAGGTTGGCGACTATCCGCTGATCGTGGTGCGGGGCGATGACGGCCGCATCCGCGCCTTCCACAACACCTGCCGCCATCGCGGCTCACGCCTGTGCGCGGCCGAACACGGCCACGCCGCCAGGATCACCTGCCCCTATCACCGCTGGACCTACAATCTCGACGGCACGCTGTTCTACGCCCGCGACATGGGCGGCGATTTCGATGCCGCGCGGCATGGCCTGAGGCCGGTGCATTGCGAGAGCATCGCCGGATACATCTGGGTCTCGGTCGCTGCACGGGCGCCGGACCTCGATGCCTTCCGCGCCCTGGCGGAGCCGTATCTGGCGCCGCACCGCCTTCGCGACGCCAAAATTGCCTTCGAAAGCACCATCATCGAGCGCGGCAACTGGAAACTGGTGTGGGAGAACAACCGCGAGTGCTATCACTGCCGCGGCAGCCATCCCGAACTCTGCCGCAGTTTTCCCGACGCGCCGACCGTCGCCGGCATCGCCGAATCGGCCGCCGACCCGGCACTGCGCGCCCACTGGGACAGGTGCGAGGCGGCCGGGCTGCCGAGCGTCTTCCGTCTGCACGACAGCGGCCAGTTCCGGGCCGCGCGCATGCCGCTGCTGCGCAGCGCCGTCAGCTACACGATGTCCGGCAGGGCGGCAGTGCGGCGCCGGCTCAGCGACGATGTCGCGGAAGGCGACATCGGCGCGCTGCTGCTGTTCCATTTCCCGACCACCTGGAACCACGTCCTCGCCGACCACGCCATCAGCTTCCGCGTGCTGCCGGTGAGCGCGACCGAGACGCAGTTGACGACCAAATGGCTCGTGCACCGCGACGCGGTGGAGGGCGAGGACTACACGGTCGAGGAACTGACCCGCGTCTGGCGCGCCACCAACGAGCAGGACCGGCGCATCATCGAGGAAAACCAGCGCGGCGTGAATTCGCCGGCGTTCGACGGCGGCCCGTATTCCCCCGTGCATGAGAGCGGCGTCATGCAGTTCGTCGCATGGTACAGCCGCGCGATGGAAGCCGCACTGAGCCGCTAGGCACGGCCAGCGAGAAGCGTCGCGTCTAAAGACAGGCCGGATTCACTATGGGTGGAGCCAGTTCCAAATCGCAGCGCCCACATAGCCAAAACCGTATCCACCTGCGCCCGTTACTGCGATCAATACGACTCCGCGGACGAGCGAAAAGCTATCGATCATGAAGGCTGACCTCATGAAATGCATCCAGAACACAAAATCGAGTAATGGCTGGCCCCAGCCCGCGGCGACGACGATGGCCCAGAGCAGGTGCCAGCCACCGATCAGTGCGCCCAGCGCCACCCCGGTATTGTGCGGGCGGAGATGGCTCGCCGCAGTGTCCGCGAAATGCCCGGCAGTTGATTTTCGCGCAACGCCACTCATCAAGACGATCCCCGTTCGCCACGTACGGAATCATGAGACCGCAATCCGACTCCCGAGCCCTTGATTCAGGTCAAGCATGCATTTGGCTTCCGAGAAGTGCACGCCCCTGGCATTTTCCCCCGCAAATTGAGATCAATCGGGTTCGCCGTGGCAACCCCCGGAAGCCTCACGCATCCCCTCATTTTCACTGACCTGGGTATAGGGGCGATTCGGGCGGGTTTTGTGGCCACTCCGAACGGTGACGGGTTAGAGCGGCGGGATGACGAAGCTGGATCGGCGGCGGGCAGGGTATGGGGATATCCACTTGTTCGTGAGCGGGGTGTCTGGTTCGTGAGCGGGGTGTCTGGCGCTGACCTGCACGCCGAGCGGATCGCATCACTGGCGGGTGCGACCCTTGGCGTCATGCACGCGGCGTCGCTGGCGGTGGCGATGATCGGGCAGGCGCTGGCGCAGGCCCGGGGGCTGGTGACCAAGCATGCGATCAAGCAGGTCGACCGGATGCTGAGCAACAACGGCATCGATGTGGGGGAGCTTCGCCCGCTGGGTGCCGCACCAGATCGCTGAGCGGCGGGAGATCCTCGTCGCGATGGGACTGGACCGACTTCGACGCCGACGACCAGGCGACGCTTGCGTTGCATCTCGTCACCGCCGCTGATATTGATCGAGATTTGGTAGAATGAGCTGAAGAATCGGCGCAACGATTTCGCGGATGCGTGCCTGCGGCGGCTGGCCGATCCGGTGCCCTCGAGTTGTCGCGTCACCCTCCTGGTCGATCGCGGCGGAGCCTGTTCTCGGCCAGCCCGCAGGGCTGACCCGTGGGGAGATCGGAAGCTCTTCGCCTGCCTCGCGACGCTGGGGTTCGGCTACGTGATCCGCTTCGGCGGCAACATTCACGTGGCCGACACGAACGGAACCACCAAGCCCGCCGCCGAATGCATCGGCATTCCAATATCATTCAAACTACAATTCCAAATATCATGCAGCCTATATGAGGAAAGGCATGAGCTGAAAATATCCACTCCCGACTGACCCACGCCGAATCGGTCAAGCGGCTTATGACACAATGAGACTAATGTCAGCTGTCAGGGATAATGACCCATGAGGGGTGGGTTATCATCGGCCGGTATCGACCCCTGTTTCGCGCGCCGCCGCCCGCCAACCCGGCGCGCATACCAGGTCATCCCGATTCCTCTCCCGCCATTGGTGCGACCTCGGAGTCGCCCCCCCACGCGGTGGCATCGTGCCGCCTGGGCGCGCCGGGCATGGCAGCCGGGCGGCGATCCTGTATACTCGCTGCCCGTCCGAAGGGAGGAAAACCGGCCATGAGCGAGAACCCGCATGTCCTGCTCGATCCGCGCTTCAATGCACTGATCTTTCCCCATACCAGGCTCGAAAAACTGTGGACCGGGGCGCGCTGGACCGAGGGGCCGGCGTATTTCGCCGCCGGGCGCTACCTGATCTTCTCCGACATCCCGAACGACCGGCTGCTGCGTTTCGACGAATGCGACAATTCGGTCTCGGTGTTCCGCACCCCGTGCTTCAACGAGAACGGGCACACCGTCGATCGCCAGGGACGGCTGCTGTCCTGCGAGCATCGCGGCCGGGCGGTCAGCCGCACCGAGTTCGACGGCAGCCGCACCGTCCTCGCCTCCCACCATCGCGGCAGGCGGCTCAACTCCCCCAACGACGTGGTGGTGAAATCGGACGGGTCGATCTGGTTCACCGACCCGAGCTACGGCATCGACAGCGAATACGAGGGCGACCGGCTGCCACAGGAGCAGGACGGCTGCTACGTCTATCGCATCGACCCCGCCGGCGGCGAGCCGGTGGCGGTGATCACCGACATGAACAAGCCGAACGGCCTCGCCTTCTCACCCGACGAGACGCTGCTCTATGTCGCCGATTCGGGCACCACGCACGACCCGTCGTTCAAATCCGTCATCCGCGCCTTCCGCGTCGGCGCCGACGGGCGCAGCGTGAGCGAGGGCCGCGTTCTCGCCACCTGCGGGCACGGGCTGTTCGACGGGTTCCGGGTCGATACAGCAGGACATATCTGGACGTCCACTGGCGCGGGGGTCGAGTGCTACCACCCCGACGGCACGCTGCTGGGCCACATCCCGGTGCCGGAAATCGTCGGCAATGTCACCTTTGGCGGCGTCAAGCGCAACCGTCTGTTCATCTGCGGCCAGACCTCGCTTTATTCCCTTTTCCTCAACACGCAGGGGCCGAAATACTGCTGAGCCGATAGCGGTTGCGTCGCCGCCGCAAGTCGGCTTCCCTGTCGCACAGGCCGCGCCGGCCGCAGAAGCCGGCGCGGCGGGAGCATCGTCCGCGTGGCCGCAACCGCCCCTCCCCGTCCGTCCGGCGCCGACGCGCCCCCACTGCTCGCCGTGCGCGGCGCCACCAAGCAGTTCGGCGGCACCCGCGCGCTCGACGGCGTCAGCCTGCAGGTCGGGCGGGGCGAGATCGTCGCCCTGCTGGGGGAGAACGGGGCCGGCAAATCGACCCTGATCAAGGCGCTGGCCGGCGTGCATGCGCTGGATGCGGGACAGGTCTTCTATGCCGGTGCCGATGCCACCGCCGCGCTCCGCCGCCTGCCGATCGCCTTCATCCACCAGGATCTCGGCCTGATCGAATGGATGACGGTGGCGGAGAATACCTGCCTCGCCCTCGGCTATCCGCGCCGACTCGGCATCGTCGATTGGCGTGCCGCCCGCGCCCGCGCCGCCCGCGCGCTGGAGGCGCTGGGCGCCGATATCGACCCGGACGCGCGCATCCAGTCGTTGAGCCGCACCGAGAAGTCGCTGGTCGCGATCAGCCGCGCACTCGCCGCCGAGGCCGAGCTGCTGGTGCTCGACGAACCGACCGCGAGCCTGCCGGCCGACGGGGTGAAGCGGCTGTTCGCCGGCCTGCGCCGGCTGCGCGCGCGGGGGGTCGCGATGATCTACGTCTCCCACCGGCTGGATGAGGTGTTCGAGATCGCCGACCGCATGGTGGTGCTGCGCGACGGCCGCGTCGTCGGCGACCGCAGGGTTGCCGAGGCGACGCCGGAGGAGGCGATCCGCCTGATCGTCGGGCGCGAACCCTCCCAGGTGTTCCGCCGCGCCGCCGGAACCCTGGGCGCGCCGCGCCTGACGCTGGAGGGGCTGGCGATCGACTGGGTCGGCCCGATCGACGCCACCGTGCAGGCGGGCGAGGTGGTCGGGCTGGTCGGGTTGCGCGGCGCCGGGCAGGAACTGGTCGGGCGCACGCTGTTCGGCCTCGCCGCGCCCACCGCCGGGCGCATCCTGCTGGACGGCGCGCCGATCGCGCCCCGCTCCGCGCAGCAGGCGATGGCTGCCGGCGTCAACCTGGTGTGGGGCGACCGGACGGCCGGCTCGATCGTGCCGACGCTGTCGGTGCGCGAGAACATGTACATCAACCCGACCGCCGCCGGCCGCTCGCGCTTCGCCTATCTGTCGCCGGCGCGCGAGACGGCGGCGGCGCGCGCGCTCGGGGCGCGCGTCGGCCTGCGGCCGAACGACCCGGCGATGCCGGTGGAGGCGCTGTCGGGCGGCAACCAGCAGAAGGTGGTGGTCGGCCGCTGGCTGCATCTGCAAGGCCGGCTCTATGTCTTCGAGGATCCGACGGCCGGCGTCGATGTCGGCGCCAAGGCCGAGATCTACCGGCTGTTCAACGTCGCGTTGGAGGCGGGCGCGGCGATCCTGATCGTCTCCACCGATTTCGAGGAGATCGCCAATGTCTGCCACCGCGCGCTGGTGTTCGACCGCGGGCGCGTGGTCGCCGAGCTCGGCGCCGACGCGCTGTCGGTGAACGCGCTGCTGGCCGCGGCCTCCGCCAGCATCAGCCCTGCCACCGCAGCGGCGCACGGGTGAGCCATGCAATCGATCCAGTCCAACGCGCTTGAACCCACCGGCAGCGAACTTGCGCGGATGAGCGCGGGCGAACGGCTGCGCCGGCTGCTGCCGGTCTATGGCCTGCCGATCCTGACGCTGCTGCTGATCCTGCTGTTTTCGTTGCTGCTGCCCGACACATTCCCGACGGCGCTGAATGCCCGCTCGATCCTCTCCGACAAAGCGGTGATCGCGCTGCTGTCGCTGTCGGCGATGCTGCCGATGATCGCCGGGCGGATCGACCTCACCGTCGGCTACGGCATCGTGCTGTGGCATCTGCTCGCCATCACGCTTCAGGTCACCTATGGCCTGCCGTGGCCGGCAGCGGTCGCGCTGACGCTTGCCGCCGGTGCCGCGGTGGGGCTGGCCAACGGGCTGCTGGTGGAAGTGGCGCAGATCGACAGCTTCATCGCCACCCTCGGCACCGGCACCATCCTCTATGCCATCGCCATGTGGCATACCGGCGGGCGGCAGATCATGGGGAAGCTGGCGCACGGCTTCATCGCCATCAACGCGACCTGGATCGCCGGGCTGCCGATCGGCTTTTTCTATGTCATCATGCTGGCCCTGGCGCTGTGGCTGGTGACGGAACGGCTGCCGCTCGGGCGGCATCTCTATGCCATCGGCGCCAATCCGAAGGCGGCAGCACTGAACGGCATTCCGGTGCGCTTCTATGTCATCGGCGTGTTCGTCGCCTCCGGCCTGCTGACCGCATTCGCGGGCGTCGTGCTGGCGGCGCGCCTGCGCATCGGGCAGGCGAGCGTCGGGCTGGAATATCTGCTGCCGGCGCTGGTCGGCGCCTTCCTCGGCTCGACCACGATCAGGCCGGGGCGTGTCAATGTCTGGGGGACGCTGGTCGGCGTGCTTATTCTGGCCGTCGGCATCTCCGGCATTCAGCAGTTCGGGGCGGCCTTTTTCGTCGAGCCGCTGTTCAACGGTGCAACCCTGATCGTCGCGATCGGGCTGGCCGGCTATGCGCAGCGCCGCCGGTCGGCGGTGCGGCGCGTCAGTGATTCGAGTGCGTGAACCGAAACGGGGGAAAAACGAGGATGCATGGAATGATGCGGAGCGCCCTGCTGGGTGGGGCAGCGGCGCTGGCGCTGGCCGGGGCGGCGCGCGCCGATGCGGTGCAGGACGCGAAGGCGTACGTGAAGCAGGTGACGGCGCCGGTCACCACCTGGACCGGCCCGACCAGCGGGCCGAAGGCGGCGGGGCACAAGCTGATCGTCTGGGTCTCCGCCGATCAGCGCAATGGCGGCGCGCGCGGGGTCGCGGAAGGGATCGACGAGGCGGCGAAGATCATGGGGTGGGAGACGCGCGGCATCGACGGTCAGGGATCGGTGAACGCGCGGGCCGAGGGCATCGCGCAGGCGATCGCGCTGCATGCCGACGGCCTCGTGCTCGATGCGATCGACGCCGCCGAGCAGGCGAGCGCGATCGAGCCGGCGCTGAAGGCCGGCATCAAGGTGGTCGGCTGGCATTCCGGGCCGACGCCCGGCCCGATGCCGAAATACGGGCTGTTCACCAACATCACCACCGATCCGCTGGAAGTGGCGAAGGCGGCGGCGAGCTACGCCGTCGCCGACTCGAACGGGCGTGCCGGCGCGATCGTGTTCACCGACAGCGCCTATGCCATCGCGATCGCCAAATCGACCGCGATGGCCAACATCATCAAGGCCTGTGGCACCTGCACGCTGCTGTCGGTGCAGGACACGCCGCTCGCCGATGCCGCCAACCGCATGCCGCAGCTCACCACGTCGCTGCTGCAACGCTATGGCGCGAAATGGACCTATGCGCTGTCGATCAACGATCTGACGTTCGACTTCATGTCGCCGGCATTGCAGGCGGCGGGCATTGCCGGCGACGGCGTGCCGCATGCGATCTCGGCCGGTGACGGTTCCGGCCCGGCGTTCCAGCGCATCCGCAGCGGCGAATACCAGATCGCGACGGTGGCGGAGCCGCTGCGCCTGCATGGCTGGCAGGAGGTGGACGAGCTGAACCGCGCCTTTGCCGGCAGCCCGCCGAGCGGCTTCGTCGCGCCGCCGCATCTGTTCATCAAGGCCAATATCGACAAGGACGGCGGGCCGAAGGACATCTACGACCCGCAGAACGGCTACGAGAAGATCTATCGGCAGATCTGGGGCAAGTAGCAGCGGCGGGCGCGGCGCGGCGGCGGCGGGCGCGGATCAGCCGCCCTCGTCGCGCCCGCGGCTGCGCCGGCCGCGCGCGAGTTCGGTGACGATGCCGTGCAGCGTGCGCAATTCCTGCTCCGTCACCTCGCCGCGCTCGAACAGATGGCGGATGTTGCGTACCATGCCCGGCCGCTTCGGGGCATTGCGCAGGAAACCGCTCGCGTCGAGTTCGGCGATCAGGTGGCCGAGGAAATTCTCCAGTTCCGCCTTGGTCGCAACATGCGTCTCGTTGGTCATCAGCCGGCGCGGCGCCGTCGCATCCGCCGCCAGCCACCATTCATAGGCGACCACCAGCACCGCCTGCGCCAGATTGAGGCTGAGGAAGGCGGGGTTGAGCGGGAAGCGCACCAGCGTGTCGGCCGCCGCCATGTCGTCGTTGTCGAGGCCGGCACGCTCCGGCCCGAACAGCACGCCGGCGCGCAGGTCGCGGGCGCAGATTTCGCGCAGTTCGGCGGCGGCACCGCGCGCCGTCAGCACCGGGATGACGATGTGGCGGGGACGCGGGCAGGTGGCGAAGACGCGGTGCAGATCGGCGACCGCCTCGGCGACGCTGGCATGGACGGTAGCGTGATCGAGGATCGCGTGCGCGCCGGAACTGGCGCGATAGGCTTTCTCCGCCGGCCAGCCGTCGCGCGGGGCGACGAGGCGCAGATGGAACAGCCCGCCATTCGCCATCGCGCGCGCGGCGGTGCCGATGTTCTCGGCCAGTTGCGGGCGCACCAGGATCACCACCGGGCTGTTGCCCACAGGCGCGAGCGCGGCCCCGCCGTCGCGGCCGGTCATGGCATCAGGCGCGGCGCCAGGTGGTGGTGCCCCTGCCGTCCTCCAGCACGACGCCCAGGGCTGCAAGCTCGGCGCGGATCGCGTCGGCGCGGGCGAAGTCGCGCGCCTTGCGGGCCGCCAGCCGCGCCGCGATCGCCGCCTCGATCGCCGCCGCGTCGGCGCCGCCGTGAAACCACGCCGCCGGATCGGCCCCGAGCACACCAAGCAACGCGCCCGCCCCGCGCAGCGACGCCGCCGCCGCTGCGTCGCCGGCGAGCGCGGCATCGGCCAGCCGATGCAGCTCGGCGATCGCAAGCGGCGTGTTCAGGTCGTCGCACAGCGCCGCCGTCACCGCGTCCGGCGGCGGGGCGGGCGCTGCCGGCGCCTGTGCCAGCGCGCGGTACCAGCGGTCCAGATCGCGGCGCGCCTCGGCCAGCAGCGCATCGGAAAAATCCAGCGTGGCGCGATAATGGCTGCGCAGCAGCGCGAGCCGCACCGCCTCCCCCGGAGCACGGGCGAGCAGGTCGCGCACGGTGAGGAAGTTGCCGAGCGACTTCGACATCTTCTCGCCGCCGATCAGCAGCATGCCGTTGTGCAGCCAGACGCGCGCGAAGCCGCTGCCGGGGAAGGCGCAGCAGGATTGGGCGCGTTCGTTCTCGTGATGCGGGAACAGCAGATCCTGGCCGCCGCCGTGGATGTCGAAATCGGGGCCGAGATAGCGCCACGACATGGCACTGCATTCGATATGCCAGCCCGGCCGTCCGCGCCCCCACGGGCTGTCCCAGCCGGGCAGATCGGGGGGCGAGGGCTTCCACAGCACGAAGTCGCCGGCATCGCGCTTGTATGGCGCGACATCGACCCGCGCCCCGGCGATCAGCTCGGCCGGCGAGCGGCCGGACAGGCGGCCGTATTCGGCGAAGCTCGCGACCGCGAACAGCACATGCCCCTGCGCGACATAGGCATGGCCGCCTTCGATCAGGCGTTCGATCAGCGCGATCATCTCGGCCACATGGCCGGTCGCCCGCGGCTCCTCATCGGGCGGCAGGGCGCCGAGTGCCGCCATGTCGGCGTGGAAATCGGCGGTGGTGCGCGCCGTGATGGCCGCGATCGGCTCCCCGGTTTCGGCGGCACGGGCGTTGATCTTGTCGTCCACGTCGGTGATGTTGCGGACATAGGTGACGCGCGGATAGAGCCGGCGCAGGAGCCGCACCAGCACGTCGAACACCACCACCGGCCGCGCATTGCCCAGATGCGCGAGATCATAGACGGTCGGCCCGCAGACATAGAGGCGGACATGGGCCGGATCGAGCGGCACGAAGGCTTCGCGCCGCCGCGTCAGGCTGTTGTGGAGGACAAGCTCGGTCATGCGCGCGGTCCGCATCGGTCGGAGGGGGGCTGTTGTCGGGCGGGCGGCGCGGTTTGACAAGCAGCCGCGCCCGGTCCGCCCTGCCGCATGGCGCCGGGAAGGCGATCGCGCGGCGTACCCGCAGGAGGCGCTTGACTCCGGGGTGCCGCATGGTCTTACCGGGAGCGTATGAGCCTTCCCCGCGCCGGTGCCCTCCTGATCGGTTTCGGCGGCGCCGTTGCGGTTGGGCTGATCGGCTGGATCGGCGCAGGCGCGATCGGCGCCGACGTGATGCGCGCCGGCTGGGCGATCCCCGGCTGTGTCGCCATCCACCTGCTGGCGCTGCGGCTGTGCGCCGCGGCATGGCGGCGGGCGAGCGGCGACCGCGGGTTGCGGCCGGGAAGCTGGTTCCGGATCCGCTGGATCCGGGAGGCGGTGAACGCCATGCTGCCGGTCGCCCAGTTGGGCGGGGCGGTGGTGGGCGTGCGGCTGCTGGCGCAGCGCGGCGTCGCGACGCGCGTGGCTGCGGCCGGCACGCTGCTCGACGTGACGCTGGAGACGCTGGCCCAGTTGCCCTTCACGCTGGCCGGGCTGCTGGTGCTGGCGCTGTTCGGCGAAGGGTCGGCATGGTCACCGTGGCTTGCGGCGATGCTCGGCCTTGCGGTCGGGGTGGGCGGCGCCCTTGCCGTCGCGTGGCGCGCCGGGCTGCTGCGACTGGTGGCGCTGCTGGCGGGGCGGATGGGCGGCCTCGTCTCGGCGCGCGCCGCCGGGGCGCTGGATGGGATGCATGCGGTGCTGCGGCACCGGCAGCGCGACCGGGCGGGTCTGCTGACGGCGGCGGCGCTGCATCTGCTCGCCTGGACCGTGGGGGCAGCGGAAACCTGGCTGGCGCTGTGGGCGATGGGCTACCCGACCGGGCCGCTGGCGGCGCTGGCGGTGGAGAGCCTGGGCGCGACGGCGCGCAGCCTCGGCTTTGCGGTCCCCGCCGCGATCGGGGTGCAGGAAGGCGGCCTGATGCTGGCCGGCGACGTGGCCGGCCTGCCGCCCGACGCGGCGCTGGCGCTGGCCATGGTCAAGCGGGCGCGCGAATTGCTGGTCGGCCTGCCCGGCCTGGTGCTGTGGCAATGGGCGGAAGGGCGGCGCCTGCTGCGCCGGCCGGCGCCGGTGCCGGGCCTGCGCGGCTGACGCCGGCGCGCCGCGGCCTGGCTAGAACAGCGTATCGAACAGGGTCTTGGGCTTGGTGTCGATGACCGGGGTGTCGCCGGTTTCGGGGCTCTTGCCCAGCGCCGCATCCTCGCGCAGGCGCTGCGCCTCCTTCTGCGGATCGACGACAACACCGGGCGGCGGCGGGGATTTCCAGAACATCAGCCGGTCGGTGAGCGAGCGGTCGGAGGCTTCCTTGGCCGCCTCGGCATCGACGAGGCTGCGGATATTGGGCGGGGCCGGCGGGCCGGCGGCGGCAACCAGCGCCTCCTGCCCCGGACTGTCCTCGCCGTTGGCGGATTGCTGCAGGGCGGCCTGCGGCACCAGCGCCGCCTCGGCCGCCGCGGTGATGGACTGTTCCTGCGGGCGCGGCGCGCCGGGCAGCGGCGGGCGCAGGGTGAAGTCCGGAGGCACCGAGAGCGGGGCGCGGGTGGTGACGACGAATTCGTCGGGCGAATCGCGGGTCAGGCCGAAATTGCGCTGCAACGTGTCACGGCTACAGGCGGCGGCGGCGCACGCACAGCCGGCGACGACGGCAACACGAAGGCGCGGGAGACCCATCATCACGATATTTTAAGCGCGGTCCCCTGCGCCGGCAAGATGCGTGTCGTGTCCACGCATGCCGTCCAGGATCAGGGCGGCGACGCCGCAGACGATTGCCGCGTCGGCGACGTTGAACACGTACCAGGACCAGCCGAAGGCATGGGCGTGGATGAAATCGACGACGGCACCGAAGCGCAGCCGGTCGATGACGTTGCCGACGGCGCCGCCCGCGATCGCCCCCAGCGCGACGGCGACCAGCCGGCGTTCCGCCCGCCACAGCCACAGGCCGAGGGCCGCGACGATGGCCAGTGCCCCCAGCACCAGCAGCGGTGTCGCCCACGGCCCGGCGGCATCGAGCAGCCCGAAGGTGACGCCGCGGTTCCACACCATGGTCAGATTGAGCACCGGCAGCACCGGCAGCGAACCGCGCTCCGGCAGGCGCAGCACGTCGCGCACATACCATTTGCTCGCCTGGTCGGCGGCCAGCACCAGCGCCGCCACGGTGAGGCCGAGCGCGGTCAGGTGGGGGCGGCTCACGCGGCGGCGGTCCGGCACACCAGCCCCGACGCGACGGCATCGGCGCAGCGCCGGCACAGCGCCGGATGCCCCGCCACCGCCCCGACCTCCGGCAGCACGCGCCAGCAGCGGGCGCATTTGCTGCCCGGCGCGGGCGCGAACACGGCGGCCACGTCCGGCACGTCCGGCTGGCGGACCGCCCCGGCGGGGGAAGGCGCGGTGCTGAGGGTGACGGCGGAGACGATCGCCAGTTCCGCCCATTCCGCAGCCGAGAGCAGATCGCCCTCGCTCTCCGGCAGATGGAGCGTCGGCGCGGCCTGGAGGGAGGCGCCGATGGTACCCTCCTCGCGCGCGCGTTCCAGCGCCGTGGTGACGACGCGACGGATGTCGCGGATGCGTGCCCAGCGTGCCGCGAGTTCATCATCGCGCCAGCGCCGCGGCACATCGGGGAAATCCTGCAGGTGGACGCACGCCTCCTCGCCGAAGCGGGCCATCCATGCCTCATCGGCGGTGAAGCACAGCACCGGGGCGAGCCATGTGGTCAGGCAGCGGTGCAGGTGGTCGAGCACCGTGCGCACCGCCCGCCGCCGCAGGCTGTCGGGGCGGTCGCAGTAGAGCCAGTCCTTGCGCACGTCGAAATAGAAAGCCGACAGGTCGCTGGCGCAGAAGGCATGCAGCGCCGGATAGACGCCGGTCCAGGCATGCGTCTCCACCGCCGCGCGCAGTTGCCCATCGAGCACGGCGAGACGGTGCAGCACCCAGCGTTCCAGCTCCGGCATCTCCGCCTCCGGCAGCGTCTCGGCCGGGCGGAAGCCGGCGAGCGCGCCGAGCAGCCAGCGCAGGGTGTTGCGCAGGCGGCGGTACAGCTCCGCCTGCTGGCGGAGGATGTCGGGGCCGATGCGCAAATCCTCGGTGGTGTCGGAGGACATCACCCAGAGGCGCAGGATGTCGGCACCGTACTGCTTCTCCACCTCCTGTGGAGCGACGGTGTTGCCGAGCGACTTCGACATCTTGCGGCCCTGCTCGTCGAGCACGAAGCCATGCGTGAGCACCGCCTGGAACGGCGCCCGCCCGCGGGTGCCGACCGCCTCAATCAGCGAGGACTGGAACCAGCCGCGATGCTGGTCCGATCCCTCCAGATAAAGGTCGGCCGGCCAGGGCAGACCGCGCGCCTCCAGCACGAAGGCGTGGGTCGAGCCGCTGTCGAACCACACCTCCACCAGATCGGTGACCTGCTCATACTCGTCCGGATCATAGCCGGGGCCGAGGAAACGTGCCGGCGGGGAGGCGTACCAGGCGTCGCCCCCCTCCTGCCCGAACGCCGCGACGATGCGGGCGAGCACGGCGGGGTCGCGCAGCGGCACCCCGGTCGGGCGATGGACGAACACCGGCAGCGGCACGCCCCAGACGCGCTGGCGGCTGACGCACCAGTCGGGGCGCGCCGCCACCATGCCGCCGATGCGGTTGCGCCCTGAATCGGGCACGAACTCGGTCTCCGCGATCGCGGCCAGGGCGCGTTCGCGGATGCGCTCCTCCCCGTCCATGCGGATGAACCATTGCGGCGTGGCGCGGTAGATCAGCGGTGCCCTTGAGCGCCAGGAATGGGGATAGGAATGGGTGATCCGCCCGCGCGCCAGCAGCGTCCCCGCCGCATCGAGGGCGGCGCACACCGGATCGTCGGCCTTGTAGACATGCGCGCCGGCAAAGCCCGGCACCCAGGCATTGAAGGTGCCGTCCGGCCCGACGGTATCGGGCACCTCCAGCGCGTGTTCCTGGCCGAGCGCGAAATCCTCTTCGCCGTGTCCGGGCGCGGTGTGGACGAAGCCGGTGCCCGCTTCCGTCGTGACATGCGCGCCGGGCAGCATCGGCACGTGGAAATCATAGCCGCGCCCGCGCAGCGGATGGGCGCAGATCACGCCGGCGAGATCGCGACCCTTGACGACGCGCAGCAGATGATGGGTGGCGATCCCCGCCGCCTCGCACACCTGCGGCAGCAGCGCGAGGGCGACCAGCAGCACCTCGCCCGGCCGCGCGCGGCTGTCGGGCGCTGCCTGATCGACACGCAGGACGGCATAGTCGATGTCCGGCCCATAGGCGACGGCGCGGTTGCCGGGGATGGTCCAGGGCGTCGTGGTCCAGATCACGACGGCGGCGCCGGCCAGATCGGCGGCGGGTGCGGCGACCACCGGGAAGCGCACGAAGATGGTCGTGCTGGTGTGGTCGTGGTACTCGACCTCGGCCTCGGCCAGGGCGGTCTTTTCCACCGGCGACCACATCGTCGGACGCAGGCCGCGATAGAGCGCCCCGCTCATCAGGAATTTTCCGACCTCGGCGGCGATCGCGGCCTCGGCGGAGAAATCCATGGTGGCGTAGCGGTGCTCGAAATCGCCGAGCACGCCGAGGCGCTGGAATTCCAGCGCCTGCACGCCCATCCAGTGTTCCGCATAGGCGCGGCATTCGGCACGGAAGGCCAGCACCGGCACCGCATCCTTGTTGCGGCCGGACTTGCGGTATTCCTCCTCGATCCGCCATTCGATCGGCAGGCCGTGGCAGTCCCAGCCGGGGATGTAGTCGGCATCGTAGCCGGCCATCTGGCGGGCGCGGTTGATCACGTCCTTGAGGATCTTGTTGAGCGCGGTGCCCATGTGGAGATGGCCGTTGGCGTAGGGTGGGCCGTCATGGAGGATGAATTTCGGCCGCCCGCGCGACTGTTCGCGCAGCCGCTTCCACAGGCCCATCTGCCGCCAGCGCGCCAGCAGTTCCGGCTCGCGCTTCGGCAACTCGCCGCGCATGGGAAAGCGCGTGGTGGGCAGGAACACGGTGTCGCGATAGTCGGTCCGCTCGTTCATGGGCGCCTCTATGCGGAGAGGGGGCGGGCATGGTCAAGCAGGGTGCGGCCGAGCAGCAGCCGCGCCGCTGCCGCATCCTCGGCGATTTGCGCCCGCAGCGCGTCGAGGCCGGCAAAGCGCCGCTCGCTGCGCAGGAAGGCGTGCAGCGCGACCGTGAGTTCGGTGTCGTAAAGATCGCCGGCGAAATCGAACAGATGCACCTCCAGCCGGCTTTCCGTCCCCGCGCTCACGGTCGGCCGGCGGCCGATATTGGCGACGCCGCGCGCGGTCGTCCCCTCCGGCAGCCGCACCGTCACCGCATAGACGCCGCGCGCCGGCTCCAGCTGCCGGCCGAGCGGGATGTTGGCGGTGGGGAAGCCGATCGTGCGCCCGCGGGCATCGCCATGCGCGACCCGCCCTGCGATCGCCCACGGCCGGCCGAGCAGCGCGGTCGCCTGCTCCGGATACCCGTCCTGCAGGGCGCGCCGGATGCGGGAGGAGGAGATCGGGCCGGCGGCGTCGGCGTAAGGGGTGGCGACGGTCAGGCCGATCCCCAGCGCCTCCGCCCGCGCGGCGAGGAAGGCGACGCTGCCGCCGCGGCGATGGCCGAAGGCGAAATCCGGGCCGCAGACGAGGTGCCGCGCGCCGATGCCGCGATGCAGCACTTCGCTCACGAAGCGCTCGGCGGTGATTTCGCTGAACGCGACATCGAAGGGCAGCTCATAGAGCAGCTCCACCCCCAGCGCCGCCAGCGCCGCCGCCCGTTCGGGGCCGAGGGTCAGGCGGAACGGCGGGTCGTCGGGGCGGAACAGTTCGCGCGGGTGGGGTTCGAAGGTCAGCACGGCGCGCGGCGCGTCCGGCCGGGCGGCATGGGCGGTGCGCAGCACATGGGCGTGGCCGAGATGCACGCCGTCGAAATTGCCGAGCGCCACCGCCCCGCCCCGCGCCGCCGCCGGCAGGCCCCGCCAGTCGCGCAGGATGCGCATGCTCAGCCGCGGCTGGGCGGGATCACCACCGCCTCCCCCTCGATCACCGGCTTGCCCGCGACGGTGCAGACGGTGGCCAGCGTCGCCCGCTTCTTCGCCGCGTCGAGCGCGGTGACCGTCACCGTCGCCGTCACCGTGTCGCCGATCCTGACCGGGGCGCGGAAGCGCAGCGTCTGGCTTAGATAGACGGTGCCGGGACCGGGCAGTCTGGTGCCCAGCACGGCGCTGATCAGCCCGGCCGAGAGCATGCCGTGCGCCACCCGTTCCCTGAACAGGCTGCCGGCGGCGGCCTCGGCGTTGAGATGCACCGGGTTGGTGTCGGTGCTGACGGCGGCGAACAGCAGGATGTCGGCCTCCGTGATCGTCTTGCCGGTGCTGGCGGTATCGCCCGGCCTTAGATCCTCGAAACAGACGCCGTTGGTCATTCCTTCGGTCCTTGCAGGGTGGCGCCGGGTTTCTCCCCCGCCGGCGCGCCGCCGTCCAGCCTCTTGCGTCGCGCGGCAGGGCGGCGGAAGAACGCGCCGGGCCAGGGGCGAGGACGGAAGATGACCCAGACGGTTGCGCAAGCGGTGGCGATGCTGCGTGCGGCGCGGAGCGAGACTGGACCGATCGCGGCGCTGCCGGCGCACCTGCGGCCGGCCGACCAGGCGGCGGCCTATGCCATCCAGCACGCGGTGGCCGAAGGTGTCGCGGTCGGCGGCTGGAAAGTCGGGCTGGCCGGGGTGGGGCAGGGATATCTCTGCGCGCCGATGCCGCAGGCGGGCATCGCCGCCAGTCCCGCCCGGCTGCCGGCGGGGCGTCTGCGCGGCGTGGAGGCGGAGGTGGCGTTCCGCCTCGGCCGCGACCTGCCGCCGCGGCCGACCCCCTATGACCGCGTCGAGATCATCGCCGCCCTCGCCACCGCGCATCCGGCGATCGAGGTGCTGGAATCCGCCTTCCTCGACCCCGATGCGGTCGATCGGCTGAGCAACCTTGCCGATTCCGTCATCCATGGCGGCTTCGTCTTCGGCCCCGGCCTCGCCGACTGGCAGACGCTCGATTTCGCCGCGATCACGGTCACGCAGACGATCGCCGGCGCCGCGCTCAGCCGCACCGGCAACCCCGCGGGGGACATGATCCGGCTAGTGGAATGGCTGGCCAACGAAGGCAGCCGCTGGGCGGGCGGGCTGCGCGCCGGCCAGTTCGTCACCTGCGGCTCCTGGACCGGCAAGACGCCGGCGCCGCCCGGTGCCGAGGTGCGCGTGGCCTTCCCCGGCCTGGGCGAGGCCCGCGCCACGTTCGCGGCATGAGCGTCCTGGCCGGCCAGATCGCCCTGGTCACCGGCGCGAGCCGCGGCATCGGCCGGGCGGCGGCGATCGAGCTGGCGCGGCGTGGCGCGCATGTCGTCATCACCGCCCGCACCCAGGGCGGGCTCGAGGAAACCGACGACGCCATCCGCGAAGCCGGCGGGACCGCGACCCTGCTGCCGCTCGACCTCGCCGACGGGGCGGCGGTGGACCGGATCGGGCCGAGCCTGTTCGAACGGTTCCGGCGGCTCGATATCCTGCTCGGCAATGCCGGCGCCCTCGGCGTGCTGACCCCGGTGCCCCATATCCAGGATCACGACTGGGCGGAGGTGGTCGGGGTCAACCTCTCCGCCGGGCTGCACCTGATCCGCACCGCGGCGCCGCTGCTGCTGGCCGCCCCGGCAGGGCGGGCGGCGTTCGTGACCAGCCGCATTGTCGGCCGGCCCGCCGCCTACTGGGGCGCCTATGGCGCGACCAAGGCGGCATTGGAACATCTGGTGCTGGCCTGGGCGGAGGAGACGCGGCGGACGCGCCTGCGCGTCAACCTGTTCGACCCCGGCGTGGTGGCGACGCGGCTGCGCGCCACGGCGATGCCAGGCGAAGACCCGGCGACGCTGGCGCGGCCGGAGGAGGTGGTGCCGGCGCTGGTCGATCTTTGCATGCCCGAGGTGACGCGGCACGCCGAGGTGGTGCGGGCCGCCGCGCAACGCTGAGCCGGCCGCTTTGACGCAAGCCCCTTCCGGCTGCTAGGCGAGGCGGCCATGACCGTGCCCGCGACCGTGCAAGCTTCCTTGCAAGCCACCGTCCCCTGGCCGACCGTATGGTGAACACCGTGCTGGACGGCCTCGCCGGCATCGGTCGCGCCGTGCTGATGCTCTGCCGCGCCGCCGGCGCCCTGGTGCTGTTTGCCCTGGTCGGCCTGTCGCATCTGCTGCGGCCGCCCTTCTATGGCCGCATGTTCCTGCGCGCCTTCATCGAGATCGGCTATTTCAGCCTGCCGGTGGTGGCGCTGACGGCGATCTTCACCGGCATGGTCCTGGCGCTGCAATCCTCGACCGGCCTTGCCCGCTTTTCCGCCGAGACGGCGATGCCGAGTCTCGTCGTGCTGTCGATCACGCGCGAACTGGGGCCGGTGCTGGCCGGGCTGATGGTGGCCGGGCGCGTCGGTGCCGCGATGGCGGCCGAGATCGGCACCATGCGCGTCACCGATCAGGTTGACGCGCTGACCACGCTGTCCACCGACCCGATGAAATACCTGGTGGCGCCGCGCCTGCTGGCCGGCACGCTGGCGCTGCCGCTGCTGGTGCTCGTGGGCGACATCCTGGGCGTGCTCGGCGGGTTCATCATCGCCACTGTCAAGCTCGGCTTCAACGCCGCGACCTATATCAGCAACACGCTGAATTACATGCAGACGATCGACGTGGTGTCGGGACTGACCAAGGCGGCCGTGTTTGGGTTTCTGATCGCGCTGCTCGGCTGCTTCAACGGCTATGGCAGCCGCGGCGGCGCGCAGGGCGTGGGGGCGGCGACCACGTCGGCGGTGGTTGCGGCCTCCGTCCTCATCCTCGCCTTCGACTATGGCCTGACCGAGCTTTTCTTCGCACGATGAACGGCGCCGCGGCGAAAATCCGCGTCCGCGGCCTGCGCAAGGCATTCGGCGCCAAACGTGTCCTGGACGGCGTCGATCTCGACGTGCCGGAAGGCACCTCGACGGTGGTGATCGGCGGCTCCGGCAGCGGCAAATCCGTGCTTCTCAAATGCATTCTCGGCCTGATCGAACCCGATGCCGGCAGTATCGAGATCGACGGGCGCGACGTGCTGCGCCTGCCGCGCGGGGAGAGGGCGGCGCTGCGCCGGCAGATCGGCATGCTGTTCCAGAACGGCGCCCTGTTCGATTCGCTGCCCGTCTGGCACAATGTCGCCTTCGGCCTGCTCGCCCAGGGCCGCGTCAACCGGGCGGAGGCTCGGACGCGCGCGGTGGAGATGCTGGCGCAGGTCGGCCTCCCGGCAACGGCGGCGGAGCTGTGGCCGGCGGAATTGTCGGGGGGGATGCAGAAGCGGGTGGGACTTGCGCGCGCCATCGCCGCGCAGCCCGCCGTCCTGTTCTTCGATGAGCCGACCACCGGCCTCGACCCGATCATGGGGGCGGTGATCGACGGGCTGATCGTCGATTGCGTCAAGCGCCTCGGCGGCACCGCGGTTGCCATCACGCACGACATGGCGAGCGCGCGGCGCATTGCCGACCGGGTGGCGATGCTGCATAGCGGGCGCATCATCTGGTCCGGCACGCCGGAGGCGCTGATGGCGAGCGGCAACCCTTACGTCGATCAGTTCACGCATGGTCGGCGCGACGGGCCGATCCGGATGGAACTGCGCGGCTGACGCCGCCACCGGCGGCCGTCCGCCCTCATGGCATCGGCACGGTGCCGAACTTCCCTGCCTGGTAGTCGCGCACGGCCTGGACGATCTCCTCGCGCGTGTTCATGACGAACGGCCCGTGCGCCACCACCGGTTCGTGCAGCGGCGGGGCATGGCCGAACAGGACGACGGCATCGCGCTCCGCCCGCAGCGCCACGGCGTCGCCGTCGTCGTGCAGTTCGACCAGGGTGAACGCCGGCGCCGCGCTGCCGCCGACAGAGAGCGCGCCGCGCACGACATAGAGGAACACGGTGCGGCCCGGCGCCACCGGAAACGCCGCCTGGCTGCCCGGCGTGAAGGTGAGCACCGCCATCTGCACGTCGGTCGGCGGCGCGATCGGTCCCTGCTGTCCCGACCATCCGCCGGCGATCACCGCGGCGGTCACGCCGCCTGCGTGCAGCCGCGGAATCTCGTCCTGTTGCAGGCCGACATAGCGCGGTGGGGTCATCTTCAGCCGCGCCGGCAGGTTGACCCAGAGCTGCAGGATTTCCAGCCTGCCGCCGGCCCGCAGGAACGAAGCCGGCGACAATTCGGCATGCACGAGACCGCTGCCCGCCGTCATCCACTGCACCCCACCGGCACCGATGACGCTGTCATGGCCGCCGGAATCGCGATGGGCGAGGCCGCCCTCCAGGATGAACGTCACCGTCTCGAAGCCGCGATGCGGATGCGGGCCGAAGGGCAGGCCGCGGTTGCCGGGCGGATAGGTCTGCGGCCCGTGGTGATTGAGAAACAGGAACGGATCGAGCTGCTCCAGATCCGGCCCCGGCAGCGGCCGGCGCGTCGTCAGGTCGCCGATATCGTCGCGAAGGGCCGGATGCAGACGGCGGACGCTGCGCGGGTTCATGCCGGGAGTCCCCACCTTCTTTCATTCGGTCGGACGGTAGCATCCCCGACGGCCCCGCGCACGTCGCGCCGCGACTAGCCGGCGGCGAGCTTGTCCGCCTTCAGGCGCAGCTTCTCCTCGTCGGGGTTGACCGGCGGGGCCGGCATCCCGCCGCGCGGCTTCGGCTCCGCGTCGTAGCGGAACTTCGGTTCCCGGTTCCACGGCCCCCGCTCATCCATGCCGTTCTTCGAGAGGTCGAAGTAGATATCGACCGTTTCGTCCGGCATGATGTTGCCGAAGATCGGATCGGTCAGCTTGCCGAGCTTGTGCAGCGCCTGCATGAACATCGCGGTGTGCGACACCTCGCGCGTCAGCAGGTGGGTCAGTGCCTTGCGGCTGCCCTCGTCCGGCGCCGCCTTGACCAGCGCCTCGTAGGTCTGCCGCGCGCCGGCTTCGGCAGCGATGTCGGCACGCAGATCGCGCACCACGTTGGCGCCTTCGTTGATGTAGGCGGCGGTCCAGGCGACGCCCTGGCTATCGACGAAATGCGGGCCGACGCCGCGCACGCGGAACAGCGGCGACGCATAGGCATCCGCCTGATCGAGCGTGCGCGTGTGCTGCTCGATCAGCATGCCGACCATTTCCAGGTGGCTGAACTCCTCCAGCGCGATGTCCTGGAGCATGTCGCGGATGCCGGCATCCTCGACATGGAAGGACTGCACCCAGTATTGCAGGCCGGCGGTCAATTCCCCGGTCGCGCCGCCGAACTGTTCCAGCAGGAGCTGGCCGAAGCGCGGATCGGGCCGATCGACCTTGACCTGGCCGATCAGTTCCTTGCGGTGATAGAACACGGCAGTCTCCCTCGCTCAAGTGGCGCCGGCTGAACGGCTTGCCGCCGCCCCCGGTTGCCGGTCTATTCGTCATCGGTCATGGCGACAGGAGGGGCGGATGCGCTGGTCGCGGATGCTGACGATGCTGGACGTGCATGCGGAGGGGGAGATCGGCCGCGTCGTCACCGGCGGCCTCGGCCATCTGCCGGGCGCGACGATGCTGGAGAAGCTGCGCTATATCAACGAGACCGACGATTCGATCCGCCGCTTCACGGTCTATGAGCCGCGCGGCACCGCGCACATGACGGTGAACCTGCTGCTGCCGCCCTGCGATCCGGCCGCCGCCGCGGGCTTCATCGTGCTGCAGGCCGACCGCGCCCATGCCATGAGCGGTTCCAACGCCATGTGCGTCGCAACCGCCCTGCTGGAGACCGGCATGGTGGCGATGACGGAGCCGGTGACGCGTTTTTCGCTCGACACGCCGGCGGGGCTCGTGGGTGTCACGGCCGCGTGCCGCGACGGGCGCTGCGCGCGGGTGACGCTCGACATGGTGCCGTCCTTCGCGACCGAACTGGACGTGCGGCTTGCGGTCGAAGGGATCGGGACGGTGCGGCTCGATATCGCGTTCGGCGGCGTGTTCTATGCGCTGGTCGATGCCCGCGCCGCCGGACTTGCCATCACCCGCGCCAACGCGCGCCGGCTGGTGGAGGCGGCGAGCCTGATCAAGCGGGCGGTGAATGAGCGGGTGCGGGTGGCGCACCCGGAGCGGCCGGGGATCGACAGCGTCAGCTACGTCATGTTCTGCGACCGCGAGCGCGACGATCCGGCGATCCTGCGCGGCGCGACCATCGTGCTGCCCGGCCGCTGCGACCGCTCGCCGTGCGGCACCGGCACCTCCGCCCGGCTCGCCGTGCTGCATGCGCGCGGCGAGCTGCGGGCGGGGGAGACGCTCCGCGCCCGCTCGATCATCGACAGCGAGTTCACGGCGGAGATCGCCGGCACCGCGCGGATCGGCGGAATGCCGGCGGTGCTGCCGCGGATTGCAGGGCGCGCCTGGATTTTCGGCATCCACCAGTGCGGCGTGGATCCGACCGACCCTTATCCGCGCGGCTTCACGCTGTCCGACATGTGGGGGCCGGACGTGGCGGTGACGGACTGATCCGGCAGCGTTGCAGCGCAGCCGGGACGCCGTTCAGCGGGGGCTCAGTGCAGCCGGGGGGCGCGCAGGAAGCGGGCGCGGTCGGCGGTGACGACCGACAGCGCCATCTCCGCCCCGTCGCGCGCAAGCCGCAGCTGCACGGTGACGCCGGCCGGCCCGCTCGCCCATAGTCGGCGCCACAGCGTCGCGAGATCGCCCGTCTCCTCCCCGCCGATCGCGAGGATGCGGTCGCCCGGGCGCATCCCGGCACGCTCCGCCGGCCCGCGATCGGCCACACCGCCGACCACCAGCCCGCCCTCACTCTCCATGATGAAGGCGCCGAGCCAGGGACGCGGCGGGGCGCTGAGCTGCCCGCGCATCAGCAGATCGTCCAGCACCGGCGGCAGCAGCGCCGTCGGCACGCTCATGTTGAGATCGTGCCGCCGCCTGCCGTCGCCCTGCTGCATGATGAGCGAGCCGATGCCGAGCAGCCGTCCGTCGGGGCCGATCAGGGCGGCTCCGCTCCAGAACGGATGGGCCGGCGCGGTCAGGATCGCCTCGTCCAGCACGTATTCCCAGTAGCCGGCGAATTCCTGCCGGCCGACCACCTTCGTCTCCACCGCCCGCTCGCGCCCGCCGCCGCCGGCGGCCATGATCAGGTTGCGGCCGACCTGGGCTTCGGCGACCGGCCCCAGTTCCAGCGCCGGCAGGCCGAGCCGGCCCAGCGCCTGCACGAGGCCGAGGCCGCTGGTCGGGTCGTAGGCGATCGGGTGGCCGGCGACGGCGCGGCCATCGGCGCTGATCAGCCAGACCGACTCGGCCTCCGTGATCAGGTAGCCGATGGTGAGCACCACCCCGTCCTCGCGGATCACCGCGCCGCTGCCCAGGCGCTCGGTGCCGAGCGTGCTGGCGGTGTAGGCATCCGGCGGGACATTGGCGCGCAGGCCGACGAGGCCGCGCAGGGTACGCTCCAGGTCGAACCCGTATTCGTCGGGATCGGGACGCAGATTGGCGGGAATTTCCCAGTCGGGCGGCTTCATCCGGCGTGCTTCATGACGGGGTCGCGATCCTCGGCGCGTTCGATCGGCCTGGCGCAGCATAGCGGCGCGGCAGGGCGACGGAAACCGTTCCCGCGGCCTCGTGTCGGGTTTCGCAGCCTTGCCCGCCGATCCTCACGATTGCGTGAGGAGGCGCACGTATCGAATCGGCGCCGGCGATTTCGTGCCATAGCCAACGCCAAGTCCGTGCCGCGTGGGGGAGGGAGCAGCGTGGCGTGACCCTGCTGACGCGGGTGGTCCTGATCGTTGCGGCGGCGTTGCTGCCGCCGCTGGCGATGCAGGCCTTCAACGAATCCGCCCTGCGCGCGGCGCGGCGGGACGAGTTGCGGCAGGAAACGCTGCGCGACGCCCGCACCGTTGCGGCCGAGCTCGATGCGATCGTCGCCGGCGTGCGCAATGCCCTGGTCGCCGCCGCCGCCATCCCCGCCGTCCGCGCCGCCGATGCCGCCGCCTGCGAGCCGCTGCTGCGTGCGGTGTTCAGCGAACTTGCCTTCCTGCGCGGTGTCATTCTGGCCGGTGACGACGGGCGCGTGGTGTGCGCGACCGACCCGGCGGCGGACGGTGCGCGGCTGCATCGGGCGCCGGAAATCCGTCTCGCCTGGGCGCGCGGCGGGCTGGCGCTGGGCGGCTACACGCCGGCGCCGGGCGGCGGCGCGATGCTGCCGGCGGCCTATCCGGTGCGTGGCCTGCCCGGCCGCGGCCCGGTGCTGGTGGGCGAAATCGACCTCGACTGGCTGCGCCGGCGCCTTGCCGACGGGCTGCTGCCGCAGGGTGCCGCGGTGACGCTGACCGACCGCGACGGCGTGGTCCTGATCGCGCTGTCGGATACCGGGCAGGCGGGACGCGACCTTGATGGCGGCGATCGCCTGGTCGCGACGCTGCCGCCCGGCGACGGCGTGCCGGATATGCAGGTGAGCGTCGCGCTCGATCCGGCCCCGGTGCTCGCCGCCACGGCAGCGGCGGCGGCGCGCGGCTATGCGCTGATCGGCGCCGGCTTCCTCGCGGCCCTGCTGCTGGCGGCGTGGCTTGCCCGCGGGATCATCACCCGCCCGGTCCATGCCATCCTCGGCGCCACCGGGCGCTGGCAGGCGGGGGATACCGGGGCGCGCCTGCCGGTGCGGCCGGGAAGCTCGGAATTCGGCCGCATCGCCGCCGCCGTCAACGTCCTGCTCGACGCGGTGGCGCACGGGCAGGCATCCCTGCGGGCGACGCTCGAGGATGCCAATGCCGAACTGGAACGCCACGTCGCCGAGCGCACCCGGCAGTTGGAGGCGGAGGTGCGCGAGCGCGAGGCCGCCCAGGCGCAATTGCAGCAGGCCCAGAAGATGGAGGTGCTCGGTCAGCTCACCGGCGGCATCGCGCATGACTTCAACAATCTGCTGACCGCGATCGTCGGCAATCTGGAACTCGCCGCCGGCCGCAGCCGGGACCGCCCGGAGGTGGCGCGGCTGCTCGCCGGTGCCATGCGCGCCGCCGACCGCGGTGCGGCGCTGACCCAGCGCATGCTCGCCTTCGGCCGGCGCCAGTATCTCAGCATCCAGCCGGTGGCGCTGCCGCCGCTGCTGGACGGCATGGCGGAGCTGATCGCGCGCACGATCGGCCCCTCGATCGAGGTCCGCATCGACGCGCCGGCCGGCCTGCCCGCGGCACGGGCCGATCCGCATCAGGTGGAACTGATGGTGCTCAATCTGGTGGTGAACGCGCGCGATGCCATGCCGGAGGGCGGGCGCGTGATCATTGCGGCGGCGGCTGAGACGGTGGCCGAGCCGCACCAAGCCGGGCTGCAGGCGGGCAGCTATCTGCGCCTTTCGGTCAGCGACAACGGCGAGGGCATGGACGCGGCAACCGCGGCGAGGGCGTTCGAGCCGTTCTTCACGACGAAGCCGGTGGGTCGCGGCTCCGGCCTCGGGCTGCCGATGGTGCAGGGGGTCGCGGCACAGTCCGGCGGCGCCGTCGCCCTGCGCAGCGCACCCGGCGCCGGAACGACGGTCACGGTCTGGCTGCCCTGTGCGGAGGATTCGGCAGAGCCGGCGCCGCCGCACCCCGACCGCGCCGCCGCCCGCCACCCCGCCGCCGGGCGCACCGTCCTGCTGGTCGATGACGACGGCGATGTCGCCGCCTTTGCCGCAACCTGCCTCGCCGATGCCGGCTATGCCGTGACACGGTGCGAATCCGGCGCCGCCGCGCTGGCCCGCCTGCGCACCCTGCCGCCGCCCGATCTGCTGATCGCCGATGTCGGCATGCCGGGCATGAGCGGGCTGGAACTGGCCGCCGCGGCGCGGGAGCGTCATCCGCATCTGCCGATCCTGATCGCCACCGGCTATGCCGCGGAGGACGGCGACATCGCCGGCACGCCCGACCTGCCGGTGCTCGGCAAGCCGTTCAAGGCCACCGATCTGCTCGGGCGGGTGACGGCGCTGCTGGAGGCGGTCAAACCGGGCGATGCCGGCCGCGCCGGCGATCCTGCGCCGCCCGTGCCACGATCCCTGGCAGATGCTCGCTGAGGTCCGCGGTCAGCTCGTCGCAGGTCAGCCCGGCCCGCGCCGCCAGCCGCTGCACCGTCTCCCGCCCCAGCGCCGCGTGCAGGTGCGCCGGCACGATCCGCACCAGCGGCCCGGCGCCCTGCCAGGACCGCACCGCGCCGCCAAGCCCGGCCTGCTCCAGGCACGCCAGAACGTGCCCCAGGGCGTCCCACGGCCCGTCCGGTGTGCCGACGAGTTCCTGCATGGCGCGTGCCCGCCCCTGCCAGGCGCGCTGTCGCTCTGCCGCCAGGCCATCCTCCAGCGCCTCGATCAGTTCCATCTCCCCCTCCCTCGCGCGCCGGCGTCGTGCCGACGGTCGCGCAAACGCCCGACATGATCGGAAGTTCGTTGGCGCGTTCATGATCTTCGCGCCGCTGCAATCTTGGCGAGTTGACCCGTGCCCGTGCCGCACGGCGGAAACCGCGCCGCCGTCCTGCGCTTTCCCGCCAACCTCCGGGGAGCGGTGCGATGAAAGCAGTGGTATTCCATGACATCGGCGACATCCGATTGGACGAGGTACCGGAGCCGCATATCCAGGATCCGACGGACGCGATCATCCGCCTGACCTCCGCGGCGATCTGCGGCACCGACCTGCATTTCGTCCGCGGCACCTTCAGCCCGATGCAGCCGGGGACCGTGCTGGGCCACGAGGGCGTCGGCGTGGTCGAGCAGGTTGGCCACATGGTCCGCAACCTCGCCCCCGGCGACCGCGTGATCGTCTGCTCCACCATCGCCTGCGGGACATGCAGCTATTGCCGGGTCGGATATTATGCGCAATGCGACAATGCCAATCCGCACGGCAAGCGCGCCGGCACGGCATTCTTCGGCGGTCCGGCGCCGACCGGTCCCTACCAGGGATTGCAGGCGGAGCGGGCGCGGATTCCATTCGCCAATGTCGGGCTGGTCAAGATTCCCGATGAGATCAGCGACGACCAGGCGATCCTGATGTCCGACATCTTCCCCACCGGCTATTTCGGCGCCGACCTGGCCGAGATCGGCGACGGCGACACGGTGGCGGTGTTCGGCTGCGGGCCGGTCGGCCAGTTCGCCATCGCCTCCGCTCGGCTGATGGGCGCGGGCCGGATATTCGCCGTCGATGGCCACGACGACCGGCTGGAAATGGCGCGCCGGCAGGGCGCCGAGGTGGTGAATTTCGAGCGCGAGGATCCGGTGCAGACCATCCTGACGCTCACCGGCGGCATCGGCGCCGATCGCGCGATCGATGCCGTCGGCGTCGATGCGCAGCACGCCCATCACGGCCCCGCCGCACGGCAGGCGACAGACAGGCAGGCGCAGTTCGCCGGCGAGGTGGCGCAGGTCGCGCCCGATGCGCAGCCGAGGGACGGACAATGGCAGCCTGGCGACGCGCCGAGCCAGGCCATCGTCTGGGCGGTGGAGGCGCTGGCGAAGGCGGGCACGCTGTCCGTGATCGGCGTCTATCCGCCGACGGCGACGATGTTCCCGCTCGGCACGGCGATGAACAAGAACCTCACGCTCAATCTCGGCAACTGCAACCATCGCAAATACATCCCCAAGCTGGTGGAGATGGTGCGCGCCGGCGTGATCGACCCGGTGAAGATTCTTACCAGGGTCGAACCTTTGACCGAAGCCATCGCCGCCTATCAGGCGTTCGACAGGCGTGAGCCGGGCTGGCTGAAGATCCGGCTGACCCTTCCCGAAGCCGCGGAATGACGGCGCGCCAACGAGGCCGGAGACATGCCATGAGCAAAGCTGCGAAGCAGGATGAGGCGACGAAGCAGGATGAGGCGCAGCAGCAGGCGGTGGAGGACAGTTTTCCCGCCAGCGACCCGCCGGCGCAGACCCCGACGCGCGGCGCCGGCACGACCCCCGGCAGGCCGCACCCGGAAGCGGGCAATCCGCATGAAGATGAGGACCACTCGCCGCGCGGCCAGCCGACCGATGATCGGCTGGCCAGCGAAACCGCCTCGGCCCGGGTGCAGGGCGTCCACCCGCCGCAGACCGATCACCGCTGAGCGGGGCAGCGCCCCTGGGCCGGGGCGGGACGGCGCAGCCGCTCGGTGAACTGCCGGCGGAACTTCAGTACCTTGGGTGCGATCACGGCACGGCAGTAGCCGCTCCACGGATTGCGGACGAAATAGTTTTCATGTTCGGGTCCGGCGGGATAGAACGCCTGGAAGGGGACGATCTCCGTCACCGGCGGGCGGGGCCACAGGCGGGCCGCGGTGATTTCGGCGACGATGCGCACGGCCGCTGCCTGCTGGGCGGCATCGTGGACGAAGATCACGCTGCGGTACTGCGGCCCGACATCATTTCCCTGCCGGTCGCGGGTGGTCGGATCATGGATGGTGAAGAACACGCGCAGAAGATCTTCGTAGGCGATCTCCGCCGGATTGAACGTCACCTGTACCACTTCGGCATGGCCGGTGGTGCCGGTGCACACTGCCTGATAGCTCGGATCAACCACATGTCCCCCGGAAAACCCCGATTGCACGCCGGTCACGCCATGCAGTTCCAGGAACACCGCCTCCAGGCACCAGAAGCACCCGCCGCCCAGGGTCGCGATCTGGGTCGCCATCTGCTCTGCCATGCATCCCTCCCTCGCCGGTGCAGAGATGGCGCCGCCGGCGGCCATTTCCAGCGCCGCCGACGGGGCGCGCGGGGACGCCGGTGAGCGCGGATAGGCGCCCGGTCGGCGTCGTGCTCGCCGGCGGGCTGGCGCGGCGCATGGGCGGCGGCGACAAGGCGCTGCGGCTGCTGCGTCGGCGGCCGATGCTGGAACATGTGCTGGACGCGATCCGCCCGCAGGTGCGCGCGGTGGCGTTGAGCGCGAACGGTGATCCGGGCCGGTTCCTGCAATGGGGTCTGCCGGTACTGGCCGACCCCCTGCCCGACCATCCCGGCCCGCTCGCCGGCGTGCTGGCGGGGATGCGCTGGGCGCGCCAGCGCTTCGCCGGGGCGGAGCTGCTGCTCTCCGTGCCGACCGACACGCCGCTGCTGCCACCCGATCTGGTGGCGCGGCTGATGCAGGTGCGCGCCCAGACCGGTGCCGCGATCGCGTGCGCGGAATCGGGCGGCCAGCGTCATCCGGTGGTGGCGCTGTGGCCGGTGGCACTGGCCGAAACCCTCGCCGAGGCCCTCGCCGCGGGTGTGCGCAGCATCGAGGCGTTCGCCGCACCGCATGGCGTGGTCGGCGTCAGCTTCGCGATCGACGGCGATGCCGATCCGTTCTTGAACGTCAACGACAAGAGCGATCTCGCGCGCGCCGCGCGGCTGCTCGGCTGACCGTTTCCCACTCTCTGCACCTGCTGCGGAGCAGGCTTGTCATGCGGGCATGGCCGGGCCATGCTGCGCACCAGCCGTGCCGAATTGGGGAGCCCGGTGCCAGGAGGGGAGAGCCGCCGCATGATCACCCGTCGTTCCGCCCTGCTCGCCGCATCAGGGCTTGCACTGCTGGCCGCCGCTGGAGCGGCCGGGCCGGCGCGCGCCGCCGAACAGGTGGTGAAGATCGGCATCGACGCGTCGCTGACCGGCGGCGATGCGCAATCGGCGCTGCTGGTCAAGGATGGCGCGCTGCTCGCGATCGACGAGGCGAATGCCGGGCACGTCGTTCCCGGCGTGAAATTCGAGGCGATGGTGCTGGACGACGGCACCGCGACCGCCGGCCAGTACGACCCGGCGCAGGGCGCGACCAACGCCCGCAAGATGGTGGCCGACCACAATGTTGTCGCAGCGGTCGGGCCGCAGATGTCGGGCGTCGGCAAGGCGATGGCGCCGATCCTGAGCTGGGGGGATCTCGCCACCATCACGCCCTCCTCGACCAATCCCGATCTGACCGATCCGAAATTCGCCCAGCAGTACCGCCCCGCCGGCAAGCCGATCTATTTCCGCACGGTCGCGACCGATGCCTTCCAGGGGCCGAACATGGCCAACTACTTCGCCGACACGCTGAAGGTGAAGTCGGTCTATATCCTCGACGACACCGGCGCGTACGGCGAAGGTCTGGCCAACGCCTTCCAGGCGCAGGCGGAAAAGAAGGGCATCAAGGTGCTCGGGCATGACAAGCTTGATCCGAAGGCGGCCGACTACTCGGCGGTGCTGACCAAGATCAAGCAGCTCAACCCCGACAGCCTCTATTACGGCGGCGTCCTGCAGGCCGGGGTCAAGCTCGCCAAGCAGGCTTACGATATCCTGCCGCACGAGATGCCCAAGGCCGGCGGCGACGGCCTGTCGGGGCCGGAAATGCTGACCGCGGTCGGCTATCCCGCCAATGAGGGATGGTACTCCACGAACGCCTCCCCCCATGTCACCGAGGATCCGGCGGCGCAGGCGTGGGTGAACCGCTACAAGGCGAAGTTCAACGTGCTGCCGGACGATTATGCGATCACCGCCTACGACGCCACCGAAGTCATCATCGACGCGGTCAGGCGCGTTGCCGCGACCGGCAAGCCGGTGACGCGCAGCGCGGTGCGCGACGCCATCCAGACCGGCAAGGTCAAGACGCTGCAGGGCGTCGTTTCCTTCGATGCCAACGGCGATATCGAGGACCGGGTGATCTCGATCTTCCAGATCCACCACGACCCCGCCTATCCCGCCGACGACATGATCCACCAGTTCAAATACATCGGCGTCGCTCCGCAATCCTGAAGGCGGGCAGTGCGGATGACCGCCGTTCCGACCAAAGGGGGCGCCGCAAGGCGGCGTCCCCGCCGGCGTGCGCCGGGTGCGGTCCGATGACCGTCGCCGACGTCTATCTCCAGCAGATCATCAACGGCCTCAGCCTGGGCGCGATGTACGCGCTGCTGGCCCTCGGCTTCACCCTGGTTTACGGCATTCTCGAACTGATCAATTTCGCACATTTCAACGTCTTCATGGTCGGCTCCTTCGTCGGCCTCGGCGTGCTGCGGCTGCTCGGCGTGATGCCCGGTGCGCCGGCGCTCGCCGGTGTCGCCCTGGTTGCGGTGCTGCTGGGGACGCTGATCGTGACCATGCTCGCCGCCGGACTGCTCGGTGTCGCCATCGAGCGGCTGGCGCTGCGCCCGCTGCGCAACCTGCGCGGGCCGGCGGCGATGATCACCACCATCGGCATCTCCTACATCCTGCTCAACGTGGTGCTGCTCTCGCTCGGCGCCGACAGCAAGAACTTTCCGAACCCGCTGCCATCCTGGACGATGCCGGTCGGCGGCGCGGTGCTGCGGCTGCGGGAGGTGCTGATCTGGCTCGTCTCGCTGGCGCTGATGGCGATCCTGACCTGGTTCGTGCAGTTCACCCGACTCGGCAAGGCGATGCGCGCGACCGCGCAGGATGCGGAAGCGGCGCGTATGATGGGGATCGAGGTCGATCGCATCATCATCGCCGCCTTCTTCCTCGGCTCCGCGCTGGCCGGCGCCGGCGGGCTGATGTTCGGCCTCTACTACAATTTCACGAGCTACATCATCGGCTTCACCGCCGGCCTGCGCGCCTTCACCGCCGCCGTGCTCGGCGGTATCGGCAATGTGCCGGGGGCGATGCTGGGCGGTCTCATCATCGGGCTGATCGAGGCGTTGGGCGGGCAGCTCGTTTCCGCCTCCTGGGCGGATGTCATCATCTTCTCGATCCTGGTGCTGGTGCTCGTGTTCCGGCCGGCCGGCCTGCTCGGCCGCGTGGCGCCGAACAAGTCATGAGCGCGACCATCCCCGCCCCCGTCGGACGCCTGCGCGCGGTCTGGGACCGCCCGGCGGTGCGGCACGGGCTGCTGGCGCTGCTGACGGCCGCGGTGCTGCTGTTCCCCTTCGTCGAGGGCGACGACGCCGATATCGACAGCCTTGCCAATGCCGCCGCCTATGTCGCACTGGCGCTCGGCCTCAACATCGTGGTCGGCTTCGCCGGCCTGCTCGATCTGGGCTATGCGGCGTTCTTCGCGATCGGCGCCTATGTCTATGGCGTCCTCAGTTCGTTCCAGGTGCTGCCGGCATGGTCGCCGTTCTGGCAGCCCTTCGCGGCGCTCCATCTGGTCGAGAAGATCAACCAGGGCGGCGGCGATCTGGTGCATTTCACCCTGTCGTTCTGGCTCGCGCTGCCGCTCGCGGCCGTGGTCACCGCCGGCTGCGGCGTGTTGTTCGGCGCGCCGACGCTGCGGCTGCGCGGCGACTATCTGGCGATCGTCACCCTCGGCTTCGGGGAGATCGTGCCGATCGTCGCGCGCAACACCCCCTATCTGACGAACGGTGCCGCCGGGCTGAACGGCGTGCAGGCGCCGCACCTGTTCGGCTACAATTTCACGGTGCAGGCGACGCCCTATTACTATGTCGGCATGGCGCTGGTGGCACTGCTGATTTTCACCAGCATCCGGCTGCGTGATTCGCGCATCGGCCGCGCCTGGATGGCGGTGCGCGAGGATGAGACGGCGGCAAGTGCGATGGGAATCGACCGCACCCGCGCCAAGCTGCTCGCTTTTGCCATCGGCGCCGCGTTCGCCGGCGCGGTCGGCGTGTTCTATGTCGCCAAGCTGCAGACGGCGACGCCGGACATGTTCGGCTTTCCGGTATCGGTGATGATCCTGGTGATGGTGGTGCTGGGCGGCATGGGCAGCGTGTGGGGCGTGGTGCTCGGCGCGGCGCTGCTCAGCCTGCTGCAATCGTGGTTCCTGCCCGACCTGTCGGAATGGCTGCACACGCTGGGGGCGGCGATCGGCAACGACTGGTTGCAGCAGATCGATCTCGCCCGTTCGATCGAGCTGATCTTCGGCATCCTGCTGGTGCTGATGATGCTGTTCCGCCGCGAGGGGCTGATCCCCGCGGCGCGCCATGCGCCGTCGCTGGACTTCGCGGCACAGCACGTGCAGGGCGTGCAGCGCGGCGGGTTCGACGGCGAGCTTGCCGCCACCGCCCTGGCGCTGCCGGAACCGGGGCGGGGCAACCTGCTGGAAGTGCGCGGCATCACGGTGCGGTTCGGCGGCCTGACGGCGCTGAACGGCGTCGATCTGGTGGTGCCGGCGGGCGGCGTGGTCGCCGTGATCGGCCCCAACGGCTCGGGCAAATCGACCCTGTTCAACGTCATCACCGGCCTCGTCCCCGCCGACAGCGGCAGCATCCGCTTCGCCGGCGCGGAGATCCTCGGCCTGCCGCCGCACCGCATCCTGGCGAAGGGGCTGGCGCGGACATTTCAGAATATCCGGCTGTTCGCCAACCTGACGGTGCTCGACAATGTGCTGATCGGCCAGCACGCCCGGCTTTCGACCGGCGCTTTCGGTGCGGTGCTGCGTCCCCCGCGCACGCGGGCCGAGGAGGCGCGCGCACTGGCGCGGGCGCGCAGCATCATCGCGCTGTTCGGCAACCGGCTTGCACCGCGCGCGGCACAGGCGGTCTCCTATCTTTCCTATGCCAACCGCCGCCGGGTGGAGATCGCGCGGGCGCTGGCGAGCCAGCCGAAGCTGCTGCTGCTGGACGAACCGACCGCCGGCATGAACCCGGCGGAGACGCTGGAACTCGCCGAGCAGATCAGGAGCCTGCATGCGCTCGGCCTGACCATCCTGCTGATCGAACATAAGCTCGATGTGGTGACGCAGTTGGCCGACACGGTGATCGTGCTGGATCACGGCGAGAAGCTGGCGGAGGGACGGCCCGATCAGGTACGCCGCAACGAGGAGGTGCTGCGCGCCTATCTCGGCCGCGCGGCGCGGGAGGCGCTCGATGCCGCCTGACTCTGGATTGCTGCTCGAATTCCGCGGCGTCAACACGCATTACGGCGACCTGCACGTGCTGAAGGACGTGAGCTACGCGATCGGGCGCGGCGAGATCGTCGCCCTGCTGGGCGGCAACGCCTGCGGCAAATCGACGACCATGAAGACCATCATGGGCGTGGTGCGCCCGACCAGCGGCACGGTGCGGTTCGAGGGCGCACCGATCGAGCGGCTGCGCACCGCCGAGCGCGTCAGGCGCGGCATCGCGCCGGTGCTGGAGGCGCGGCGGCTGTTCCCGCGCATGACGGTTCTGGAGAATCTGGAACTCGGCGCCTACACCCGCCCGCGCGGCCCCGAGTACATGGAGGATCTGGAGCGGGTATTCGCCCTGTTTCCGCGCGTCAAGGAACGGCGCAGCCAGATCGCCGGCACGCTTTCGGGCGGCGAGCAGCAGATGGTGGCAATCGGGCGGGCGCTGATGGCGCGCCCGCGCCTGATCTGCATGGACGAACCCTCGATGGGCCTGTCGCCGCTGCTGGTCGAGCAGGTGTTCGACATCATCCAGCAGATCAATGCGCAGGGCACGACGATCTTCATGGTCGAACAGAACGCCGCGATGGCGCTGGCGATCGCCCACCGTGGCTATGTCCTGCAGACCGGCCAGGTGGTGCTGTCGGGCGAGGCGACGAGCCTGCGCGAGAACCCGGCGATCCGGGAAGCCTATCTCGGCGAGTTGCAGGTGACGCCGGCCGCGGGGTGACGGCAGCGTCGCGCCGGCGACGGGTTCAGTCCTCGCCGGGCCAGCAATCGTCGGCCATGATCTGCCCGAACGATCACGGACAGACCGGGGGGAAGGTCGCTTCCGGGATGCCGGTCTCGCCTTCCGCCTCGATGCGGGCAATCCGGTAGGCTTCCGCCACGGTGTCCGGGCGCACCGACATCAGGCTCGGATTGTCCCTGATGAGAGAGGCCAGGGTGATTCTCTGCACGCGGACGCTGTTACGCCAGCTATGGCTGCGCAGTGCCGGCTGAAATCGCCATTTGAGCAGATGCAGAAGCAGGACGGTGAGCCGGCTGACCAGTTCCCGCTTCTCGGATTTGCCCATGCTCTCGATCTCGTCGGCGATATGCACGATGTCAGCCTCGGCCAGCCGGCCGGCGCGCAACAGCCCCGCCTGCTCGTCGGCCCAGGCGAAGAAGTCCTGATCGTATCCGGTCGCGCTGCCCATCGCATGCCATCTCCGCCGACCGACATCGTCGCCGGAAGGCGGTCCTGCGTCGCCAGCATGCAGGATAGGCGGCACCGGAACCGTCGGCAACACCGACCCGCGGCGGTGCGGGAACCCCCCACCGAGGGAGTGCGTTCGCCGCCGCGGGGGTTTGTTCCTCGCTGGAGGGTTCGCATGTCCCGTTCCGCCGCCGCGGCGCTGCTGATGCTGCTGTTCGGCACCCCCCTCGCCGCTCCTGCCGTCGCGCAATCGCCGCCGCCGCTCGTCTTTGCGCAACCGCTGGCACCCCCCGCCGTGCGCGCGGTGCAGGACAGGCTGCATCAGTCCGGCGCCTACGGCGGCACGGTTGATGGCGTCTGGGGGCAGGACAGCCAGAGCGCGCTGGAGCAGTTCCAGCAGGGTCACAGCCTGCAGGTGACCGGGCAGATCAATCCGGCGACCGCCTCCGCCCTCGGTCTCGACCCGGCGCAACTGCTGCAACTGCCGGCCGCACAGGCGCCCACTCTCGCGCATCTCGGCGCCGATGCCATCCGCAACATCCAGAACCGCCTGCGCACGCTCGGCTTCTACAACGGCGGCAGCGACGGGCTGCTCGGTGCGGCGACGCAGGATGCGGTGACGCGGTTGCAGCAGAACCGTGGCCTGCAACCGACCGGGCGGCTCGACGCGCCGACGGTCAGCGCGATGGGGCTCGACCCCACCAATCCGGCAGCGCCGGCACACTGAACCCGAGCACGGCCGCGGCGGCCGTGGCGGCGCGCGTGCCGGAGACGAAGGCACCGCCGACCGTGCCGGCCAGCCCGTCCATGCACCACGCCTCTCCGGCGAACCACAGCCGGTCGGCGACCGGCGTATCCATCGCCGCGCGGGCCGCGACACCGCCCGGCCGTGCATAGGCATAGGCACCGAGGAACGCCGGATCGGTGCCCCAGGAAGTGACCACGGCGGCGCCGAATCCCGCCGCGGCCCGCGCGCCGAGCAGCCGGACGAGTTCGGCGCGCGCGAACGCCTCGGTCGCCGCCGCCCCTTCGGCGGCCAGCGCCCACGCCGCCCGGCCGCCGAAGAAGCCGATCATATGCCCCTGCCCGAGCGGCCAGGGCGAAAAGAAGATCGCCCGTTCCGCCGGGTCATCGAGCCGGCGGAACAGCGACGTGCCGGGCGCGAGGCCGAACCGGTCCGGCCCGCGCGCCGCCAGCGCGACCTTGCTCAAAAGCCCCATCGGCAATGCCTCCAGCGCCGCGCGCCGCGGCTCCGGCAGCGCCGGGGTGAACCTGATCCCCTCGGCGCGCAGGACGCCGGTGGAGACGGTGACGATGGCGGTGCGGGCGGCGAGCGTGCCGAATTCCCCGGACAGTTCGACGCCGCCGCCCGGACGGTCCCAGGCGATGCGGCGCACTGGGGCATCGAGGCGGACCGCGCCCGCGAGCGGCCCCAGCACGCCCGCGACCATCGCCCCGAGGCCGCCGCCGACGCGCAGATTGCCGCCCGCCAGTTCGTTGAGGTGCCAGTCCTGCACCGACAGATCGCGCGGATCGGCGGCGGCGATCAGGCTCGCTTCCCAGGTCTCGACGGTGGCGAGCCACGGATCGCCGCGCAGCGCGGCCACCGCCGCATCGACGCTGGTATCCGGGCCGGCGGCGGCGCGTGCCCGCGCGATCGCCTCGAAACGCTCGCGGGTCGCGAGATAGTCGGCGATTTCGCTCGCGCCGGCAGGGCGGCCTTCGATCATGACATGGCGCGTCCAGTCGCCGCGCGTGTCGCCGAGCTCGCAGCCGGCGGCGCGGGCGAGCGGGACCAGCGGGTTGCGCTCGGCCGCGTGCAGCCAGGAGGCGCCGTGGTCGAACGCGGCACCGCCGAGGGCGGCCGGTTGGTCGGTGAACGCCCGCCCGCCCAGGCGCGACCCTGCCTCCAGCACCAGGCAGCGCGCCCCGGCCCGGCGCAGCACCGCCGCCGCTGCCAGCCCGGCGACCCCGGCGCCGACCACCACTGCATCGAGGTCCATGTCCGGCATTCATCCTATGTTGGGATCGCGAGCGCCCAGTCCAGCCAGCGGCGCAGGTCTGCGGGATCGAGGCGGATGGCGCGGTTCATGTGGATGTTGCGCTGTTCCTCGGTCCACGGCAGGACGTTGTAGGCGGCGTCCTCCGACTCGCCGTCCCACGCCACCAGGGAAGCATAGTCGAGGCCGAGCGGGGCGGCGATCACGGCATAGGCATAGGTGGCGTAATGCGGGTGCATCACCTCCAGCACCCGGGTTCCCGGCGCGCAGAACAGGATATTGGCCAGCCCCGCGCCGTGCGGGCCGACGACGTGCGTCGCCTCGCGGAACGCGGCGACCTGGGCGGCGAAGGGCATCCGGCCGGGCACGATGGTCTCGAAGCCATGGGGGGCCAGCAGGGCGGCGATCTCCGCCTCGTTGGCGAGGCGCCGTGCGGTCGCGTCGGCGCGTGAGATCAGCAGGCGGCGGCGCCGCTCGCGCGGGGCCAGGTCGAACAGCGCCCGGACGCTGGCGATTGCCCAGTCGGCGCCGAGATGCGCCGGATGCTGGTTGGCGTGACAGGCGGAACTGACGAACAGCCGGCGGACGGAAAAGCGCCGCATCGCCGCCGTGTCATGCCAGGCGCCGATGCCGATGCGGGCCAGGGTTTCGTGCTGATAGGGCATCACCACCGGCGGCCCGATCACGTCCGCCCGCGCCAGATCGACGCCGGCGCGGCGGTAGGACAGCAGGCGCGGCATATGGTCGAGCAGGAAATGGCAGAGATTGGGGTGGGGAAACTCGTCCGAAACCAGGACCGCGGTGTCGAGGGCGATGGTCGCCGGGGGCGTGCCGGCGCGCGCGGCGGCAGCGAAGCGATGGGGCAGCAGGCCGGGCACGCGGCCGACCGAAAGCGCCGGCTGCATCACGCCGCCGGCCAGCACCGCGACCTCATGCCGGTCGGCGAGCACCTCCGCCGCGCGCAGTTCGGTGATCACCACCGCCGCTCGCGGCTGCGCAAAGGTGAGATCGCGGAACCCGGGCGGGGCGCCGCGGCCGAAGCTGCGCCATGCCTGCGGCGGCCGCGTCCCGCGCGCCACGATGACATGGGTGCGGCCCGGCGGCGCCGGCGGCCCGACGGCGAGCGGACCCGCCGCCGCCCGCAGCACCGCCAGCGTGGCGGCGTCGATCACCGGCTCCTCCGGGCACAGCGCGATCTGGCGTTCTGCCAGTTCCACCGCATCGCGCAGCCGGCCGAGGGCGCGAAACCCATCGAGCAGCCGCGCATAGGGTTCGCGCGAACCGCGGCCCGCCGGCTCGATCTGCACCGCCAGCGCCGCCATCAGCCGGGCGGCATCGTGGCGGCCGAGCGCGGCATAGACGGCGCTCATGCGGAAATGCACCCAGAAATAGCCGACCGGGCGCAGGCAGGGCCAGACCTGCCCGAACAGCGCCGCCGACCCGGCCCATTGGCGGACGCGGGCGAAATTGACCAGGGCGTCGTGCAGCCGGTCATCCTGCTCAGGCGCCGCGACGATGGCGCGGGCCTCCTCCCCGGCGTCCTCCGCCAACGGCAGCGGCGCCGTCATCTGCGCCGCCAGCCCGTCGAGCAGCCGTGCCCCCTCCGGCCGCCCGAGGCGGCGCATCACCTCGGCCGCGACCACCGGAAGGATCGCGTCGGCATAGGGCGGCAGGCGATAAAAAATGCTGTCGAACAATTCGCCGGCACGCACCGGGTCGTCCACCAGCAGATACATCCGGTCGGCAAGCGCCCGCGCCGGCCGCCGGTCGGCCAGGATGGCCGCCACCGCCGCCGCCCCGGTCTCCATCACCGCAGCCGCCCACCGGTCGCCTTCGCCACCGAAGCGGCGATGCGGGCGCAAACGGCCTCGATCTCGGCATCGGCAAGGGTGCGCTCGCGCGGCTGCAACAGCACCTCGATGCCGACCGATTTCTCCCCGGCGGCGAGCTGGCCGCCTTCATAGACATCGAACAGCGCGACGCTGCCGATCAGCCCACGCTCCGCCATTCCCCCGATGTCCGCACGGCAATCGACCGGGGAGGAGGCGCGGCGGCCGGCGGACCGGCCGCCGGCAGCGGCGGGGCGGGACCGGTCAGACCGAGTAATACATCTCGAACTCCACCGGATGCGGGGTGTGCTCGAACTTATACACCTCGGCCCATTTGAGTTCGATGTAGCTCTCGATCTGGTCCATGCTGAACACGTCGCCGGCGAGCAGGAATTCGTGGTCGGCTTCGAGCGCACCGATCGCCTCGCGCAGGCTGCCGCACACGGTCGGAATGCCCTTCAGTTCCTCCGGCGGCAGGTCGTAGAGATCCTTGTCCATCGGATCGCCGGGATGGATCTTGTTGCGGATGCCGTCGAGCCCCGCCATCAGCATCGCACTGAACGCCAGATAGGGGTTGGCCGCCGCGTCGGGAAACCGCACCTCGACCCGCTTCGCCTTCGGGCTCGTCGCATACGGGATGCGGCAGGAGGCGGAGCGGTTGCGCGCCGAATAGGCCAGCAGCACCGGCGCCTCGAAGCCGGGGATCAGACGCTTGTAGCTGTTGGTGGTCGGATTGGTGAAGGCATTCAGCGCCTTGGCATGCTTGATGATGCCGCCGATGTAATGGAGCGCCATCTCCGACAGGTCGGCATAGGCGTTGCCGGCAAACAGCGGCTTGCCGCCCTTCCAGATTGACTGGTGGCAATGCATGCCGGAGCCGTTGTCCCCATAGACCGGCTTCGGCATGAACGTCGCCGTCTTGCCGTAGCTGTGGGCGACGTTGTGGATGCAGTACTTGTAGATCTGGAGATGATCGGCCATCCGCACCATCGGGCCGAACTTCATCCCCAGCTCGTGCTGCGACTGCGCCACCTCGTGATGATGCTTCTCGATCACCACGCCCATTTCGCCCATGGTGGAGAGCATTTCGGCGCGCAGATCGCTCTCGCTATCGACCGGCGGCACCGGGAAGTAGCCGCCCTTGACCGTCGGGCGGTGTCCCATATTGCCCTCGGGATATTCCTTGGTCGAGGCTTCCGGGCCTTCCATGCTGTCGAGCTGGTACATCCCGTAATTGCCGCCGGTGCCGAAGCGCACGCTATCGAACACAAAGAACTCAGCCTCCGGGCCGAACAGCACGGCGTCGCCGATGCCCGACGCCTTGACATAGGCTTCCGCCTTCTTCGCCGTCGAGCGCGGATCGCGGTTGTAGGGCTGGCCGGTGGAGGGTTCGACGATGTCGCAGATCAGCACCAGGCTCGGCTTGGCCGCGAACGGGTCCATCGTCGCCGTGTCGGGGTCCGGCATCAGGATCATGTCGCTCTCATTGATCGCCTTCCAGCCGGCGATCGAGGAGCCATCGAACATGATGCCGTCGCGGAACACGTCCTCATCGATCGTGGAGACGTGCTGCGCGGTGTGCTGCCACTTGCCGCGCGGGTCGGTGAACCGCAGGTCCACGTATTCCACGGAGTGCTCCTTGAGCATCTCCAGCACTTTTGCCACGCCGTTGTCGGCCCCGCCTGCGGGTCGCTTCGCCATACGCCAGTTCCCTTGTGCCAGATGCGCGCCGCCGGACGGCGCCGCGCGAAGCCATTGAAGCCGCCCCACGCGGCCCCTTCACCGGCAGTGCCGCGATTTCGCAGCGCGCTGCCGCCCTGCGCAATCCCGAAGCCGCCGGAAACCTTGCCGCCCGCGTCGCCGCGCGCGGCGCTTTCCGTCAGATCGCGTCTTCTCCCCGTTCACCGGTGCGGATGCGCACCACCTCCTCGACCGGGGTGACGAAGATCTTGCCGTCGCCGATACGCCCGGTGCGCGCGGCGGCCACGATCGCCTCGATCGCGCGCTCCACCACATCATCGTCGCAGACCACCTCGATCTTCACCTTGGGCAGGAAGTCAACCACATATTCCGCCCCGCGATAGAGTTCGGTGTGGCCCTTCTGCCGGCCGAATCCCTTTGCCTCCGTCACTGTAATGCCTTGCAGCCCCACTTCGTGCAGGGCCTCCTTCACCTCATCCAGCTTGAACGGCTTGATCACCGCCTCGATCTTTTTCATGCGTCGTACCGACCCCCTCACCGCCAGGACCGCATCCTCCCGCGGGGCGGGTGAAGCGGTCACGGAGGGTTGCATGCCGCGTGCCAGCCGGCAATGCTTCCCGTGCCGGCGCCGCTGCCCAAATCAGCGGCGGCGGGCCGCGCCGCGTTCCTGTGCGCGTGCTGCCTTATTTCGCGGCACCCGCCTGCTGCCCGGCCGGCCCGCGGCGGCGGCCGCTATTGCGCCGCGGTGGCGTGCCAGTCCGCCATTACCTGCCCGAGCCCGGCGATGAATATCTGCACGCCGATGGCGAGCAGGAGGAACGCTGTCATCCGCGACAGGATGTTGCGCGCCGACGGCCCCATCCAGCCGGTCAGGCGCTCGCCGAAGCGGTAGGCCACCCACACCACCACCGCATTCGCCGCCGCCGCGGCACTGACGCCGAGGAAGAACGCCAGCAGGCCGTGGCCGGCCGGCGGCCGGCCGGCGCCGAGCGTGATCGCGACCGAGATGGTTCCCGGCCCGGTCGTGTACGGCATGGTCAGCGGAAAGAAGGCCATTTCCAGCGGATCGCCCTCGGCCGCGTCCGGCCCCGCCTCGCGCTCCCGCCGCCGCCGGTCCTCGTGCCGGTCCTGCGACATCAGCAGGTGCCAGGCATTCAGCGCCACCACCGCGCCGCCGGCGATGCGCAGCGCGCCCAGCGTCACGCCGAAGAAATTCAGCACATAGGCGCCGCCCCACAGCGCCCCCAGCATCACCAGAGCGGAATAGACGCCGACACGCCCGGCCACGCGCATCCGCTGCGCCGGCGCGAGGTCGCGCGTCGCCTCGTTGAAGATCAGGGCGCCGCCGATCGGATTGATGATCGAAAACAGCGACGGGAAGGCGAGCAGGAACGCCGTCACGGCGGGCATCGCATGCATCCCGTCAGTAACGGAACTGATAGGTCAGCCCGACGCTGGTGCCGTACGGGTCGGCGGTCGCCCCGGCGCCGGTGTAGCTGGATTGCGATCCGGTGCCGACATCCGTCTCCAGCTTCAGGCCGCGCAACAGGTCGATCTGCACCGTCGCCTGCGTGCCGCCGCCGTCCGCCGCCTGCTTGGCGCCGACATAGACGTTGCGCGTCACGTATTTGCCCGCCTCCACCGACGCGCCGGTGCCGTTCTGGCCGCCGCCGATGGTCAGGCGGTCGAGGCCGAGCGATTGTTGCAGCGAATTGAGCGGATCGAACACGCCCCCGCCCACCCCGCTGATCTGCGCCAGTGCCGCCGCCGCCGAAGCGAGCTGCACCGGCGAGAGCGAGGCGGCGCTCTGCCCGAACAGCAATTGCGCCAGAATTTCGTCCTGCGGCAGTTGCGGCTGCGAACTCAGCGTGATCTTCGGCGCGCTGGCGAAGCCGCCGACGGTGAGGGTGGCGATGATGTTGCCGTTCATGCTGGTGGCAATGAGGTTCAGCGCCGGGTCGAGCTTGCCGCTGCCCTCGAACCGGATGTCGCCGCTGGTGAAATGAAGCGCGGTGCCGGCGAGGTTGAACGATCCGCGGCGCAGCCGGAAGCTGCCCACCGGTACCGGTGCCGCGGCGGTGCCGCCGACCTGGATGCGTCCCGCCAGCTCGGCGAACATGCCGCGCCCGCTGATGAACACCTGTCCCGGCGCGGTCACCGCCACGTTCAGCGCGATGTCGGGTCCAGGCGCGGGCGGCGGCGGCGGCGGGGCGCCGGCGCGGCGCACATCCAGCACTGCCACGCTCGTCGGCAGTTTGTCGGGGATGCGGAATTCCGCGCGGTCCACCTTCACGCTGCCGCTGGCGGCGAGATTTCCCTTCACCTCGCCGCGCAGGGCGAGGTCGGCGTCGAGCGTTGCCGTCAGCAGGTCGCTCGCCAGCGGACGGGCCTGCCGCGCGGTCAGCGTCAGATCGACCGGCATCGTGCCGCCGAGGCCGATCGTGCCGGCGGCGCCGAGCGTGCCCTGACCGGCGCGGCCGGTGAAGCGGTCGATGCGGATGGTATCGCCGGCGCCGCTGATCTCGGCAACGAGATCAGTGACATGCGCGCCGAGGGTGAAATCCTGCACATCGCCGCCGGCGAGCCGCAGCGTGCCGGCGGCGCGCGGGGCGGCGAGCGTGCCGGTCGCGGTCGCATCCAGCGTCAGCATGCCCAGCACGCGCCGGCCGCCTGCCGTCAGCAGCGGGTTGAGGGTGGCGAGGTCGAGGCTGCCGCCGGCCGTGAGCCGCATCGCCGCCGTGGGATCGATCGGCGCGGTGCCGTTCAGCGTGAGCCGGTTGCGCCCGGCCGACAACGCCGCCCGCAGTTCGGCGGTGCGGCCGGCGAGGGTCGCCTCCGCGGTCAGGTTCGCCGGCGGCAGGGCTGCGGCATCGCCCTTCGTCGCATGCAGGCCGGTTGCCGCCAGACGGACCGTGCCCCGCGGCTCCGCCGTGCTGCCGGACAGCCGCGCCTGCGCCGTCAGCACGCCGCTCGCCGCAAGACCCGGCAGCAACGGGGCGGCGAGGTCGGGGGTGACGTTGCGCAGGTCGGCCGACAGGTCGAGCGTCGGCGAAATCCGCCCCGCCACCTCCAGCACCGCCTGCTGCACGCCGAGCCGGAGCCGATCGACGCCGACCGCGCCGGCATAGGTGATGCGGGCAGGATCGAGCAGCCGCAGCGTCTGCCCTTTCCAGGCGGCCGTCAGCGCCGCCAGCCGCACAGCGCCCGCCGGCACATCGACGGTCGCTTTTGCATCGGCTTGCAGGTCGGCGCCCGCCAGGCCCTGCACCAGCGCGGAAGCCCGCACCGCGAGGGCCGATTGGCGGCCGGCCGCGGTCAGCTGCGCGGTGCCGCCGAGCGAGCCGGCGCGCAGCCCGGCCAGATCGAGCGTCGCCGCCACCTCCGGGTCGGTCGCCGGGTCGCGCACCGTGGCGTCAAGCTTCAGGCGGCCGATCGTCGCAGTGCCGGGCAGCCCGGCGTCGCGCAGGTTCAGCGCCAGATGCGCCGCCGGCGTGCCGCTGGTCGCGGCCATCGCCGCGGTTGCCTCGATGCTGCCGGAAACCTCCCGGCCGAGCAGGCGCGACAGGTCATCGAGCCGTGTCATCCGCAGCGCGACATGGCCGAGCGGCAGCGCCGCGCCGGGCGGCAGGGTTGCCGCCCCCTCCGCCGTCGCGCTGCGCCAGGTTGCGTGGTCGATGCCGAGGCGCAGCGTGCCGTCCTCCGCCCGCGCCGCGGTCGCCGCCAGCGCCAGAGGGGCACCGTCCAGCATGCCGCGCGCTTCGATGCTGCCGGCCGGCTTTCCCGGCAGTCCGCGCGCTTCCAGCGTCAGGCTGAGCGGCCCGCGCGGCACCTGTGCCGTCGCCACTTCGCCGTCGAGTGTTGCCGTCGCCGCGAGGTCGTCGGTCGGTCCTGCGATATGCCCGTGCCCCGCCATCCGCCCCTGCACGGTCGCCGCCAGCACCGAAAGATCGGCGAGCGCGGCATGCCAGTCGAGCGCGACCGCGCCGCCCGTCATCCCGCCCTCGGCCGCCACCGACGCCGTGGCGCCGTCCAGCGCCAGATGCGACAGCGTGATGTCGTCCCCGTGGCGCGACGCCGTCAGGGCGACATGCGCCGCCGGGCCGATCAGTGCAGGCAGCGGCGCCATGCCGCCGGTGATGCCGAGCGTGCCGCCGAGCGTGGCGCTCTGGGTTGTCCCGTCCTCCGCGGCCGTCAGGTCGACCGCCGCGTGCCCCTCGACCGTCACCCCGCCCATCGCCGCGAGCGGCGCGAGATCGGGCAGATCGAAATGTGCCTCTGCCCGCACTGCCCCGGCCGTCTGCGCCGTGCCGGCGATCGTGAGCAGCGGATGGGTCAGCGCGAAGCGCACCGGGCGGGTCGGCGCATCGAGCGTCGCCTCGGCGTGCAGCGTGAGCGGCGCGGCGGCCAGCAGGTCGGGCTTCGGGCCGGGCACGCGCACGCCCGTCGCCGTCGCCTCCAGCCGCACCACGCCCTGGTCGCCCGCGATCTCCGCCGCGAACGTCGTGATGCCGGCGCCGGCCGCCGCGAGGCCGTCGATCCGCGCCGTGGCATGTGCCTGCGGCCGGGTGAACGGCCCATGGACATGCGCGCCGAGCGTCACCGATTGCCACGAAATGTCCGGCCGCGGCGCCATTGCCGGCGCGCCGGCGGAAACATCCAGCTCGACCGCCTTGTCCGCGAGGTCGATCCGCCCCCCGGCATCGAGCCGCAACGGCCCCGCTCCGGCCGCGACCCGCAGCGCGACCCCGCTCCAGGGGCCGGCGAGCGAGGCGGCGACATGGAGCGGGCCGAGGCCCGGCAGACCGCCGATCATGGCGATCAGGCCCTGCGCCGGCTCCTCCGCCGTCAGCGTGCCGCCGAGCGTCGCCCCGTCGAGGCTGCCGTCTAGATGATAGCGGCCGGGGGCATCGAGCCGCGTCAGCGTGAGGTCCGCGCGACCGGCTTGCAGGCTCGCGACATGCGCGCTGCCGGCCACCGACAGCGTCGCCGCCACGCCGGCGACCGGGGCGGCAAGGCTGAGGCGTTCGACCCGCAGCGCCGCCAGATCGATCCGCACCGGCAGCGAGAACGAGGTACCCGTCCCGCCGCCGCCGGCGGCGCTGCCCGTGCTTTCCGGCCGCCGCAGCACCGTGACCTCGGCCGCCGCCAGCCGCGCGATGGCCAGGTCGCGGTGCAGCAGCGCCAGCGGCGACCAGTCGAGCGCCGCGTCGCGGAGGATGGCATACGTGCCGGTGCCGTCCTGCAATTCGATCCGGGCGACGCGCAGCGCCGCCGGGAAGCGGCCGGACAGGCCGGCGATGCGCGCCGTGCCGCCGGCGAGACGGTTGACGAGCCGTACCGCTTCACGCTGCCCGGCGCCGGTGTTCAGCGCCAGCAGCAGGGCCGCGACCAGGAGCAGCGGCACGCCGATCAGCGCCGCCGCAATGCCGAACAGCCAGCGCAGCGTCCGTCGCATGCCGGCAGGTTTAGCCCGCGGCGGCGGGCGCGTCATCCGTAGCGCACCACATGGCATAGCCCGGCGCCGGCAAGCAGGCGCGGCATCGCCGCCGGCAGGTCGGCGAACGGCGTCGGCGGTTCCAGCAGGGCATCGAACACCGGATCGGCCAGCAGTGCGAGGGCAAGGGCGAGGCGCTCGGCGTGCGTGCGCCGGCCGCGCATGGCGCCCCCGATCCGGCCGACCTGCGACGACAGCAGGCGCAGCCGGCGGACATGGAACGCCTCGCCCAGCGGCAGCGAAGGGGTGGCGTCGGCGAACCAGCTCGCCTCGATGATGCGCGCCTCCGGCGCCGCGCGGTCGAGTGCCAGTCGCAGGCCGGAAGCGCTGCCGGAAGCATGCACGATCAGTTCCTGCCCACCCGGCGCCTCCTCCGGCACGGTGAAGGTGCAGCCGAGACGCTGCGCGATTGCGGCCCGCACCGGCAGGACATCGACCACGGTGACCTGCCCGCCGGGCAGGCGCGCGAGCAGCGCAGCCGTCAGCAGCCCGACCGTGCCGGCGCCGATCACCATGATCCGCTCGCCCGGCAGCGGGGCCGCATCCCAGCAGATATTCAGCGCCGTCTCCATGTTGGCGGCGAGCACGGCGCGCCCGGTCGGCACCGTGTCGGGCACGGGGAGGCACATGGCGGCGGGGGCGCGGAAGCGGTCCTGGTGCGGATGCAGCACGAACACCCGGCCGAAATCGGCGGCGAGGCCGACGGCGCTGTAGCCGTATTTGACCGGGAACGGAAACCTGCCCCCCATCAGCGGTGCGCGCATCGTCGTGTACTGGCTGGGCGGCACGCGGCCGGCGAACACCGTCGCCTCCGTGCCGCGGGAGATGCCGCTGGCGAGGGTGCGCACCAGCACGCCCTCATCGCCCAGCGTTTCCGGGCGCAACGCGCCGCTGCCGGGGGCGATGGTCCAGAACGCGAGGGCCGCCGTCATGCGCAGAGCGGCGGGCGGGCGCGGTCCAGGGCGATATCGAGCAGCAGGTCGGTGCCCAGCCGGTATGCCGTCCAGGCGAGCCGCATGCCGTCCGCCGGCCGGGCCGGAGCAGGCAGAGTGAAGGCGGGCACGCCGGCGCCGAGCAGCAGCGGTGCCAGCGTCACGTGCAGCCGGTCGAGCATGCCGGCGGCGAGGAAGCGCGACAGCGTCACCCCGCCTCCCTCCACCAGCACCCGGCGCAGGCCGCGCGCGGCCAGCGCCGCCAGCACCGCTTCCGGCGCCAGTCGGCCGTCCGACGCGCATTTCAGGCACACCGCCTCCGCCGTGCCGAGCCGCGGCGGACCGGAAGCCGCGGTCACCAGCAGTGTCGGGCGTCCGTCGCTGAACACGGTGTAGCCGGCGCCGAGCCGCCGCCCGGTATCGATCACCACGCGCACGGGGGAGGGGCCGGTGCAGTGGCGGGTGGTGAGGCGGGGATCGTCGGCAGCGATGGTGCCGGCGCCCACCAGCACCGCATCGCACAGGGCGCGCAGCCGATGCGTGTGGAGCCGATCCTCCGCTCCGCCGATCCAGAAACTGGCGCCGCAGCTGGTGGCGATGCGCCCGTCCAGGCTCTGCGCGATCCGCCCCAGCACGAAGCAGCCGTCGGCGGCAGCGGGCGGGGCATGCAGCGGCGCATAGAGCGGCGCGAGACGCCCCGGAACCGCCTGCCCGCAATCCGCGTCGTTCATCCCTTCATCATAGCATGAAAGCCCCCCGCGGGCCATCCGCGCCGCCATCGGCATGCAGGGCGGGGGGCAGGGCACTGGTGACAATTATTTCACGATGGGCGGTGCCGGATCCTGGGTAACTCTCGATGCGCCGCAACCGGATCCCGGAGCCGTCATGTCCGCGCCCCAGACCAGCTTCACCATCACCAGCGCCAGCGACCTTGCCAACGACATCAGGCTGATCGACGCGACCGGCGCCGATGCGGCCGCTAACACGGCGTACACCTTCACCTTCAGCCTGTCCTCCGGGACGGCGGTGACGCTCGCCGCGGCGCTCGATGCGATCAATCTCGACAGCTTCTCCTCCCTGACCATCAACGGCCAGGGCGACACGATCGACGGCGCCCACAGCTTTCGCGGCCTGTTCGTCTATGCCGGGACGGTTTCGATCAACGACCTCGGCATTGCCAACGCCAGGGCCGTCGGTGGCGTCGGCGGGTCGATCGCTGTCGGCGGCGGGGGCGGTGGGGCCGGGCTGGGCGGCGGGCTGTTCGTCGCCGGCGGCGGCAGCGTCACGCTGACCAATGTCACTTTCAGCAGCGATCACGCGACCGGCGGCGCCGGCGGCGGGTCGTCCGGCGGCCTCGGCGGCGCCGGCGGCGGCGGTCTGGGCGGGGCCGGCG
>JAJZNE010000146.1 GCA_021847995.1 Pseudomonadota bacterium | reverse complement strand
AAGGCGTCGCCAAAGCCCTCGCCGCCGAGGGGCTGCGGCTGGGGCTGGTGGCGCCCTGGCTCGCCCTGGTGTGGTGCAAACTGCGCAGCACCGGCGCCCGCATCCTGCGCCTCGCCGCCGCCCTGGAGGCCGGCACGCTCCGCCGCACCCCACCCCGGCCGCTCCCGCCGCTGCCGCCCCGGACGGAGGATACGGCACCCCGGCCGGACCACCCCAAACCCAGACGAAAAGCAATCCCGCAAGGCTTCGGCTGGCTGCTGCGAAGGGTGACGGCGCTCAGCTTCGGCCGCTCCCAGCTCGAATATCTCCTTGCCGAGCCGGACATGGCCGAACTGATCGCCGCCGCTCCGCAGGTGGCGCATCATCTCCGCCCGATCTGCCGGATGCTCGGGGTCAAGCCGCCGCCCGGCCTCTTTCCCGCCCGCCGCCCGCCGCGCCGGACCAGGCCGCCAGCGGCCCCGAAGCCGGTGGCGGAAACAAAAGCCGCGGAACCGACCAGAAGGCCGGACGGCCCGTTTCCCGCCTTTGTGCCCCGCAAGCGCAAGCGCAGGCGGCGCCCGTTCACCCTGTTCCCCCTGCCCGCCGCCACCGGCCCGCCCTGGCCGGGCTGACATCACCGTCCGGGGGCGTCATCATCCTCGGAGATCGAAACGATATCTCGGCCGCGTGCCCGCCGCCGCGTCTGCACCGCCACGCGCGCCAGCGTCGCGGCGATCCGTGCGCCTGCCCGCAGCGTGCCGGACAGCGAGCCGGCGACCTTCGACTTTCCGGCGATGCGGCGGCGATAGGGCAGCGCCACCTCGGCAATGCGCAATCCGGCATAGGCCGCGCGCATCTGCATCTCCAGATTCCAGCCATAGGTCATCTCAGTCATTCCGAGCCGCCCCAGGACATCGAGGCGGATGGCGCGGAACGCGCACATGTCGCTGTAGCGCGTGCCGGCGAGCAGGCCGATCGCGGCCCCGATCAGCCGTCCCGCCAGCACCTGGTGCGCCGCCATGCTGCCCTTCTCCTGCAGCCGGCCGGTCCGCGTCGCCAGCACGAGGTCGCATCTGCCCTCCAGCACTGGGGCGAGCAGGCGCGCCGCCTCCTCCGCCGCGTCGGCGCCGTCGCCGTCCAGGAACAGCACCACCTCCGCCCCGCCCGCCCGCGCCCGTGCCGCCCCCTCGGCGCAGGCACGGCCGTAGCCGCGCTCACGCACCACCAGCACCTCCGCCCCCGCCGCCGCCGCTTCCGCCGCCGTCGCGTCGCGGCTGCCGCCATCGACGACGATGACGCGGCTGACCATCGGGCGCGGCAGGCGGGCGATGGTCGGGCCGATCGCGCCTGCCTCGTTCAGCACCGGGATCACCGCGGCGACGCGCGCGGCGGCCGCGTCCGGCGGTCCGCTCACAGGCTCCAGCGCAGGCCGCAGTTGCGGCACGGCAGCGGCGGCGCCTCGCCGAGCAGGCGGGTGCGGAACTCGCGATATGCCGCCCCGCTCCAGATCTCCCGCAGGCTCTGCTGGGTGGCATCGCCGAGCGTGTAGCCGTCATAACCGCGGGCCGAGAACGGTGCGATGCAGCACGGCAAGGCGCGGCCATGGGCGGTGAAATACATCAGGCTCCAGGGTCGCCGGCACGACGACCAGGGCTGTCCCTCCTCCTGGCGGCGCAGGCTCAGTCCCGGCTCCGTCGCGCCGGAGGCATCGAGCCGCACGCCGAGGGTGCGGCCGAGCGCCTGCGCCGCCGCGATCGCCTCCTCCTCCGCCGGGTCGGCCCGGGCGAACAGGCTGCTTTCGCCGCGCGCGAGCCCGAAGCCGGCCTCATCGAACACGAGACGCTGCAGATAGACCTCGCCCACGCCCATCTCCGCCGCCAGGTGGACGAATTGCGGCAATTGCAGCACTGTTTCCTTAAGCCCCGTCAGCCACAGCGAGACCCGCGGTGTCACCGCCCCGGCGTGGCGCTGGAAATCGGTGAAGCGGCGCACGTTGCGCAGGATGCGATCGAAGAAATCCTTGCCGCGCACGGCGCGATAGGTCGCGGCGTCGGCGGCGTCGAGCGAGACGCGCAGCTCGTCCAGGCCGGTTGCGATCCAGTCGCCGAACGTCGCCGGGCGCAGCAGCGTGCCGTTGGTGTTGAACAGCACATAGGTGCCGCGCGCCTTCAGGTACCGCACCATGTGCGGCAGTTCGCGCACCAGCATCGGCTCGCCCACGCCGTGCAGCACCGCGCGCGCAAGGTCGGGGATCTGATCGACAATCCTGCGGAACAGATCCCACGACATATCGGCCGGCTCCTCCAGCGCCTCGAAGGTGCGGGGGCAGGTCTCGCACAGCAGGTTGCAGCGGTTGGTGACTTCCAGATAGAGGCAGACCGGCATCGCGTCCGGCGCGGCGCCGCGGTCGCGGGCGACGGAGTCGAAATAGCGGCGCGGATTGATCGCGGCGGCCGGCATCACGACACCCTTTCGACAAAAAGCGCCGCCGGCCCGCGCCGTTTCCTCCAGGCCCGCCGCACATCCAGCGCCGCCAGCAGCAGCGCGGGCAGGAAGATCGCCGCCGGCAGGATCACCCGGTCATCCTGGCTCAGAGTCAGCACGAGCGGCGCGACCGACAGCCAGATCACGCTGGCACAAGGGGCGAGTGCCGCCGGCAGCGCGAGCCACGGATAGTACCACGGATAATGCGGGCCGAGCAGCCCCATCGCGCTGCCGCCCAGCACCGCGGCGGCGACGGCCGCACGCCGCGCCGCGCCCGCCCGATCCTCCGGCCACGGCCAGTGCAGCGCGATCCACAAGCCGAGGGCGGCGAACGCGATCATGCCGGAAAGAATGTAGCTCGCGCCGGCGTGCGGCAAGGGCAGGCCGAGCCGCTGCACCAGCGCGACCGGCCAGAAGCCGCTGCCGTCCCGCAATCCCTCCTCCTGTCCGTAGCCGCCGAGGAAGCCGAACACCTGCCGTCCCGCGCCGGCATAGAGGGCATAGAGCGCCGCGATCGTCGCCAGAGCGGCGAGCGGCAGCCGCCAGTCGCCGCGCCGCCACAGCGCCGGGGCGATCACGGCGGGCAGGAACTTGACCAGGACCGCCGCCCCGAGCGCCGCGCCGGCCGATCGCCGATGCCCCAGGACACCGAGCAGCATGGCGAGCACGGCGAGCGTCCAGGCGGCGGCATCGATATGGCCGTTGCCGGCGAAGCTCCACACCGCCAGCGGATTCCAGGCATAGATCAGCACCCGCGCCGCCGGCAGCCGCGCCAGCGCCAGCAGGCGGAGCAGCACGGTGACCGCCAGCGCCTCGCACATCACCATCGCCGCCTTCACCGCGAACGGCGTCCTCCCCGCCGCGGCGATGGCACGGAAGATGATCTGCGCGGCCGGCGGATAGATGGTCGGCGCATAGTCGCGCCGGTTGATGTGCGGATAGACCGCGCCATCGCGCAGCGCGGCGAGCGCCGGGTCGGCCGGGATGTGCCGATAGGGGTTGATGCCGGCCTGCTGCACCCGTCCGTCCCACAGATAGCGGTAGAGGTCGCCCGACAGGAACGGCGCTGCCGGCAGCACGGTCAGGCGCAGGGCGACGGCGATGCCGAGCGCCCAGGCCAGTGCGCCGCGCGGCAGCGGCGCGGCCAGCACCAGCCGCACCGCGGCCAGATAGGCCAGACCCGCCGCGCCCAGCAGCGCGACGAACAGCAGCCCGCGCACGCCGGCATCGAGATCCTGCGCCTGCCGGTCATGCAGCGCCAGTCCCGCCAGCGTCAGCGCCAGCAACAGCAGCCCGGCCGCCGGCAGCCGCATCGTCATGATGCGTCAAGCAGCCGGGCGGGGGCGCCGATGCGTGCGCTCCACGCCGCGGTGGCCGGCGCCGGATAGGGCGCCGGCTCGCCGCGCGGCGCCGGCCGGTCGAGGGCGCCGAGCAGGCGGGCGAGGGAAGGGGGGTCATCCACATCGTACCAAGGCGGCAACTCGGTCACCTCCAGGCCGAGGGCGGCGGCGCGATCGCGGGTCTGCGCGGCGACGCGGTCGGTGCTCCAGGCGATGTCCTCGAACAGATGCGCGTGCGGGGCGGTCATGCCGATCAGGTAATAGCCGCCATCCTCCGCCGGCCCCAGGACAATCCGCTCCCCCGGCGCCGCCAGCGCCCGCGCGGCGCGGCAGAGGAACTCGGTCGGCAGGGTCGGGCTGTCGGCGTTGAGCAGGCAGACCGCGCCATGTCCGGCCAGGTGCAACGCATGGGCCGCATGCAGCAGGCTGCGTCCCAGCGCCTCTGCCCGCGACGGCGGCGCGAAGCTGCCATCGGCGAGCAGAAGGCCGGTGCCGGCGGCGAGATGGCCGTCGAACAGCGCCTCGGTTCCCGCCGGGGCGTAGGCGATGAACCCCCTGATCGCCGCCTGCCGCGCGGCGAGGGCGATGTTCTCGGTGATGTCGCGCAGGAACGCCGCCGCGAGCGATGCCGCCTGCCCGGGGGTGAGCGGCGGGATCAGGCGGGTCTTGGTGCGGCCGGGCTGCGGCCCCTTCGCCATCACGGCGATGGCGCAGGGCATCGGCGCCATCACTCAGCCGCCCCCGGCGCGGACCAGGACGCGCGGTGCGGATCGCGCCGCCGCCTCGCTCGGAACCAGCGTGATCGGCTCCGCCGCATCGCCGGCCGGCAGTACCGAGCCGATCACCGATGCCGCCGCATAGCCGGCGCCGTGCAGGGCGGCGATGCAGTCGGGCGCCGCGGCGGCGGGAACGCCAGCGAGCAGCCCGCCCGCGGTCTGCGGATCGAACAGCAGCGGATAGCGCGGCAGCGCCTGCACTGCATCCAGATCCCGCACCGCTCGCCGCAGCCGCACGTTCTGCGGTTGCAGCGAGGAGAACACGCCCCGTGCCACCGTCTCCTCGGCCCCTTCCAGCACCGGGATGCGGTCCAGCAGAAGGCGCGCATCGACGCCGCTCGCCCGCGTCATCTCCACCAGATGGCCGAGCAGGCCGAAGCCGGTCACGTCGGTTGCGGCATGGGCGCCGTGTGCCGCCAGGATTTGCGCCGCCGCGCGGTTGGACAGCAGCATGTGGCGGATCGCCCCCTGCACCCAGCGTGCCCGCGCGAGACCCCGCATGTCGGCGGCGAGCAGTGTGCCGGTGCCGATCGGCTTGGTCAGCACCAGCGCATCGCCGGCAGCGAGGCCGCCCTTGCGCAGGAAGGCATCGCGCCCGACCAGCCCGTTGACGGCGAAGCCGAGCGCGAGTTCGGCGCCCTCGCTCGTATGCCCGCCGACCAGCGCGCAGCCGGCGTCGCGCAGCACCTGGTTCGCGCCCTGCATCATCGCGGCCAGATCCGCCTCCACCTTTGCCTCCGGCCCATAGGGGATGGTGGCGACGGCGAGCGCGGTCTGCGGCGTCGCCCCCATCGCGAAGATGTCGCCGAGCGCGTGGTTGGCGGCGATCATGCCGAAGCGGTACGGGTCATCGACGATCGCGCGGAAATAATCGACCGTCTGCACCGCCAGCTCGGCGCCGCCGTTGTCGATCACCGCGGCATCGTCCGGCGCGTCGAGGCCGACCAGCACCTCCGCCCGCGCGGCGGGAACGATGCTGCCGAGGGCGCGCGACAGCACCGTCGCGCCCACCTTCGCGCCGCAGCCGCCGCAGCGCATCGCGATCGCGGAAATATCCCGCAGCGCCGCCTTGTCGGCGAGCGGGGAAGCCGGGCCGGAACGCCCGGCGCGCATTTCCGGCAGGCGGTTGTAGCGGTCCATGAATCGCCGGTCGATACGGTCCTTGAGCCGCCACACCCAGCCGCCGGCCAGCGTCACCCCGTTGCGCGTCGCCACCGCCGCTTCATCGCCGGTGGAGACGATATAGAGAGCATCGCGCTGCGGCCGGTAGCGCCGCAGCTTCCGGCCGAGCAGAGTCGCGCGCAGATTGTCCGCCAGCACCGGCCCGGCGCGCACGGCATAGACGCCGGAGCGCATGGTCCCGCCGGGATCGAAGGTGACCATGTCGCCGGCCGCGAACACCTCCGTCCGCCCGGCGGCGCGCAGCATCGCATCGACCCGCACGAAGCCGCTTGCGTCGAGGGCGAGGCCGGTGGCGGCGAGCCAGGCGGACGGCGCGGCCTCGGTCGTCCACAGGATTTCGTCGGCTTCGATGCGCCGCGTCCCCGCCGGCGCGGCGATCGTCACCCCGCCGGCATCGACCGAGGTGACCGGCGCCGCCACCTCGACCGCGATGCCGCGGGCGGCGAGCACGTCACGGAAGCGGGCGCGGAAGGCCGCGGGGAAGGTTGGCAGGATGTCGGCGCCGGCGGTGACGAGGGTGAAGTGCAGCGCCAGATGGGGCAGGTCGCGGCCGAGCCGGTACGCGACCGAGAGCAGCAGCTCCACCCCGCCGGCCCCGCCGCCGACCAGCAGCAGGTGACGCGACCGGCCTGCGGCGACCCGCGCCCGCAGCGCCTCGAACCGCTCCAGGAATCCGTCGATCGGCTTGACCGCAATCGCGTGCTCCGCGGCGCCCGGCACAAGGCCGGTGTTGGGGCGGGAGCCGATATCGAGCGACAGCAGATCGTACGGCACCGGCGGCCGATCGCGGCAGAGGACGCGGCGGGCGGCGAGATCGATCCCGACCGCCTCGTCCTGATAGAGCCGCGCATTGGCGAAGCGGGCCAGCGGGCCGGTGTCGATATGCGCGGTGTCGAAGCCGTAGCGGCCGGCGACATAGCCCGGCAACATGCCGGAATAGGGTGTATGCACCTCCCGCGTCAGCAGCGTCAGCCGCACGCCCGGCAGCGGCCGCATGCCGAAGCGGCGCAGGACGGCAATGTGGGCGTGACCGGCGCCGACCAGCACGAGGTCCTTGATGACCGGGTGCGAGGCAGGCGCCATGCCGGTTGCGGGGCGGCGGAGAGACGGAAACATTCCTCGGAGCATGCCCCCCGCGTCCCATGTCATGCGATCGACCATGCGTCCAGCCGAGCCGCGCAGGCGTTACACGCCAACGTTAAGTGGGCAGCCGCGACCGCTCCGCAAGCGGCCACCCCGTGCCGGAAGGCGCGCTGGCCAGACCCGGGCGGCTGCGCTAGAAGCGCGGTTGGAGCGGCACGGGCGTCGGGCGGATGACAGCGCAGATCGCAACGGCAGGCGCGGGCCAGTTCGCGCTTGGGCTTGGGCTCACCAATGAATGCAACCTCACCTGTGCGTTCTGTTACCGCGATCCGGCACGCACCGACCGGCTGACTCTCGATCAGGTGCAGCGCGTGCTGGCGCGCCTGCCGGTGCGCTCGGTCAATCTCGGCACCGGAGAGAACGGCATGCACCCGGAGTTTCCGGCGATGCTCCGCTTCCTGCGCGGCCAGGAGGTGAAGCTGACCATCACCTCCAACGGACATTCGATCGCGGTGCTGGATGACGACGCGGTGCGCGGCTTTGCCGAGGTCGAATTCTCGCTCGATTATCCGACGCGGGCGGAGCAGGACGCGCAGCGGGGGGCCGGCAACTGGGATCTGATCCGGGCGCAGGCGGCGCGCTGCCGGCGGCTCGGCGTCGGCGTCACCATCATCGCGGTGATGATGCGTGCGAATGCCATGCGGCTGGCCGATATCGCCGACGTTGCGGCGCAGTTCGATGCACCGCTGAGGATCAACGTCTATCAGGCGGTGCAGAGCGATGCGTTCGCGCTGACCTTCGAGGAATTCTGGGCGGGATTTGCCGCACTGTTCGCGCGCACCGACGTGATCGCGATCGGCGAGCCGCTGGTGCGCGCGATGGCCGGGCTGCCGCCGCGCCAGGGCGGCTGCGGGGTCGCGACGGTGCGGGTGACGCCACGGGCGACGGTGCTGCCCTGCGTCTATTGGCCGGGCGGTGGCGCGCCGCTCGATCTGCTGCTCGATCGCGGGGCCGGCATCGTGGATACGCCGCCGTTCACGGCGGCGCGCACGTTGCCGCCGGCCTGCGCCGGGTGCGCGTTCCGCCCGGCCTGCGGCGGCGGCTGTGCCGGGCGGCGGGTTTTGTCGGGCGCGCCGGATGCGCCCGATCCCTATTGCCCGGTGATGCGCGGCGAGGACCGTCGCCTGTCCATCCGCCTCGCGCCGCGCCGTGATCTCGCCAAGCTGGACAGCGCCTGCACCACCATCGTCATGGCGCGCGGCTGAGGGGAGGGGCGGCGATGCTGCCGCACTCGGCGAAATCCATGCGGACATTGCAGGCGGCAAGCAGGCGCGCCATTTCGCGCCGTGCGCGGAAGCGGCTGTAGTTGGTGCCGACCCTGCGCGTGTGCGTCATCGGCACCGCATCGATGATGGCAAGGCCGTGCGCCGGTTCGCCGAGCAGCTTCGGCCAGATGTGATCGATGCCCCAGCCGCTGCGCGACAACGTGAATGTCGGCACGACCACACGCAGCGCCTCCCGCGTGAAAACCGGCGCCATGCCTTCGACGAAGCGGACGAAGCGCAGCACGGAGCCATCGCGCCGCCGCGTCAGCGCATGGGCGACGAAGCTTTCCGCGGTCAGTCCCGGCTGTGCGAGCAACAGGGAGTGGCGTTCGCAGATGGCGAACAGACGGGTGATATCCTGCCAGGACATCAACAGATCGTCATCTGGCAGAAAGATGCGTCCGTACTGCCACAGCGCGCTGCCGTCATGCAGCACCGCATGCAGGGCGGCGAACTTGCCGGTTCCCGGTAGGTGGATCGCGCATTCGTGCACGCCCGCCGGGGGATAATGCGCCGCGTCACCATAGAAGATGACGCCGAGATCCCAGTTGCGTCGATCCGCGCCGCAATCCCGCGGCCATTCGTGATGAAGCGAGCGTTCGTTGGCGCCGATCAGCACGAGGTTGCGGCGCCGGCCGCGCGCCGGGTCGATCCGCCAGTCGAGGGTGACCGGCACGGCGGACAGGCGGCAGGGGATCGGCGTTGCCTCCAGCGCCGTCCCGTCGCCGCCCAGCAGGCGAACCCCCCAGGCGGGATGGCGGGCGATGCGGTCGAAAACCTGCACCGGCGCATCGTCGGTGCCGCGCAACAACAGCCGCCCATCCGCCAATTCCCACCGCACGGCGCCGCCCGGAGCTGCGCCCGCCACGCGGCCGTCGGGCAGGAAGAGGAGGAACCGGCCGGCGGGCGATCCGCCGCCGCGGCAGACCTGCCATGCCCGCTCCTGCGGCGCGAAGTCCGGTGGCAGCCCGGCCCGCACCTCCCAGCCGTCGGCGGTGAGGCGCCGGCGCAGGTGCCGCCCCCCGCGGCGGACGGCATCGCCGCAGCGGCAGGCCCGTTCCGCGACGGCGGTGCCGAGGCGCATGATCACGGCCATGCCTGCTCCTGCTTCCCTGAAGGCCCAAACTGGCCCGCCGCCATGCTACGGCGCAGCGGCAGCACCGGATGCCAGGGGGAAACGCCCACGCGGCCGGCGCGCTGGCAAGGGCGCGAGCAAGCGGCTATATCGTTGCAAGCCGCGCGGCGACGCCGCCGGAACCGGAGTACGCGCATGACCAGCTATCGTCCCTATCAGCATATCGAACGCCGCCGTTCCCGCCAGATCCATGTCGGGCGCGTGGCCGTCGGCGGTGATGCGCCGATCCCGGTGCAGACCATGACCAACACGCCGACCGCCGATGTGGCCGCGACCGTCGCCCAGATCAAACGCGCCGAACGCGCCGGCGCCGACATCGTCCGCGTGTCCTGCCCCGACCAGGAAAGTGCGCTGGCGCTGAAGCACATCGTGTCCCAGGTGGACGTGCCGATCGTCGCCGACATCCATTTCCACTACAGGCGCGCGATCGAGGCGGCCGAGAGCGGGGCGGCGTGCCTGCGCATCAATCCGGGCAACATCGGCAGCGCCGAGCGCGTGCGCGAGGTGATCCGTGCGGCGCGCGACCACAACTGTTCCATGCGCATCGGCGTCAACGCCGGCAGCCTGGAGCGGCACCTGCTGGAGAAATACGGCGAGCCGAACCCCGAGGCGCTGGTGGAAAGCGCGCTGGAGCACGCGAAAATCCTCCAGGACCACGATTTCCACGACTTCAAGATCAGCGTGAAGGCATCCGACGTGTTCCTGGCCGTCGCCGCCTATACGCAGCTCGCGGAAGTGTGCGACCATCCGCTGCATATCGGTATCACGGAGGCTGGCGGCCGGCGCACCGGTACTGTGAAAAGTGCGATCGGGCTGGGCAACCTGCTGTGGGCCGGCATCGGCGACACCATCCGCGTCTCGCTCTCCGACGAGCCGGAGGAGGAAGTGCGGGTCGGGTGGGAATTGCTTCAGGCGCTCGGCATCCGCCATCGCGGCGTGCGCATCATCTCCTGCCCGTCCTGCGCCCGGCAGGGCTTCGATGTCATCCGGACGGTCGAGAAGCTGGAGGAGCGGCTTGCCCATATCGAAACGCCGCTGACGCTGTCGATCATCGGCTGCGTGGTCAACGGACCCGGCGAGGCATTGATGACCGATCTCGGCGTCACCGGCGGCGGCGCGGGACGGCACATGGTCTATGCCGCCGGCAAGACCGACCACACCGTGCCGGCCGAGCAGATGATCGACCACATCGTCGAACTCGTCGAACGCAAGGCCGAGGCGATCCGCGCCGGCCAGGCGGCGGCGCAGGCGGCGGAGTGAGGTGCCGATGAGCGATGAGGCCGGCGCAGACCTGTCGCTGATCGCGCGGCAGCAGCGGCAGTTGCTGTCCGACCTGGCGACCCTGCGGGAGGACATGTCGGTGCTGACAGCCATCCTGCTGCGCCAGGACGCGACGCTGACCGCACTTCTGAACGAGGTTCGCGCAACCCACTCCCAGCACGCGCGCCTTGCCAACCGCGTCCGGCAGCTTGAGGCGCCGGCATCGTGAGCGGCCGATGACCCCCCTGCAACCCGCCCGCGGCACGCACGACCTGATCGGCGAGGAGTTCCGCCGCCACGCGCACGTCATCGACACGGCGCGGCGCATCGCGACGCTCTACGGCTTCGAGGAATGGATCACGCCGGTCTTCGAGGATACCCGCGTGTTCGCCCGCTCCCTCGGTGATACCTCCGACGTGGTGACGAAGGAGATGTACACCTTCGCCGACCGCGGCGGCGAGCAGGTGACGCTGCGGCCCGAGGCGACCGCCGGAATTTGCCGCGCCCTGGTCAGCAACGGACTGACCCAGACGCTGCCGCAGAAGGTCTTCTGCACCGGCCCGATGTTCCGCTATGAACGGCCGCAGAAGGGCCGCTACCGCCAGTTCCACCAGATCGACGCGGAGCTGATCGGCAGCGCCGAACCGCTGGCCGATGCCGAAGTGATCGCGATGGGCTGGCATATCCTCCGCGATCTCGGCTTCACCGCAGCGGAAGTGATGCTGGAGCTCAACACCCTCGGCGATGCCGCCAGCCGCGAGGCCTACCGCGCCGCGCTGGTTGCACATTTCGCCCGGCATCGCGAGGCGCTCAGCGAGGACAGCCGCACCCGGCTCGACCGCAACCCGCTGCGCATCCTCGACAGCAAGGATGCGCGCGACGCGCCGCTCATCGCCACCGCGCCCGCCATCCACGATCATCTGACCGCCGCGGCACGTGAATTCTACGCCACGGTGAAACACCATCTCGATGTCTTCGGCGTGCCGCTGCGGGAAAACCCGCGCATCGTCCGGGGCCTCGACTATTACAGCCACACCGCGTTCGAATTCGTCACCACGCGGCTCGGCGCGCAGGGAACGGTGATGGCGGGCGGACGCTATGACGGGCTGGTGGAGGAGATGGGCGGTCCGCCGACGCCCGCGGTCGGCTGGGCGGCGGGGGTGGAGCGGCTGGCGATGCTGCTGGAGGGCGCGCCGCCGAAGCCGCGGCCGGTCGCGGTGCTGCCGGTCGCCGAGGCCGGCACGCGCGATGCCGTGGAGCTGCTCCAGCAGTTGCGCACGGGCGGCGTCCCGGCCGAGATGGCCTATCGCGGCAACCTCAAGCGGCGGATGGAACGGGCCAATCGCATCGGTGCGCGGTTTGCCGTGTTCGTCGTTCCCGAACTTATCAACGACGGACTGGTGCAGATCAAGGATCTCGACAGCGGTGCGCAGCAGGATATCGGGCGTGCCGACCTGATCGAACGCATGATGCATGAATATCGCCGGTAAGCTCGACCGCATCGTTGCCCGGGCCGAGGAGTTGCGGGCGCTGCTCAGCGACGGCGTTGGGGGCGAAGCCTATGTCAGGGCGTCCAAGGAGCTGGCGGAACTGACGCCCATCGTCGAGCGTATCGACGAGTTGCGCGCCGCCGAGAATGCCGTCGCCGAGACCGAACTCCTGCTCCCCGATCCCGAGCTGCACGACCTCGCCGAAGCGGAGCTGGCGGCCCTGCGCGCGCGCATCCCCGATCTGGCGCACGCGATCCGCCTCGCGCTGCTGCCGCGTGACGAGGCCGATGAGCGCGCGGCGATCCTGGAAATTCGCCCTGCCGCCGGGGGCGACGAGGCGGCGCTGTTCGCGGCGCAACTGTTTGCCATGTACGAGAAATACGCCGCCCTGCGCGGCTGGCGGTTCGAGGTGCTGGACTACGACGCAACCGAACTCGGCGGTGTGAAGGGCGCAATCGCCGAGATCGTCGGGCGCGGCGTGTTCGCCCGGCTCAAATTCGAATCCGGCGTGCATCGCGTGCAGCGCGTGCCGGCGACGGAGGCGCAGGGTCGCATCCATACCTCCACCGTCACCGTCGCGGTGCTGCCGGAAGCCGAGGACGTGGATGTGGCGATCGACGAGGGCGATCTGCGCATCGATGTCTATCGTGCCTCCGGCGCCGGCGGTCAGCACGTCAACAAGACCGAAAGCGCCGTCCGCATCACGCATCTGCCCAGCGGCATCGTGGTTGCGATGCAGGAGGAAAAGAGCCAGCACAAGAACCGCGCCAAAGCGATGAAGATCCTGCGTGCGCGGCTCTATGAGCAGCAGCGCGCCCAGGCGCATGCGGTGCGCGCGGCCGACCGGCGCGCACAGGTCGGCACCGGCGACCGCAGCGAGCGCATCCGCACCTACAATTTCCCGCAGGGCCGCGTGACGGACCACCGCATCAATCTCACGCTCTACAAGATCGACCGCGTGATGGCCGGCGAACTCGACGAATTCATCGACGCCCTGACCGCCGAGGACCAGGCGGCGCGGCTGGCGGCGGAGGCATGACGCCGCTCAGCCGAGCAGTCCCTCCAGCACCGTGCGGTGATGTTCCAGGACGACGTGTCGCCGCACCTTCTGCGTCGCGGTCAGCGTCCCCGCCTCGATGGTGAACGGCGGCACCAGCGCGTGGCGGCGGATGCGTTCGGTGACCGAGACGCGCTTGTTCACCTCCGCCACTGCGGCGGCGACGGCCATGTCGTCGTGCCCGTCCGCCGCCACCACCAACGCCGCGACGCCCGGCCGCCCCTCGCCGAACACCATCGCCTGCGCGATCGCCGGCTGTGCCGCGAGCAGCCCTTCCAGCCGCGCCGGCGCGACGTTCTCGCCCCCCGACAACACGATCATGTCGCGCTTGCGGTCGGTGATGGTCAGATAGCCGTCGGCGTCGAGCGAGCCGATATCGCCGGTGTGCAGCCAGCCGTCGCGGATCACCGCCGCGGTTTCCGCCGGCCGCTGCCAGTAGCCGTCCATCAGCAGATCGCCGCGCACGCAGATCTCGCCGTCGGCCGCGATGCGAACCTCGACCCCGGCAAGCGGGCGGCCGACAGTGCCGACGCGCGTGGCACCCCGGGTGTTGGCAGAGATCACCGGCCCGGCTTCGGTCTGGCCGTAGCCCTGCAGCAACTCGATACCGAGGCCGAGGAAGAAGCGCCACACCTCCGGCTCCAGCCGCGCGCCGCCGCTCATTGCCGCGCGCAGCCGGCCGCCGAAGCGGGCGCGCACGCGGCGACGCACCAGGCGCTCCAGCACCGGGTCGAGCAGCCGCTCGCTGAACGACAGCCGCTCCTGCTCCGCCCGCTTGCGGCCGATCTCCACCGCACGGTGAAACAGTGCCTGCCGCCAGCGTGGCGCGCGGGCGATCTGGGCGAGGATGCGGGCGCGGATCACTTCCAGCACGCGCGGCACGATGGTCATGATGGTCGGCCGCACCGCCAGCATATCGGCGGCGAGGTGTTCGACGCCGCGGGCATAGACGATCTCGCAGCCGATGCTGACCAGGAAGAACTGGCCGGCAGTATGCTCATAGGCGTGGGAGATGGGCAGGAACGACAGATAGACCTCGTCGCGCAGATGGAGCGATTCCACCATCACCGCCGCGCCGCGGCAGTTCGACAGGATGGCGCGATGCGACAGCATCACGCCGCGCGGCGCGCCGCCGGTGCCGGAGGTGTAGATGATGCAGGCAAGGGTGCCGGGCGGGATCGCCGCGGCGGCGGCGGCGATGTCGTCGAAGCCGTCGCGAGATCGCAACAGTACCGACCAGGCAAGCGTGCGGACGCCGGGGAGGGTGAAGTCGTCGAGCGTGACCAGCAGATCGAGCGGACCCGCGGCGACGACCCTGGCGGCCAGGTCGGGTGAGGCACAGATCGCGGCACGCGCGCCGCTGTCGCGCAGCACATGGGCGTGATCGGCAACGGTGTTGGTGACGTAGGTGGGCACCGGCACCGCCCGCAGCGCCAGCAGCGCGACTTCCGCGATCGGATATTCCGGCCGGTTTTCCGAGACGATGAGCACGCGGTCGCCGGGGCCGATGCCGGCTTCCCGCAGGCCGCGGGCGGCGGCGGCGGCCAGATGGCCGAACGCGCCCCAGGTAAGCCTGTACCAGTCGCCGTCACGGAAGGCGCGCAGCATCGGCCGGTCCGGCCATTCCCTGGCCCGCCCGAACATCATCGCGGCCAGATTCGGCCACGCCGGATACTGATCCGTCACGCCCGCGCTCCCCTATCCCTTTCACGTCCGGCCCGGCCAGCTTACATCAGGCGCGAAGCATCAGCACAGGATACCGCGCGCATGCCCGACGGACAGGCCACGGCCGCCCCGCAGCAGGCCGAGCCGATTCCCGCCCTTCCCACCTGGTCCCTCGATGACCTCTATACCGGCCCCGACAGCCCCGCCATCGAAGCCGATCTAGGCCGCGCCACGGCCGAGGCCAAGCGGTTCGCCGCCGCCTATGCCGGCCGCCTTGCCGGGCTTTCGGGGGACGAACTGGCGGCGGCGATTGCGGCCTATGAACGGATCGAGGAAATCCTCGGCCGCGTGCTTTCCTATGCGCAACTGCTGTTTGCCGGCGACTCGACCGATGCGGCGATCGGCCGTTTCGCCCAGTCGATGAACGAGCGGGCGACATCGATCAGCAGCGACCTGATCTTCTTCACCCTGGAGCTCAACCGTATCGACGATGCCACGCTGGCGGCGAAGCTCGCGGCTCCGGCGCTGGCTGCGTGGCGGCCGTGGCTCGCCGATCTGCGGGCCTTCCGCCCGCACCAGCTCGACGATGCGCTGGAGAAGCTGCTGCACGAGAAGGAAGTGACCGGCCGCACCGCCTGGGCGCGCCTGTTCGATGAGACGGTGGCGGGCATGCGCGTCAGGGTGGGCGATGCCGCGCTCACCGTGACCGATGCTTTGAACAAGCTCTCCGACCGCGACCGCGCGGTACGGGAGGCGGCCGGCCGCGCGGTCGGCGCTGCCTTCGGCGACCGCATCAAGCTGTTTGCCCTGGTCACCAACACGCTCGCCAAGGACAAGGAGATCATCGACACCTGGCGGCGCTTTCCGCGCCCCGAGAGCGCCCGCAATCTCGGCAACATGGTCGAGGACGAGGTGGTCGATGCGTTGGTGTCGGCGGTGGTGGCCGACTACCCGCGCCTGTCGCACCGCTACTATGCCCTGAAGGCGGGATGGCTCGGGCTGCCGAAGCTGATGCACTGGGACCGCAACGCGCCGCTGCCGCAGGACGACGACCTGGAAATTCCCTGGCAGGATGCGCAGGATCGCGTGCTCTCGGCGTATCGCCAGTTCAGCCCGGCAATGGCGGAGATCGCCGGCCGGTTCTTCGCGCGGCGCTGGATCGATGCGACGTTGCGGCCGGGCAAGGCGGGCGGCGCGTTCGCGCATCCGACGGTGCCGTCGGTGCATCCCTATGTCCTGGTGAACTATCACGGCCGCGCCCGCGACGTGATGACGCTGGCGCACGAGCTGGGGCACGGCGTGCACCAGATCCTGGCGGCCGAGCAGGGCTATCTGCGCGGCGCCACTCCACTCACTCTCGCCGAGACGGCAAGCGTGTTCGGCGAGATGCTGACCTTCCGGGCATTGCTGGATGCGGAGCGTGATCCGGTGCGGCGGCGGGTGATGCTGGCGGCGAAGGTGGAGGACATGCTGAACACGGTGGTGCGTCAGGTGGCGTTCTACCGGTTCGAGCAGAAGCTGCACAACGAACGCCGGTCGGGGGAACTGGTGCCGGAGCGCATCGGCGACCTGTGGCTCGATGTGCAGACCGAGAGCCTCGGCCCGGCCTTCGAGTTCACGCCCGAATACCGCGTGTTCTGGTCCTACGTGCCGCACTTCATCCACTCCCCGTTCTACGTCTATGCCTATGCGTTCGGGGATTGCCTGGTGAACGCGCTCTATGCGGTCTATCGCGCCGGCCAGCCGGATTTCGAGCGTCTTTATCTCGACATGCTGCGTGCCGGCGGCACCAGGCGGCATCGCGCGTTGCTCGCGCCGTTCGGCCTCGATGCCTCAGATCCGGCGTTCTGGAAGCGCGGCCTGGACGTGATCGCCGGCTTCATCGACGAGCTGGAGGCCGCCGGCTGATGTCGCAGGCGGAGGATCGCGCCTCCCTGTTCGGGGAATTGCGGCGCTTCGCGCGGACCTCCGGCGCCGTCGGCGGCATCGCCGCGCGGGTGGCGGGGGAGCGCGTGTTCGGCATCCGCACCGATCGCGCCGCGCATGCCGGGGATCTGCGGACCATTCTGGGCGGACTCAAGGGTCCGCTGATGAAGGTGGCGCAGTTCCTTTCCACCGTGCCGGATGCGCTGCCGGAGGAATATGCGCTGGAACTTGCGCAGTTGCAGTCCAACGCGCCGGCGATGGGTGGGGCGTTCGTGCGCCGGCGGATGGCGAGCGAGCTTGGTGCCGACTGGCGCGGCCGCTTCGCGACCTTCGACGAGACCGCCGCGGCGGCTGCGAGCCTGGGGCAGGTGCATCTGGCGACGCTGCACGACGGCACGCGCGTTGCCTGCAAGCTGCAATACCCCGACATGGCGAGCACGGTGGAGGCGGATCTGCGCCAGTTGCGCCTCGCGATGGCGCTCTATCACCGCATCGACAACGCCATTCAGCAGGACGACATCTACGAGGAGCTGGCGGCGCGGCTGCGTGAGGAACTCGACTATCTTCGCGAGGCGGCGCATATGCGCCTCTATGGCGCCATGCTCGGCCACGAGCCGAGCGTGCATGTGCCGGTGCCGTTCGCCGACTATTCGACCCGGCGGCTGCTGACGATGACCTGGCTCGACGGCCGGCCGCTGATGCGCCGGCTGGAGGAGAACCCGCCGCAGGAGGAGCGGAACCGCATCGCCGAGGCGCTGTTCCGGGCCTGGTACGTGCCATTCTACCGCTACGGCGTGCTGCACGGCGATCCGCATCTCGGCAATTATCAGGTGCGGGAGGACGGCAGCGTCAATCTGCTGGATTTTGGCGTGGTGCGCATCTTCGACGCCCGCTTCGTCGGCGGCGTCATCGAACTGTTCGAGGCCGTGCGCGACAACGACGATGCCCGGGCCCTGCACGCCTACGAAACCTGGGGCTTTGCCGACATCACGCGCGAGAAGCTCGCGGTGCTGAACGAATGGGCGCGCTTCCTCTATGAGCCGCTGATGCAGGACCGGCCGCGGCTGATCCAGGAGACCAACGACGTGACCTATGGCCGCGCCGTGGCCGAGCGGGTGCATGCCGGGCTCAAGCGCACCGGCGGGGTGAAGCCGCCGCGGGAATTCGTGCTGATGGACCGGAGCGCGATCGGGCTCGGCGGCGTATTCCTGCGCCTGCGCGCGGAACTCAACTGGTCGCGCCTGTTTCACGGTCTGGTCGCGGATTTCGATGCCGCGGCACTGGCGGCCCGCCAGGCGGCGGCGCTGGCGGAGGCGGGGGTGCCAGCGTAGCGTGCCACGGCCGGCGCCGCGTTGAATGGCCGCCGCCTCTGCGCCATGATGGGCGCGGCTGCGCGGCCGTTCGCCCGCGCGGATCATCGGAAGGAGGAAACGATGCAACGACGTACCCTGCTCCAGGGAATGGCCGGCGCCGCCGCGCTCGGCCTGCTTCCCACGGCCGCGCCGCGCGCGGCGGAGAAGACCATCGTCTATCTCACCCCTGGCCTCGACCTGCCGTTCTGGCGCTACCTCGCCAAAGGGATCGAGAACACGGCGAAGGCCGCCGGCTACAGCTCGGTGGCGCTCGACAGCCACAACAATGCGGCGACCCAGCTTAAGAACGCGCAGGATGTGATCGCGCGCGGTGTCGCCGGCATCTGCATCTCGCCCACCGACAGTTCGACCGCGCCGGCCGTGCTGGGGCTGGCGCAGCGCGCCAACATCCCGGTGATCGTCTCCGACATCGGCACCAACTCGGGCGAATACGTCTCCTTCGTCATCTCCGACAATTTCGAGGGGGCGTACGGCATCGGCAAGGTGCTGGCCGCGCAGATGAAGGCGAAGGGCTGGCAGGACGGCTCCGTCGGCCTCGTCACCATCAGCCAGGCGCGCAAGAACGGCCAGGCGCGCACCGCCGGTTTCCGCAAGGCGATGCAGGAGGCCGGGATCACCAAGGAAGCGGGATTGCAGCAGATGCAATCCTACACGACCGACGAGACGTTCCGCTTCGTGCAGGACATGCTGACGGCACACCCAGACATGCGCGGCCTGTTCGTGCAGACCGATCAGCCGACCACCGGCGCGCTGCGCGCCATCAAGGCGGCGCGGCGCGACGGGCAGGTCCTGGTGGCGGCGTTCGACGGCACGCCGGAGCTGGTGCAGCTCATCAAATCCGGGCAGGTCGTCGGCTCCGGCATGCAGCAGCCCTATCAGATGGGCGTGGAATCGGCCAAGGCGCTGCTCGCGCATTTCAAGGGCGAGCAGGTGCCGCGCGAGACATCGGTGCCGATCCTGGTGGTGACCAGCGAGAACGTGGACAAGATGCTGCCGACCATCAAGCAGACCGTGTTCGCGGGCGAGCTCACCTGATGGCAGATCCGGCGCCGCACCTGCCGGCGGCGCCGGAGCCGCTGCTGCGCGCGCAGGGCATCGAAAAGACCTTCGATCGCACGCGCGCCCTTGCCGGCGCGGCACTCGATGTCGCGGCCGGCGAGGTGCATGGGCTGCTGGGTGCCAACGGCGCCGGCAAATCGACGCTGTCGCGCGTCATCAGCGGCCATCTGCGCCGTGACCGCGGCACGCTGACCTGGCGCGGACGGCCGCTCGACGCCGGCCGCCCGCGCGAGGCGATCGCTGCCGGCATCGTCATGGTGATGCAGGAAACCAGCCTCGCGCCCGATCTCTCGGTGCTGGAGAACATTTTTCTGCCCGAGCTGGCGCGGCCCGGACGGCTGCGGCTCGGCACGTTGCGCGGCCGTGCGCAGGCGATTCTGGAAAGCCTCGGCCAGGCGGATGCGCTGCCGCTGTCGGCGGAAGTCCGGCTGCTGTCGGCAGCGCAGCGGCAACTGGTGGAAATCGCCAAGGCGCTGGCCGTCGATGCCGCGCTCATCATCTTCGACGAACCGACGGCATCCCTCAGTCCCGGCGAGGTGGAACGCCTGTTCGACGTGATCGCGCGCCTGCGCGGCGCCGGCCACGCGCTGGTCTTCGTCTCCCACCGGCTGGAGGAAGTGTTCGCGATCACCGATCGGGTGACGGTGATGCGGGAGGGGCGGACGGTCGCCGCCGCGGTGCCGACGGCGACGCTCACGCAGGCCGATATCGTGCGCCTGATGGTGGGCCAGGATCTCGGCCGCATCTTCGCCGCCCGGCCGGCACCCGCCTCGTCCGGCGCCCCGGTGCTGGAGCTGCACCACCTGCGCGCCGCACCGCTGGTGCGCGACGTGTCGTTCGCACTGCATGGGGGCGAGATTCTCGGCCTCGGCGGTCTGGTCGGCGCCGGACGGTCGGAAACGCTGGAGGCGATCTTCGGCCTGCGCCCGCCGGATGGCGGCGAAATCCGGCTCGACGGACGGCCCTTCGCGCCGCGCCGGCCGGCCGCGGCGATCCGCGCCGGCATCGGATTCGTGCCGGAGGATCGGCGGCGGCAGAGCATCGTGCCGGATTTCTCGGTGCGCGAGAACCTGCTGCTCGGCCATCTCTCGGCACGGCGCGGCGCCGGCCTCGGCTACCGCAGCCAGGCGGCGCGCATCTCCCAACTGCTGCGCCACCTCGATCTGCCGGAGGAGCGGCTGCTGGATGCCAACATGCTGAACTTCTCGGGCGGCATGCAGCAGAAGATCATCATCGCCCGCTGGCTGCTGCTCGACCCGCGCGTGCTGCTGCTCGATGAACCGACCAAGGGTGTCGATATCGGCACCCGCAGCGCGATCTATGCCATGCTGCGCGAGGTTGCGGACCGCGGCACCGCAGTGCTGGTGGTGTCTTCGGATTTCGAGGAACTGCTCGGCCTGTGCGGACGCATCGTGGTGATGAGCGACGGCATGTCGATCGCGACGACGGCGAGTGCCGTGCTGGACGAGGCGAAGCTGACGCTGCTCGCCGCGCCGCGCAGTTCGATGGCCGGCACCACGGCGCTGCTGCGGGAACTCGCGCAGGAGACGGGCGGAACGGCGTTCTGGGCGCTGCGCGACGAGGGCCGCGTGTTCTGCCTGCAACGGGCAGGGGGCGAGGGCGCGGCCGATCCCGGCTTCGGTCCCGGCGCCACGCCGCGTTTCGAGGAAACCCGCATCGCCGCGGCCCTGGCTTCGCCTGCCGCCGGCTTCGTCGCCGAACCCGATGGCGTGCTGCGGACGCTGCTGGTGCGTGTCGCCGGCCATCGCGGGCACGAACTCGGCTGGATCGGGCTTACCGTCGCCGCGGGCGACCCGCCGCCGGCCGGCGCGATCGCCGCCCGCATCCATGACCGCTTCGTCCGCAGCATCTGAGGTTCGCCGCCCATGTCCGACGCGATTGTCCAGACCGCCCTGCTCCGGCGCCTCGGTGCGCGGCTCGAACTGCGTATGCTGGCGCTGGCGCTGATCGTGTTCGTCGGGCTTTCCCTGGCCTCGCCGTTCTTTCTCAAGTCGAACAACCTGCTCAATCTGCTCGATCAGTCGGTGGTGACGGGCATCGTCTCGGTGGGCATGACCTTCGTCATCCTGACCGGCGGCATCGATCTCTCGGTCGGTTCGGTGCTCGGTTTCACCGCCGTGCTGATGGGGCTGACCATGCCGCAGTACGGCATCCCGGCCGGCATCGCCGTGGCCGTGCTGTCGGGCGCCGGCATCGGGCTGTTCTCGGGGTTTCTCGTCGCACGCTTCGGCCTTGCGTCCTTCGTCGTCACGCTCGGCGTCATGGCGATCGGGCGGAGCCTTGCCTACATCTGCTCGGGACAGAACTCGATCTCCGACATCCCGCCGCAGATCAACGATCTCGTCTACACGCCGATCCTCGGCGTGCCGTCGAACGTCGCGACGCTGCTGGTGCTCTATGTGCTGGCGTTCCTCTATCTGAGTTTCACCAAGGGCGGGCGCACGATCTACGCCATCGGCTCGAACCCGGAAGCGGCGCGCACCGCGGGCCTTGGTGTGCTCGCCTATAGCATACTGCCCTATGTGGTGTCGGGGGCACTTTCCGCGGTCGCCGGCGTGCTGCTGTCGGCACAGATCCTCTCGATCGACCCGCTGGCCGGGACGGCGCTGGAACTGGATGCGATCGCCGCGGTGGTGATCGGCGGGGCCAGTCTCGCCGGCGGGCGCGGATCGATCATCGGCACCCTGATCGGGGTGCTGATCATGGTGATGATCCGCAATGGCCTCAACCTGCTCGGCGTGTCGCCGTTCTGGCAGGGGTCGGCGATCGGCGGCATCATCATCGCCGCGGTGCTGGTGGAGCGGCTGGTCAGCACGCGGGTGCGCGCCTGAACCGCCGCTCCCGCCCGTTCACGCCGCGCGGGCGAGCATCGCTGCCGGCGCCGGCATCACCGGCACTTTGGCACGGATCAGCCGCTCGATATCGCGCAGGAAGCCGCGTTCGGCGTTGTCGCACAGGCTGATCGCAGCACCGCCGGCGCCGGCGCGGGCGGTGCGGCCGATGCGGTGGACGTAGCTTTCCGGCACGTTCGGCAGTTCGAAGTTGATGACGTGGTCGATGCCGGTCACGTCGATGCCGCGTGCGGCGATGTCAGTCGCGACCAGCACCCGCGTCCGTCCGCTGCGGAACGACGCCAGTGCCCGTTCCCGCTGGCCCTGGCTCTTGTTGCCGTGGATCGCTTCGGCATCGATGCCGTCCTCGGCCAACTGCTTCACGACGCGGTCGGCGCCGTGCTTGGTGCGCGTGAACACCAGGGTCCGGCCGCTCGCCTCCTGGCCGAGCAGGCGCGACAGGGCGCGGCGCTTCTCGCTCTGTGCCACGAAGATCACGCGCTGTTCGACCTTTTCCGCCGTGGTGGCGACGGGGGCGACCGAAACGCGCACCGGATCGCGCAGCATGCCGTCGGCCAGCGAAGCGATTTCCTTTGGCATCGTGGCCGAAAAGAACATCGTCTGCCGTTCCCCCGGCACCTGCTGGACGATGCGGCGGATCGGGATGATGAAGCCGAGGTCGAGCATGTGGTCGGCCTCGTCGAGCACCAGCACCTCGACGCGGTCGAGCCGCACGGCGCGGTCGCCCATCAGGTCGAGCAGCCGGCCGGGGGTTGCCACCAGCACATCGACGCCGGCGGCGAGCGCGCGCACCTGCCGCCCCTTCGGCACGCCGCCGAAGGCGACGGCGACGCGCGCGCCGAGGGTGCGGCCGAGGGTGCGGAACGAGTCCGCGATCTGGGCGGCGAGTTCGCGCGTCGGCGCCAGAATCAGCGCGCGCGGCGCGGTCGCGGCGGCGCGCCGGCCGGTCTGCAGCCGGGTGATGATGGGCAGGGCAAAGGCCGCGGTCTTGCCGGTGCCGGTCTGGGCGATGCCCAGCACGTCATGGCCGGCGAGCGCGGGCGGGATCGCCTGCGCCTGGATCGGCGTCGGCGCGGTGTAGTTCGCGGCGGCCACCGCCTTCAGCAGCGGGGTGGCGAGGCCGAGTTCGGAAAACGAGGTCATAAGTCTCTTTCGCATGCGACCGCGCGCCGGGCCGGATCGGACCGGGCACGGTCGATCGCGGTCGGCAGGACCGCGAACCGGCGCAATCGTCAAAGGAAAGCAGCTACCGGGAGATCGCTCCGCCCGCGCGGCGGCCGCAGGGCCGCGGAAGACACGGGATGGCAGCCCACAGAACCGCAACGGGGCGCACCCGAGATATGACGGTGCGGTGCAGCAAAGTCAAGCCGCGTCGTGCGGCGGGGATCGACGTTGCAAAGAAGCGGGCCGTCCCTATCCTGCGGGTCAAAGGCCAAGCCATGGCAACGCCCGGCTGTGCTGCGCCGCCCTGGTTTCAGCAGGGCACCGCGTCGAAGCGGCGCGCCGGGGCGGACAGTTGGTCCTGTGCCGCGACCAGCGCGAGTTCCGTCCTGCCCTCCGCCAGTGTCCGCGCCAGCACGGCAAAGACGGCGCTCGCCGCCGCCGCCAGCGCCGGCGCGGCGGCGCCGAGGCGCAGCCGGTGCAGCAGGAACAGTGCCGCGATCAGGTCGCCCGCACCGTTGGCGGCGATCGGCAGCAGCGGCGTGCGCAGCAGGTGGAACGCGCCGCCCTCGGCCGCTAGCAGGTCGATGGCATCGGCCGGCGTCGCCTCCGTCCGCAGGCTGGTCAGCAGCACGGTGCGCGGACCGCAATCCTGCAGGGCGGCAGTCGCTGCCTTGGCGTCGGCGAGCGTCGCGATGCGGGTGCCGGTCAGGTATTCCAGTTCGAACCGGTTGGGCGTCGCGATGTCGGCCTGCTTCAGCGCCCGGCCAGCAAAGAAGTCGGCGACGCCAGGGCGGACGAACACGCCCTTGCCGTCATCGCCGATCACCGGATCGCAGCAATAGAGCGCGCGCGGATTGGCCGCCTTCACCCGCGCCACCGCATCCAGCACCGCTTCCCCCACCGCCGCCTCACCGAGATAGCCGGAGAGCACGGCATCGCAGGTACCGAGCACGCCGCGTGCCGCGATGCCGGCGACCAGGTCGGCAATTTCCGCCGCAGTGGCGGCGCGGCCGGTCCAGGCGCCGTAGCCGGTGTGGTTGGAGAACTGCACCGTGTTCACCGCCCACACCTCGGCCCCCAGCCGCTGCAGGGGAAACAGCGCGGCGGCATTGCCGACATGGCCATAGGCAACCCAGGATTGCAGCGACAGGATGGGCACCGCCACGCCGCTGCTATGCGGTGCGTCCGCCATCCACCGGCAGCAGCACGCCGGTGATGAAGCTCGATGCGTCCTCGGCGAGCCACACGCAGGCATTGGCGATGTCGGCCGGCTGGCTCATGCGCCCGAGCGGGATCGTGCTCATGAATTTCTGGCGCACTTCCGGGCTGTCGGGCTGGCCCATGAACATCTCGGTCAGGCCGGTCGCGCCCAGCACCGGGCAGATGGCGTTGACGCGGATGTTGTCGGGTGCGAGTTCGATCGCCATGCACTGCGTCATCACGTTCACCGCGCCCTTGGTGCCGTTATACCAGACGAGTCCGGGACGGGGGCGGATGCCGGCGGTCGAGCTGATGTTGATGATCGCGCCGCCGCGCCCCTGCGCGCGAAACACCGGCACTGCCGCCTGCATCGCCCAGTAGATCGACTTCACGTTGACCGCATAGACGCGATCGAAGGTCGCCTCGTCCACCTCCAGCATGGGCTGGTTGCGATGCGTGGTGCCGGCATTGTTGACCAGGATGTCGAGGCTGCCGAATCGGTCGCTGGCGGCGGCGATCATGGCCCGCATGTCGGCGCCGCGGCTCACGTCGCCGGCGACCGCGACGGCGCCGTTGCCGAGCGAGGCGGCGACCCGGCGGGCCGCATCCGGGTTGATGTCGGTCACCACCACGCGGGCGCCCTCGGCGGCGAAGCGCCGGGCGATTCCTTCCCCGAACCCGCCGCCGGCGCCGGTGACGACGGCATTCTTGCCCTTGAGCCGCATCTCGCGTCCTCCGCTGCTGCGGCCCGGGACGGTAGAGAGCCGGGCGGGTCCGCGTCAAACCGCCGCCGCCTGCGCCCCCCCCCCCGCTTGCCCGGCGGCGCCGGCTTCGCTATCGGCGTGGCGTCCAGTCCGGAGACGCTGCCTGATGCCCCGCCTGTTCGAGCCGGCCAGCTTCCGCTCCGTCACCGCCCGCAACCGCATCGTCGTCTCTCCCATGTGCCAGTACAGCGCCGAGGATGGGTTGGGCGATGACTGGCACATCCAGCATCTCGGCGCGCGTGCCGTCGGCGGCGCCGGCATCGTGTTTACCGAGGCGACGCATGTCTCGGCCGTCGGCCGCATCACGCCCCATTGCCTCGGCCTGTGGAGCGATGCGCACGAGGCCCTGCTCTCCCGGCTCGCCGCCCTGATCAGCCGCGTCGGTGCGGTGCCGGCCATCCAACTGGCGCATGCCGGGCGCAAGGCGAGCATCGGCCGCCCGTGGGACGGCAGCCGGCCGATTGCGCCCGAGGCGGGCGGCTGGATCCCGCTCGGCCCCACCGCGGAACCGGCCGCCCCCGGCCACACGCCCTGCCATGCCCTGACGGCCGGGGAGATTGCCACCATCGCCGGCCAGTTTGCGATGAGCGCCGCGCGGGCGCGCCGGGCCGGATTCCGCATCGCGGAAATTCATGCCGCGCATGGCTACCTGATCCATTCCTTCCTCTCGCCGCTGAGCAACCGCCGCGGCGATGCCTATGGCGGCGATCTCGCCGGGCGGATGCGTCTGCTGCTGGAGGTGGTGGAGGCGGTGCGCGGCGAGTGGCCGGACGATCTGCCGCTGTTCGTCCGTCTGTCGTGCAGCGACTGGGTGGAGGGCGGGTTGCAGGCCGGGGACGCGGTGGCGATCAGCCGTCGCCTTGCCGCCACCGGTCGCGTCGATCTGATCGACTGCTCCTCGGGCGGCCTCTCGCCGGGGCAGAAGATCACCGCGACTCCCGGCTACCAGGTGCCGTTCGCCGAGGCGGTGCGGCATGGCGCCGGCATTGCCACCGGCGCAGTCGGCATGATCACCGCCCCCGAGCATGCCGAGGAGATTGTTGCCAATGGCCGCGCCGATCTCGTGCTTCTGGCGCGCGCCCTGCTTGCCGACCCGGCCTGGCCGCTGCGCGCGGCGACCGCGCTGGGGGTGACACCAGAGCTTGTGCCGCAATATCAGCGGGCGCATCTGCCGCGCCCGTGATCCACCGAACAGGAGGTTCCCCCATGACCATCCGCCTGACCAGCCGCACGACGGCGGCGGCTTTGCTTGCCATCGGGTTCGGTGCGGCGCCGGCGCTGGCGCAGAACACGCCCGACCAGCCCGCGACCCCGCCGGCGCAGGGCCAGATGCCGATGCAGGGCCAGATGCCGATGCAGGGGCAGATGCAGGGCCAGATGCCGATGCAGGGGCAGATGCAGGGCCAGATGCCGATGCAGGACCGGCGGATGATGCGCGTCAACCAGCATATCACCGAACTGCACCGCCGCCTGCGCATCACCCCGGCCGAGGAACCGCAGTGGAATGCCTTCGCCCAGGTGATGCGCGACAACGCCATGCACATGGAGCAGGCCTTCCAGGCCCGCGCCAAGCAGGGGCCGAACATGACGGCGGTCGACGACCTGAAATCCTACGCCGCGGTCGCGCAGGCCCATGCCGAGGACATGCAGCGCCTGGTGCCGGCCTTCCAGTCGCTCTACGCCGCCCTCAGCCCGCAGCAGCAGAAGCTCGCCGACAACGTGTTCCGCGATTACGAGGAGCGGCGGGAGCGGCGGCCGGGCGGCTGACCGCCCGCACCACCCTTTCCCGCCACACGCCAGACAGGAGGCACGCTCATGCAGCACCGCCCGCTCGGCCGCTCCGGCCTTTCCACCGCGCCGATCGTGTTCGGCGGCAACGTGTTCGGCTGGACGGCGGACGAAGCCACGTCCTTCGCCTTGCTCGACGCCTTCGTTGCCGACGGCTTCAATTGCATCGATACCGCC
>JAJZNE010000097.1 GCA_021847995.1 Pseudomonadota bacterium | reverse complement strand
CGGGCGCGCTGATCAGTTTCGGTCTGTGCGGCGGCCTCGATCCCACGCTGCCGCCCGGCGCCATTCTGGTGCCCCGGGCGGTGCGTGGGGAAGACGGCGATCATGCCACCGATGCGGCGCTGTCGGCCTGGCTCGGGGGCGCCACCTGCGCGACGCTCGTCGCGGCAGGGCGGGTGGTGGCGACGCCGGCGGCCAAGCAGGCGCTGTTCGCGGCCACCGGCGCGGCCGGGGTCGATCTGGAAAGCGCCGCCGTCGCGCGCGTCGCCGCCCGCCACCGGCTGCCCTTCGCCGTGCTCCGTGCCGTCTGCGATCCGGCCCAGCTCAGCCTTCCGCCGCTCGCGCTGGTCGCCCTTGACGGCGAGGGCCGGATCGGCGCGGCGCGCGTCCTCGCCTCGCTCGCGGCGCGGCCCTGGCAGATCGTGGCGCTGCTCCGGCTGGCGCGCGCGGCGGCTGCGGCACGGGCGGCGCTAATCGGCCGCGTCGGCGACATCCTCCGCCGCGACCGGACGATGCCGTAGGCGCGCCATCGCATCCTCGACGTGGCGGCCGAAGACGAATTCCGCCGGGCGCTGCCGATCGAGCGCGATTTCCTCGGCCATCGGTCCCTCGGTGCGCGGGCCACGCAGCGCCGCGGCGGCGATTTTCCAGGGCCGGCGGACGGCATCGACCACCGCTGTCGCCTCATAGCCGCTGTGGACCATGCAGTCGGCGCATTTCTCGTAGTTGCCGGTGCCGTAGCGATCCCAGTCGGTCGTCGCCATCAGTTGGGCAAAGGTCTTCGCATAGCCCTCGCCGAGCAGGTAGCACGGACGCTGCCAGCCGAACACGTTGCGCGTCGGCTTGCCCCAGGGCGTGCACAGATAACGCTGGTTGCCGGCCAGGAAATCGAGGAACAGCGCCGACTGGTTGAATTTCCAGCCGCGCCCGCGGCCGCGGCGGAAGATGGCGCGGAACAGTTCCTTCGACTTGCGGCGGTTGAGGAAATGCGCCTGGTCGGGCGCGCGCTCATAGGCATAGCCGGGGGAGATCATCACCCCGTCGATGCCGATCGCGTTCACCGAATCGAGGAAGGCGGCGACCCGGTCGGGATCGGCGCCGTCGAACAGCGTGGTGTTGATGCACACGCGAAAGCCGCGGGCCTTGGCTGCCCGGATCGCCGCCACCGCGCGGGTGAACACGCCGCCCTGGCTGACCGCGCGGTCGTGCATCTCCTCATCGCCGTCGAGATGCACGTCGAAGGCGAAGTTGCGGTGCGGCTTGTACTGGTCGAGCTTCTTTTCCAGCAGCAGCGCATTGGTGCAAAGATAGATGAACTTGCCGCGCGCCAGAATGCCATCGACGATCTGCGGCATCTCCCGGTGCAGCAGCGGCTCGCCGCCGGCGATCGCGACCACCGGCGCGCCGCATTCATCGACCGCGCCCAGACAATCGGCGACCGAAAGGCGCTGATTGAGGATTTCCGCCGGATAGTCGATCTTGCCGCAGCCGGCGCAGGCTAGGTTGCAGCGGAACAGCGGCTCCAGCATCAGCACCAGCGGATAGCGCCGCCGGCCGCGCAGATGCTGGCGGACGACATAGGCACCGACACGCAGCGCCTGATTGAGGGGAACGGCCATGTGCTTGTTGATCCTCGGCTTGCTGGCAGCGTGTCAGGCGATCTCGGCGACTTCGGCGGGCAGCCGGAAGCGCACGTCCTCCGCGACACCGGCCATCGTGGTGACTTCGACCTCGGCGAAGCGGCGCAGTCCTTCGATCACGTCCTGCACCAGCGTCTCCGGCGCCGAGGCCCCGGCGGTCAGCCCGACCGTGCGCACGCCGTCGAACCATTCGCGGCAGAGCGCCGAGGCATCGTCGATCAGATAGCTCGGTCGGCCGAGATCGCTGCCGATCTCGCACAGCCGGTTGGAGTTGGAACTGTTGCGGCTGCCGACCACCAGGATCACGTCCACCGCCGCTGCCAGATCGCGCACCGCCTGCTGGCGGTTTTGCGTCGCATAGCAGATATCCCGCACGTCGGGACCGACGATGTCCGGGAAACGGGCCTTCAGCGCGGCAATGATATGCCGCGTGTCATCCACCGACAGCGTCGTCTGGGTGATGTAGGCCATCCGCTCCGGCGTGCCGGGTAGGAGCGCGGCGACATCCCCGGGTGTCTGCACCAGATGCACCTTGCCGGGAATCTGGCCGATGGTGCCCTCCACTTCGGCATGGCCGGCATGACCCACCAGCACCACTTCGCGGCCCTGCGCGGCGTAGCGGCGGCCCTCGTTATGCACCTTGGCGACCAGCGGGCAGGTGGCGTCGATCACCGGCAGTTCGCGCTCCCTCGCCAGTTCCTCCACCCGCCGGGCGACGCCGTGGGCGCTGAATACCGTCATCCCGCCGGGCGGGATTTCGCTCAGCTCATCGACGAACACCGCCCCGCGCCGGCGCAGATCGGACACGACGTGGACATTGTGCACGATCTCATGCCGGACATAGATCGGCGGGCCGTATTTGCTGAGCGCCCGCTCGACGATCTCGATCGCCCGCTCCACGCCCGCGCAGAAGCCGCGCGGCTGCGCCAGCACAACCCGTAACATCGCACCCTCCAGCCCCGACCCGCCGGCCATCGCCACAGAACCCCCCGGATATGTCCCCGCCGGCGCCCGCAGCAACGCCCCGGCGGCCGGCACGCCGGCCGCGCAGGCCCGATGAGCGCCAGATATGGCAGGAATCCCACAGGTGCGGTAGGCTGGTCACGGATGGCGGCCGTGCAGGCGCCTCTGCGCGGGCGTCGCACGTCGCATCGAGGCGGCGCGTAGCGGTCCCGTGCCCCGCGACCGGCGAAGCGGAGAGAGCGGCCGATGGCGTCTGACGTGAAGGTGATGATCGGGCAGGGCAGGCTGGCGGCCGCGCTGGCGCAGGCGGCGGCGGAGGTCGAGTCGGCGCTGGAGGATCTGCTGCCCGCCAACGAGGGGGCGGAGGCGCGGCTGGCGGAGGCGATGCGCTATGCCACGCTCGGCGGCGGCAAGCGGCTGCGCGCCTTCCTGGCGATGGAGACGGCGGCGCTGTTCCGGGTGGACCGGCGCTGCGCCGCCCGCGTCGGCGCCGCGATCGAGATGCTGCACGCCTATTCGCTGGTGCATGACGACCTGCCGGCGATGGATGACGACGATTTGCGCCGCGGCAAGCCCAGCACGCACCGCGCCTTCGACGAGGCGACCGCGATCCTTGCCGGCGACGCTTTGCAGGCCCGCGCGTTCGAGGTGCTGGCGGAACCCGACACGCATTCCAATCCTGAAGCAAGATGCGAACTGGTGGCGGCGCTGGGACTGGCGGCAGGAGCGCGCGGCATGGCGGGTGGGCAGATGATCGACCTGTTGGCGGAGGGGCGGACACTGAGCGTGGAGCAGATCATCCGGCTACAGGCGCTCAAGACCGGACGCCTCATTCAGTTCAGCGCCGAGGCTGGCGCCATCCTGGGCCGCGCCGCGCCGGCGCAGCGGCAGATGCTGGCGGCCTATGGCCGCGATCTGGGGGCGGCGTTCCAGATTGCCGACGACCTGCTCGATTCCGAGGGCACACCGGAGGAGACCGGCAAGACCCCCGGCAAGGACGCCGCCGCCGGCAAGGCGACGCTGGTCGCCGTGCTCGGGCCGGAGCGGGCGCGCGCGCAGGCGGACATGCTGGCGAGCCAGGCGGCGCGGCATCTCGACAGTTTCGGCGACCGCGCCGCGCTGCTCAGCGAGCTTGCCGCCTTCGTCGTGGTGCGGCGGCAATGAGCGCCGTGCAGCTGCCGCACCGGCGCGCCCTGCTGCTGGCGGCGGCCGCACTGGCGGCAGTGCCGCTGCCCTGGTGGGTGCGGGCGGCATCGGCGCAGGGGGCGGCGGGCGGCCCGTCGGCGCCGGTGGCGCGGCTTGATGAGGCGCTGCTGCACATCATGCGCATGGGACAGGCGACCCCCTTCGCACAGCGGGCCGCAGCCCTGACGCCGGTGGTGCAGAGCGTGTTCGACCTGCCGCATATCCTGGAGGTTTCGGTGGGGCCGCGCTGGGCCACGATGTCCCCCGCCGACCAGGCGAAGCTGCTCGATGTGTTCACCCGCTACACGGTGGCGAGCTACGTCGCCAATTTCGACTCCTTTGACGGTCAGCGCATCGACATCCTGCCGCAGACGCGGGCGGTCGGCGCCGACCAGATGGTGGCGACGCAGGTGGTGCCGAAGAACGGAGAGGCGACGCGCATCGACTACCAGATGCGCCGCACCGCCGCCGGCTGGCAGGTGGTGGACGTGCTGCTGGACGGCTCGATCAGCCGCGTCGCCGTGCAGCGGTCGGATTTCCGCTCCCTCATCGCGGGCGGCGGGCCGCAGCGGCTGATCGCCTCGCTTGAACGCAAGGTGGCAAATCTTCAGGACGGAAAGTCCTGACCGGATGCTGCTGCCGCTGGCGCTGCTGGCCGCTCTGCTGACCGTGGCGGGGATCGCACTGACCCTGATCGGCGCGCGGCTGGTGTGCCGTTTCCGCGCCGCCCCGGGCCTGCCGCCGGCGGCGGACCTGCCGCCGATCAGCCTGCTCAAGCCGCTCTACCGCGACGAGGCCCTGCTGGAGGAGGCGCTGGCCAGTGCCTGCGCGCAGGATTACCCGCGCTTTCAGGTGGTGTTCGGGGTGCAGGACGCGGCCGATCCGGCGCTCGGGGCCGTGTGGCGGCTGTGCGCGCGCTATCCCGGCTGCGACAT
>JAJZNE010000128.1 GCA_021847995.1 Pseudomonadota bacterium | reverse complement strand
GGCCTCCGCGGTCTCGGCCGCGGCCGCGCGATAATCGCCCCAGCGCGCCGTTACCTCCACGTGGTCCACGCCCTCGGGAAGCAGGAACGACAGGCCGATGGAGGAGGGCAGAAAGCTCGGTCGGGCGGTCGGGGTATCGGGTTCGTCGGCATCGTCGAGCCCGTCCGAACCTTCGCCATTGCCGCCGTCAAGCTCGCCCTCCGCCGCGCCGGACGCGGTGCGTTGTTCGGGCGGCGCCTGGGCGGGCACCAGATAGCCGGTGAGATACCAGCGGGACGGGCGCGTGGGCAGGATCTCATGCGCGATGTCCTCGTCATCCAGGCCGGGGCCGATGAGATCGCGGCGCAGCGTGCGCGCAATCGCGGCGCGGACAGCGGCGGAATTGGTCATGCGCATGGCTCCATGGGACGAACCTACTCGAACAGCGGCGCGGTGGAAGTGGGGGACGCGCGGCCTCGCCGCTTGCGGGCGGGAGTCGCGGTGGGAGCGGCCTGGGTTTCGGCTTCGTGGCGGCTTCGGTTGAGGTCGAGCAGGCGGGCGAGCACCGTATCGCAGTCGGCTTCCGGCCAGCGCAGGCGCCAGGGCGCGGGTTTTTCGTCGTCGTCCTGGGCTTCCCATTCGCGCTCGTGGATGGCGACGGGGCGCAGGTCGGTCCAGCCATAGGCATCCAGCACGGCGCGATCCATGGCGGCGTGCAGTTCGCGTAGGTGAATGATCGCGGGGTCCTGGTCTTCGGGGTCATTGAAGCGGTTGTAGGTCTCGGTCAGCCCCTTGTTGGTCGATTGCATAAGCGCGGCACGGGCTTCGTAGTATTCCTTGCCGGCTCGTTCCATCGCCGAGCGGTCCACGTCGGCGTTAGGCAGCGGAAAGGTCTCGAAGCAATCGGTCGGCGTGTAGCGGAGCCTGTCCTCCAGCGACGAGGCGAAGAACCGTGCCCAGACTTCATGTACGCGAGATTGGAGTAACGCGAACCGGTCAAAGCTATCGAGCGCAAGAATATCCAATGTGTTTGCATAGACAAGGTCATTTGGAAGGAACGCGAACCCCATGTGCGGGCACGCTCCACAGTTGATCGCCAGCGCGCGGTCAAGCCCGCGGATGGCGCGGTGCATTGCAGGGCGCGGCCGCAGAAAGCGCCACCAAAGGCGCTTCCCACCTTCGTCTCCTTGCGCTGCTCGCTCCGGCTTCACTCGCTCTTCGACAATTGGGAGCAAATCGGGCCAATCCGCCGCCACCGGGTCCGGGTAGTCTGACGGAACGATTCCGCGATGCAGACATTCGGCCCTTTGCTCGTCACTCGCTTCCGTCCAGGCAAACCCGAGCTCCTCCCGCTGCAATGGGAAGTCGGAAAAGTCTATCACGTACCGATGAAACGCATGCGTCGGGCTGTTGTTGACCTCGTCGCCGCCCATGTAGGCGCGGATCCGCTCAGCGTTCCTGTCGGTCCTGATCAGCCGCTCCCGTTCCGCCAACCGATTCGCCGCCGGATCCTTGGTCCGGTCGTCGAAGGTGAATCCCATCCCCAGCAGGATGCTGCCCTGGAAGGCGATCCCAGCATTGGCGCGCAGCGCCGCCGGCGTCGCGTCCTGCTTGCCCTCCACCAGGAAGGCGCTGATCCGCGAAACCGTCTTGCCGTCCAGCACCGGCGGCGCGTCGGCCGGACCTTTCAGCACATGCACCACGCTCACCACCACCGCCGCCGCCCCCGGCCAGACCAGCCGGCGACGCGCCGCGATGATGGTGCCGCCGGCGCTCAGGATCGGCCGCAGCCCGGTCTCCCGCGTGTCGCCCTGGCGGATCGTGTTGGTGGCGATCAGCCCGAAACAGCCGTCCCGGCGCAGCAGGGTGAAGGCACGGCGGAAGAAATGCGCGACCAGATCGGCATTGCCATGCGCGCCCGGATGCAGTGCCTGCAGCCACTCGACATAGCCGGCAGGATGGCCCTCGGCGATCGTGTTCTTTCCGGCATAGGGCGGGTTGCCCACCACCACGTCGAAGCCCGGATTGGCACGGTCGAACACCTCCGGAAACTCCACCGGCCAGTGGAACGGCGTCAGCTTCGGGGTGAGCCTGCGCGGCACGGCGACGAACGCCGCGAGCTTCGCCCGCCACACCTCCCCGGCCGCGCCATAGGCATCGGCCAGCGCCTCCCGCGCTTCCTTACGCGCGCGGGCATTGGTGCCGCTGAAGAAGGCGCCGATCACGGCATCACCGATCGCCCGCACCTCGCGCAATTCGGCATCGGCGCGGTCGAGCAGCGGGCGCAGCTCCGCTTCTCCCATCCAGTCCAGCGCCGCGCGGATGCGAACGCGCTCCTGCTCCGCGCGCGCGATTTTCGGCCGCACCAGCGCGGCAGCAAGCGGCGCTTCGTTCGCCGGCGCCCAGCTCAGCGCTGCGATGCCCTCCACATCCAGGCCGAGCAGGGAGTCGCCCCGCCGCAGCGCATGGGAGAGGAAGGTGAATTCGTGCTCCTTCGCCAGCGTGGTGAGCCACAGCGACAGATGCGCGATGTCGAGCGCCATCGGGTTCGGATCAACGCCATAGAGGCAGCGCTGCGCCACCAGCCGGCGCGCATGGATCACCGGGTCCTCGTCGGGCGGGATTTCCGGCGTGGCGCCGCGTCTGGACCAGGCGGAGACCAGCACCTCCGCCAACTGCCGGCAGGTTTCCACCAGGAAGGCCGCCGACCCCACGGCGGGGTCGAGCACCTTCAGCTCCAGGATCGCCTCGGGCGCCGGGTCTTCGCCCAGTCGGGCCAGCACCGGGCGCAGCGCGGTACGCACGATCGGCTCGGTCAGGCTGCGTGGGGTGTAGTGGGAGCCGGAGCGGCGGCGGGCCGCGGTCGGCTGCAACACCAGCGTGCCCTTCGGCACGAGGCGCGGCGTCGCGTCGGTGTCCTGCACCGAGGCGAGCGCGGCGGCCAGCGCCTCCACGCTGTCGGCCGCTTTCAGCGCGGCGGCGAGGCGCGGGGTGGCCTTGCGCTCCGCCTGCGCGGCCAGCGCCTCGGCCCGCTTGCCGGCGTTGGTTGCGAGCAGCGCGTCGAGATCGACCACCGCGGCGGCGCCGCCGCGCTTGGCCGAGCGCACCGCGAGCGCCCGGCCGGGCGTGAGCTGCACGGTGAAGCCCATCATGGTCTCGTACACCGCGCCGATCTGCTCAACGTCGAGCGTTCGGTAGGACAGGCGCTCCCCATCGAGCAGCATCAGCCCTTGCAGGATGCGCCAGACCGTGCCGTCCGAGACGCGCGGCGGGTCGGGCGGATCGGTGGCGGTGGCGCGGCCTTCCAGGAACGGAAACCGGTCGGGGTCGAACAACGCGCCGCGCCGAGCGACCAGGCGGAGGCGCTGGCCGTGCGCGACACCGCTATGGACGATGCGGAACAGCGCCAGAAGCTGCGCCCAGGCGCCGTAGCGGTCGTCCATCGTGTCCGGATGCAAGGCCGCGTCGTCGCGCAGCCGCACGAACAGACCGCCGAGCGCGTAGTTCTGCGCCCAGATCGAGTCCTCGGGGAACAGCCCGCGCTCCTCGGCGTAGAGCACGAACACGAGGCGCATCATCACCGCGAGCAAGCCGGCGTAGATATGGCCCGGGTCGCGTTCAGCGAGATCGGCGAGACGTGTCGTGCCGGTGCGCAGATCGGCGGCGTGCAACCCGCGCAGCAACTCGTAGAGGCCGTTCAGGACCTGCGAGGAGAGCTTCGCCGAAACCTCGTTCTGGTAGCGGCGGCTTTCTTCCAGCAGGCGTGGCAGCCGGTCGGCGGGATGGCCGAACAGGCGCTCGGATTCCAACAGCATGAGGAAGGCCGAGAGGATCGGCCGGCCGCCGACCTCCTGCATCTGGGCCAGGCGGAAGGTAGCATGGCCAGAGGCTTCGCCGCGTGGGGCATAGACCAGACGGAACTCGGCACCGTTGGTCAGCAGCCCGACAGGGATTTCCGTCGCGCGCAGCAGGCGCTCGAACCGCGCCTGCGGCGCCGCGGCCCAGGCGCGCGCGTCATTGCCCTGACCGCCCCCCTGGCCTGTGGTGCCCTTGGCGTCGAGATCGGTGAAATCCGGCTCGACCCCGATCAGCATCTGCCAGGGTGATGCGTCCGTGACCGGCGCGGGATCACGCACGGCGAAAGTCGGGCGGAGGGTGGTGCCCAACTCCGGAAGCGGCACCGCAAGATCGTCCGGTGCCGGCACGATGTCATCCGCCTGCCAGCCGAGAAGGTCTTGCAGGAAGGCTTGCAGATCGGCGAGCCGCGGCGGCTGGTCCCTTCCCGTGACGATGTGTTCGGTGAGCCGCACCTGCGTCGCGGCAACGTTCCGGTCGGCACCAATCCCGTGGCGGACCAGGGCGACGGGCGCGACCACCAGGCCGACCGGCTGGACATAGCCGATCCAGCGCCGGTGAATTTCCAGGAGCGCACGGTATTGTTCGTCCGCCATCAGCCGGTCACCGGCCAGAGATAGACGATGCCGACCGGATCGAGCCGCGCGGCGCGGACCTGGTAGCCGGCCTCGATGCGCTGCGGCTCGGCGTCGAGTTCGTCGGGAAGGCGATCGAGACGGCGTCGCCAGGCGCGGCGGTCGTCCTCCTCCTGCCGGCGTTCCTCTGCGCTGAATTCAAACGTGCGCTGGCGAGGATCAGGGCCGCGTTGCAGCGACTCCTCGATCCGGTTTCGCTGCGCTTGCAGCAGTCGGCGCATCTCGGCGGATTCGCGGCTGGCACGCTGGGCAAGCA
>JAJZNE010000144.1 GCA_021847995.1 Pseudomonadota bacterium | reverse complement strand
CGTGGTCACGGGTGCGGCCCGCGGCATCGGCCAGGCGGTCGCGGCGGCGGCGGCGCGGGCCGGCGCGCGCGTGCATCTGCTCGACCGCGACGGCCCGGCGGCCGAGGCCGCGGCGGCGGCGATCGGCACGGCCACCGCCCACACGCTGGACGTGACCGATGAGGCGGCGACGGTCGCGACCCTGGACGCGATCGCGCGGGCGGAGGGGCGGATCGACGCGCTGGTCAACAATGCCGGCACGGCACTGCGCCGCCCCGCCGTCGATCTGCCCCGCGCCGAGTGGGATAAGGTGATCGACCTCAACCTGACCGCCGTCTTCCTCTGCGCCCGGGCCGCCGCGCGCCACATGCTGGCCGGGGGCGGGGGCGCGATCGTCAACATCGCCTCCATCATGGGCCTGTCGGGCGGCGGGCTTTATCCCAACATCTCCTATCAGGCGAGCAAGGGCGCGGTGGTGAACCTGACGCGCGCGCTGGCGGTGGAATGGGCGCCGCGCATCCGTGTCAATGCCGTCGCCCCCACCTGGGTCCGCACTGGCTTCATCGCGCCGCTCCTGGCCGAGCCGGCGCTGGTCGCAAAGCTCGAAGCCAGCATGCCGCTCGCCCGCCTCGCCGAACCGGCGGAGGTCGCCGGCCCGGTGCTGTTCCTGCTGTCGCCGGCGGCGGCGATGGTGACGGGGCATACGCTGCCGGTGGACGGCGGCTTCCTCGCGCAGTAGCGCATCGTCGCGCCCGGACCGTCAAGCCGGCGCGCGCAGCCGCCGCACCATGCGCGGCACGAACGCCGCCAGCCCGAGCACGCCAAGCCCGAGCAGCCCGTAGCGCAGCCCGGCCGCATTCCCGTCCGCCGCCTCCCGCCCGGCATAGCCGAGCCAGGTATAGGCGATCGATCCGGGGATCATGCACGCGGCGGAGGCGGCGAGATAGGGCCAGAACCCGATGCGGGTCAGGCCGAGCGCATAGTTGAGCAGGGCATAGGGAATCAGCGGCACCAGCCGCACCGCGGCGACGAAGCGCCAGCCTTCCGCCTCGACGCCCGCGATCAGCCGCCCGAGCCGCCCGCCGACCCTCCGCCGCACCCAGCCGGCAGCGAAGTAGCGGGCGGCGAGGAACGCCGCCCCGGCGCCGAGCGTCGCACCCGCCAGGTCGAGCACCGCCCCCCATACCGGCCCGAACGCCGCGCCGCCGGCAAAGCTGAGCAGCGCCGCGGGAAACAGCAGCACCGCGCCCAGCGCATAGACGACGACGAAGATCGCCGGCGCCCACGGGCCGAGCGTGGCGAGCCGCGCCGCCATTTCCCCCGGCTGCAGCGCGGCCCGGTGGGTCGCGAGCCAGACGATTGCGGCAGCCAGCAGCGCGAGGGCGATCAGCCGCGGCGCGGCGGCACGAACGGGCATCAGCGGGGCGTTCCCTCAATGGTCCGGCGCAACATGGGGTTGCGGGGGCGGTATGCCAGGATCGTGGCTGCCGGCCAAGCAAGACCGCGCCCTCCCTGCCGTCAGGCTGCGTCCGCCGGCGCCGCTGCCGGCGCTTCCTCCGCCGGGCGGACGACGAAGCTGACGCCGAGCAGGATCAGCAGGCCGAGCACGATCCCGGCCAGCCGGTTCAGCGCCGGGATCAGGCTGACCGGCGGACCCTCTCCCTGCACCAGCACGATGATGAACGCGAGCGCCGCCTGGATGCCGGCATAGCCGATGCCGCGCGTGCTGCTCTCCAGCCAGCCGAACAGCCACAGGCCGGCGAACAGCGCCGCCAGCCACAGCGGCAGCGAATCGAGCGGCAGCGCCAGCAGCGCCACCGCAATCCCGCCGCCGAGGCCGCAGCCGATCAGCCGCTTCACCGACTTGTCGATGATGCGGCCTGCATCGTCGAGCGGATGGGTGGCCAGCACCGGGGCGGCCAGGATCGACACCACCGTCATCGCGATCGCGGTCAGGGCCGGCAGGTCGAACCAGCCCCAGATCACCGGCAGCACCGCCACGGCGATGCCGCTGCGCACGCCATGCAGCACCGCCGGCCATTGGCGGCCGAACAGGTCGTGCCAGCCGGGCGGCGGCGGCGGCGGCGCGGCGCTGCCCGCGGGCGCGAGCGCGCGCGCCGCCAGCACCGCGGTGCCGACCCCGAGCGCCACCTCGGCGCTGCGAAAGACCGCGGTGGCGAACGCCCGCGTGGGATCATCGAGCGCCGTCAGCACGACGATCGAAAAGGTGATGGCCGCGATCTGCCAGGCATAGCCGTGCGGACTGACCACCACGCCCAGCATGCCGACGGCGGCCACCACGAACAGCCCGAGCGAGCACAGCACCGGATCATAGACGAACCAGCCGACCCCCGGCAGCGCCAGCGCTGCCCCTGCCATGGTGCCGATGAGGCGCCGTGCGCCTTTCTGCACGGCACCCTGGCGCGTCGTCTGGGTGGTGATGAAGCCGCTGATCCCGGCCCACCACGGATCAGGCAGGTCGAGCGCGCAGGCGAGCACGGTTGCCAGCACCACGACCAGTGCCGGCAGCGCCGCCAGCCGCGCCCGCTGCCCGGTGGGCCGCAATGTGCGCAACTCGGCGCCCAGGGCCGCGAGCGTCCCCGTGGCCGCCCGCATCGCGGTTGCGGCGATGGCGGCGTCGGTGCTCACGGGAGGATCACCACCCGCGCATCCGCGCCCATATAGAGCGGCAGATCATCCGGCGGGTCGTCGAGCAGCAGCGTCACCGGGAAGCGGCGTTGCAGGCGGATCCAGTCCGTCGTCGGCGCGACATAGGGCAGCAGGCCGGGGGCGTCGGTGCTGCGGCTGATGGCCCGTCCGATACCCTGGATGCGGGCATGGTGCAGGTGCCAGGGCTGGCTGTCGAGCCACACCCATCCGCCGCCACCCTGCGTGAACCGCCGGATGTAGTCCTGCTTGTAGTTGGCGATGATGCGCCACGCATGGGCATCGACGATGCCGATCAGGGCCACGTCGGCGCGCGCGGTATCTCCGGGCCGGGTCGTCAGGTTGTTGATCGTGCCATCCACCGGCGCGTGCAGTTCGGTGCGGTCGAGCTGCCATTGCCGTGTGCCGAGTTCGGCGGTGGCGCGGGCGATGGCGGCCTCGTCGCGCGCCAGCACCTGCTCGGCATGGGCCAGTGCGGCGCGCGCGGCCTGTGCCTCGGCCTCCGCCTGCCGCAGCCGCGCGTCCTCGACATCGAGTTGCTGGGGAGAGGCGAAGCTCTCCCGCTCCAGTTGCACGCCGCGATGCTGCGTTTCCTGGGCGAGCGCGAGCGCCGCCGCCGCCCCGGCCACCCGGTCGGCGGCGGCGACGCGATCCTCCCGGTCGGCGCGGAGCCCTGCCTCCGCCTCGCGCAGCGTCGCCTGCGCCGCTTCGACCGCGAGGCGGAAAGGGGTCGGGTCGATCGAGACCAGGGGGTCGCCGCGCCGGACCTTCTGGTTGTCGCGGACATGGACGGCGATGATCGGTCCGGTCACTTCGGGGGCAACGGCGACCAGATCGGAGCGGACATAGGCATCGTCGGTATAGGCGACGATGCGGGTCACTCCCTCCCACGCCAGCACCGCGCCGAGCACGCTGGCGGCCACCAGCAGCACGCGCTGTCGGCGGCGGCGGACAGCGGGCAGGCTTTGCCTGCGCACCTGGCTGGCCCCGATATCCGCGGTCTCGCCCGGCATGGCCCGCCCCCCAACCCGGCCGCGACAGCACCGTCGCCGGCGCTATCCCTCGATCCTGACATACTCGAAATCGCCCGGCTTGCTGTCGATGCCGGCCTTCGGCGGCGCGATCCAGCCGGCGAAGACGCCGGGTCGGCGCTCCGGGCGCATCAGCGACTCGAGATAGGCGCCGTCCTGCGCGGTCGGCAGGACTTCCGGCATAAGCTGCTGCCACGCCGCCTGCGTCAGCACGGTCCCGTCGGGCGCGAGATGGCCGCGCGCGAATTCGCCGATGCGGCGGTTGAAGCCGACATGCGGCAGGGTCAGCCGGAAGGCAAAGCCCGCCCGCTCGATCACCCTGTTCCAGCGCGCGACGCTGCCCTCCACGTCGGCGACGAAATCGTCGCGCAGCCGCATGTTGAGCGACGACAGCGCCGGCACCTCCTCGCGCACCACAAGCCCATCGACCAGCCGCAGCACCGGATAGGTTGCCGTGGCGAGAAGGTGGTCGTCGTCGATCCGGTCCTCCCGGTAGCGGCCCTTCAGGCCGGCATTGAAGGCGTTGGCGGCATTGGTGCTGATCTCGTTGCCGAAAAGGTCGAAGGTGAGCGAGCAGTGCAGGTTCATCTTGCGCTGGATCAGGGGCAGGTCGATCACGCCGAGCCGGCGCACCGCCGCGACATCGGTCGCATCATCGATGCCGGCTTCGCGCATCGCCGCACAGGTGCGCTCGATCACCCGCGCGACCCCGCTTTCGCCGACGAACATGTGGTGCGCTTCCTCGGTCAGCATGAAGCGGCAGGTGCGCGACAGCGGATCGAAGCCGGATTGCGCCAGCGCCGCGAGCTGCATCTTGCCGTCGCGGTCGGTGAAGGTGGTGAACATGAAGAAGCTGAGCCAGTCTGGCGTCGCCTCGTTGAACGCCCCCAGCATGCGCGGCGTGTCGATATGGCCGGAACGGCGGCGCAGCAGTTCCTCCGCCTCCTCGCGTCCGTCGGCGCCGAAATGCTTTTGCAGCAGATAGACCATCGCCCACAGATGCCGCCCTTCCTCCACATTGACCTGAAACAGGTTGCGCAGGTCGTAAAGGCTCGGGGCGGTGGCGCCGAGATGACGCTGCTGTTCCACGCTCGCCGGCTCGGTGTCGCCCTGGATCACCAGCAGGCGGCGCAGCATGGCGCGGTATTCGCCCGGCACCTCCTGCCACACTTCCTCGCCCCGGTGAAGGCCGAAGCCGATGGTGCGGTCCGCGACTGCGGGCGCGAGCAGGATGCCCCATTTGTATTCGGGCATGCGCACGAAGCCGAACTTCGCCCAGCCGGCGGGATCGACGCTGACCGCGGTGCGCAGATAGACCAGGGCATCCTGGAACCCTTCCGGCCCCATGTCGCGCCACCAGTCGATGTAGCCGGGATGCCACGTCTCCAGCGCCCGGCGCACGCGCGCGTCCTGGCTCAGCCCGACATTGTTCGGGATCAGGCCGTCATAATCGACATCCAGTCCATCCGGCATCCTGGTCGCTCCCCGCTGCGGCTCAACTGTTGCCGATGAGAATACCCGTCGCGAACACGAGCGCGCCGCCGAAGCCCACCTGCATCGCCGCCGACACCGGCGGCGTATCCATGTAGCGCCAGCGGATCCATGTGATGATGCCGAGTTCCGCGATCACCACGACGACCGCGACCGCGGTCGCGGTCCAGAACGCCGCGATCAGGAACGGCAGCGTGTGGCCGATGCCGCCCAGCGTCGTCATCAGGCCGCAGATCACCCCGCGCACCCACGGCGCGCCGCGCCCGGTCAGGCTGCCGTTGTCCGACAGCGCCTCGGCAAATCCCATGGAAATGCCGGCGCCGATCGAGGCGGCCAGGCCGACCACGAAGGCATCCCAGCTTTTCCCGCTGGCGAACGCCGCCGCGAACACCGGCGCGAGCGTGGAGACGGAGCCGTCCATCAGCCCCGCCAGCCCCGGCTGGATCACGCGCAGCACGAACAGCCGCCGTTCCGCCTCCGCTTCCTCGTGGCGGATGTTTTCCGGCACGTTCTGTGCGACCAGCTTGTCGGCGGTGTGCTCGTGCTGCGCCTCGATCTCGGCCAGATCGCCGAGCAGCTTGCGCACCGAGGCATCGGTGCTGCGCGCCGCGGCGCGGCGATAGAAGCGCTGCGTCTCCGCCTCCATCGCCTGCGCCTGCCTGCGCACCGCGTCGATGCCGAGCGTGCGCGACTGCCAGACCGGCGGATGCTGCACGAAGCCGCGCACGTCCTGGCGGCGGATCAGCGGGATGTGCTCGCCGAACCTGCCGCGGTAGAGGTCGATCAGCCGGCGCCGGTGCTCACCCTCCTCGGCCGCCATCTCGCTGAACACGCTGGCGGTCGCCGGATAGTCCTCACGCAGCCGATCGGCGAAATCGGCGTAGATGCGTCCGTCCTCCTCCTCGTTGCCGATGGCGAGTGCCAGGATTTCCCTCTCGCTCAACTCGTCGAAATTCCGCATGCCGTCCCCTCGCGCCGGCACCGCCCGTGCCGCGGCGGACTATGCCGGCGCCGGGAAATCTCTTCAAGGCGGCAGCGGAACGTTGAGAACGCCTCGCATTTTCATGGCCCCCGCTTCACGCGCCCCCGCTTCACGCGCCCTCCGCTTCACCCGGCGGCGTCACGCGGCATCGCCGACCGTGCGGCGGTAGAGATGCCATGTGGCGTGTCCCAGCACCGGCAGCACGACGACGAGGCCGAGGAAGAACGGCACCGACGCCACGATCACGCTCACCGCGACCAGCAGTCCCCAGGCCAACATCGGCCCCGGATTCATCAGCATCGCATGCAGCGAGGTGCCGAGCGCGAGCGACATCCGCTCCCCGGTGCTGCGGCCGAAGCGGCCGTCGATCAGCATCGGAAAGGACAGCGCGCCGAACGCGAAGGCGATCACGGCGAAACAGAACCCGACCAGATTGCCCTCGACGATCATGTACCATCCGGCGCGCGTTGCGAACACCTGCCGCAGGAAGTCGCCGAAGCTGGCCGGGGCGGCGTTGCCGAGGAACACCTCGTAGATCGCCAGTGCCACCTGCAACCAGATCACGAACAGCGCCGCGAACAGGCAGCCCAGCACGGCGATCGCGCCGAATGCCCTTGCGTGCAGCACGGCGAATGCGGTGCGCCAGGTCACCGTCTCGCCCAGTTCCAGCCGGCGGCTCATTTCATAAAGCCCGGTGGCGGCGACCGGGCCGATCAGCGCGAACCCGGCGGCGAGCGGAAACAGCAGCGCCAGCACCTGATGCCCGATCGCGAACCGGAACAGCACCAGGCCGAGCGCCGGATAGAGCAGACACAGAAACATCACGTCGGTGCGGTGTGCCGTGAAATCGGCCCAGCCCTGGGCCAGCCCCGCCCTCAGATCGGCGAACCCGATATCGCGCACCATCGGCGGCGTCGCCGTCGTCGTCGTCGGCGAGATCAGCGGCGGCGCGTTCTCGCTCAACACATGCAGCGGATAGACGAAGCCGCCGACCGCGGGCGCCCGCTCGGCGGCTGACTGTTGGGTCATGACCGCTCCTCCCGTCCGTTGCCCTGTCGAGTACGTAGGCGCCGGCCGGGCGGTTACGCCTGCCTCACGAGCATGTGATTGCTCAGTGGCGGAAATGGCGCATCCCGGTGAACACCATGGCGATCCCGGCGGCATCGGCCGCCGCGATCACCTCGGCATCGCGCAGCGACCCGCCGGGTTGGATCACCGCCGTCGCGCCGGCCGCGATCACCGCCTCCAGCCCGTCGGCAAACGGGAAGAACGCGTCGGAGGCGGCGACGCTGCCGGCCGCCCCCGCGCCCTCCGCGGCTTTCCAGGCGGCGATGCGCGCGGCATCGACGCGGCTCATCTGCCCGGCACCGATCCCCACCGTCGCCTGCCCGCGCGCATGCACGATCGCGTTCGATTTGACATGCTTGCCGACGCGCCATGCGAAGATCAGGTCGGCCAGCTCGGCCTCGGTGGGCGCGCGGCGCGTCACCGTGCGCAGTGCCGCGGGTGCGATCCGCCCGGCATCGCGCCCCTGCACCAGCAGCCCGCCCGCGACGCTGCGCACCGTCCGCTCCGCCGCCGCCGGGTCGGGCAGCCCGCCGGTCAGCAGCAGCCGCACATTCTTCCGGCGCGCCAGCACCGCCTGCGCCGCCGGCGTCGCGTCGGGGGCGATGATGACCTCGGTGAAGATGGCGGCGATCTGCTCGGCCGTCGCCTCATCCAGCGTGCGGTTGAGCGCGACGATGCCCCCGAAGGCGGAGACCGGGTCGCAGCGCAGCGCCGCCGCCCACGCCTCGGCCGGCGTGGCGGCGGAGGCGACGCCGCACGGGTTGGCATGCTTGACGATGACGACCGTCGGCGCGGCAAACTCGGCGACACATTCGAACGCCGCATCGGTGTCGTTGAGGTTGTTGAAGGAGAGTTCCTTGCCCTGCACCTGTCGCGCCGTCGCCACCCCCGGCCGTGTGCCGGTGACCCCGCCGGTCACATAGAACGCCGCCTCCTGATGCGGATTCTCGCCGTAGCGCAGTGTCTGGCGCAGCGTCGCGGCAACGGTGAGGCGGGCCGGAAACGCCTCGCCCGTCTGCTGCGCGAACCAGCCGGCGATGGCAGCGTCATAGGCGGCGGTGCGGGCATAGGCGGCGGCGGCGAGACGGCGGCGGAAGGCGCGCCGCGTGCCGCCCCCGGCGGCAAGGGCGGCGAGCAGCTCGGCGTACTGCGCGGGATCGGTCAGCACGGCGACGAACTCGTGGTTCTTGGCGGCGGCGCGGATCAGGGCCGGGCCGCCGATGTCGATCTGCTCCACCGCCGCGTCGAACCCGGCGCCCGCCGCCACCGTCGCCTCGAACGGATAGAGGTTCACCACCACCAGATCGATCGGCTCGATCCCGTGCGCCGCCATCTCGGCCCTGTGCTGCGCCACGTCCCGCCGGCCGAGGATGGCGCCGTGGATGTGCGGCACCAGCGTCTTCACCCGCCCGTCGAGGATTTCCGGAAAGCCGCTGACGCTGCTCACCTCGCTCACCGCCAGCCCGGCCGTGCGCAGGGCAGCGGCGGTGCCGCCGGTGGAGATCAGGGCGACGCCGCGCGCCGCCAGCCCCTCTGCCAGCGCCACGAGGCCGCTTTTGTCGGAGACGGAGAGCAGGGCGCGGCGGGGCGCGATCGGGGTATCATCGGTCATGGCGGGGGCAATAGCAGGTCGATCGTGCGGGCGACCACCGCCGCCTCGTCATGGCGCGCCAGCGCCCGCGCCCGTCCCGCCGCCCCCATGCGCGCCCGCAGCGCCGGATCGCGGCTCAGCCGTTGCAGCGCCGCGGCCAGCGGGGCGACCTCGGCCGGCGGCACCAGAAGCCCGGTTTCGCCGTCCGCGACCTGCTCGCGCGGCCCGCGGATGTCGGTCGCCACCACCGGCAGCCCGCACAGCATCGCCTCGATCACCGACATCGGCAGTCCCTCGAAATGGCTCGGCAGGACGAAGATGTCGGCCGCCGCCAGCAGCGCCGCGATATCCTCCCGGTAGCCCAGCCGGCGCAGCCGCGGGCCGAGGCCGGCGGCGGCGAAATGGGGCTCCATGTCCTCGCCATGGTCGGACGGCAGGCGGATGCCGGCCACCCACAGCTCCGCCTCCACCTCCCGCATCGCGGCGAGCAGTTCCGGATACCCCTTGTGCCGCACGAGGCGGGAGACGGCGATGACGACGGTGCGATCGGGTGCGACGCCAAGTTCGGTGCGGATGCGCGCGCGCGCCGCCGGGTCGGGCCGGAACCGCGCAGGATCGCGGCCGTTGCCGACGGCGTGCGGCGCCCCGTGCAGCCGCAGCCGTTTCGCATCCGCCGCCTCCTCGCTGGAGACGGTGAGGAACACGTCGGTGATCCGCCCGCCGAGGAATTCCATCGCCAGCGCGGCGGCACGGCGCGGCCACGGAGCGGGCTGGTTGAACAGGAAGCCGTGGCCGGTATAGGCCACGCGCCGCACCCCCGCCGCGCGTGCCGCGAGCCGCGCCAGGAAGCCGCTGATCGGCATGTGCGCATGCACGATATCCGGCCGCTCCGCCCGCATCAGCCGCAGCAGGGCGCGAAAGGCGCGCCATTGCGCAAGCGGCGACAGGCTGCGGGCGAGCGGCAGCGCGACGACGCGGAACCCCTCCGCCCGCGCCACCTCCAGCAGCGGGCCGTCGGCCGACACCCCCACCACCTCGTGCCCGCGCGCGCGCAGGCCGCGCATCAGCGGCAGCAGGAAATGGCGGAGGGAGAAATCGACGTTGGTGATCTCGATGATCTTCACGCCGGCGGCTTATCGCCGGGGCGACGCCTGTGCTAGGGTCGGGCCATGGCCATGCGTCCGCAGATCGCCCTGATCAACGCCGCTCACGGGCTGACCCATTACAGCCTGCTGATCCTGCCCACCGCGGTGCTCGGCATGGCGGCGCAGGGCGGGGCGTTCGGGGCCGAGTACGGGCCGATCCTGCAACTCGCGACCGGCATGTTCCTCTGCTACGGCCTGTTCTCCCTGCCCCAGGGGTGGCTTGCCGCGCGGATCGGGCGGCGGGCGCTGATGGCCATTTTCTTCTTCGGCGCCGCGGCCTCGCTCGCGGCCTGCGGCGCGGCGCGCACGCCGGTGATGCTGGCCCTCGCGCTGGCGGCGGCCGGCGCCTTCGTCGCCATCTACCACCCGGTCGGCACCGCCCTGCTGATCGAGGCGGCGTCGGACCGGCCGGGACGCGCGATCGGGGTCAACGGCGTCTTCGGCAATGTCGGCGTCGCCCTCGCCCCCGTCCTCACCGCCGTCCTGATGCAGGCGGTGAGCTGGCGCGCCGGCTTCCTGCTGCCGGCGGCGGCGCTGCTACTGCTCGGCCTCGCGTGGCTGCGCGTGCCGGCGCTGGAGGCGACGGCGCGACAGGCGCAGGCGGCGTTCCCGCCGATCCCGCGCCATCTGGTGCGCCGCGCCGTCATCGTGCTGCTGCTGATCGCCGCCACCTCCGGCCTCGTCTTCAACGCCTTCACCGTGCTGATCCCGAAGCTGATGCAGGAGCGGCTGGCGACCAGCCCGTCGCTGCTGCCGCTGGCCGGGGTGGCGGCGACGGTGGCGACGCTGTGCGGTGCCGCGACCCAGTTCACCGTCGGGCGCATGATCGACCGGATGACGCTGCGGCGCGTGTTCATGCCGATGGCGCTGGCGCTGGTGCCGAGCCTCGCCCTGCTCGCCGTCGCGCCCGGCTGGGCCGCCGTGCCGCTGGCCGGCGCGGTCGCCGCGACCGTGTTCGGGCAGGTGACGGTGAACGAGACGATGGCGGCGCGCTACATCGCCCCGGCGCTGCGCGTGCGGCTCTATTCGCTGCGCTTCTTCGTCGGCTTCCTCGGCGCCGCCGCGGCGCCGCCGCTGGTCGCGGTGCTGCACGACCGCACCGGCAACCTCGCCGCCGCGGTCCTGGTGCTGGCGCTCTGTTCCCTGGTCACGCTCGCCTGCGCGCTCTACTTCCCCGACCGGCCGGAGGAGCTGCGCCCCGATCTGTGGCGCGCCGCGGCGCCGTCGCCCGCCGGCGGGACGGCAACGGCAATCCCCGCCGAATAGGTCGCATGAGGCCGCCGCCGGTTTGCACTGCGGCGCGCCGGCGCCACATAGGGGCGATGCAACGCCGCACCCTGCTGCTGTTCCCCGCCGCCCTCCTGCTCGCCGCCGCCGATGCGGCGCCGGTGCCGGCACGGCTGTCGCCCCAGGACGCCGACGATCTCGCCCACATCGCCGATTATCTGAACGCCATCCGCACGCTGAAGGCGCATTTCCTCCAGGTCGCGCCGGACGGCAGCACCAGCGAGGGCACCGCCTGGATGGAGCGGCCGGGCCGCATGCGATTCCAATACGACCCGCCGAGCCCGCTGCTGCTGGTCGCCGGTCACGGCCTGTTCGTCTATTACGACCGGGAGCTGCGGCAGGTGACGAACGTGCCGCTCGGCGCGACCCCGCTCGGCCTGCTGCTGCGCGACCGCATCACGCTGACCGGCGACGTGACCGTCACCGCGTTCGAGCACGGCGCCGGCCAGCTCCGCGCCACCCTGGTGCGCACCGCGAGCCCCGGAGAGGGCAGCCTGACACTGACCTTCGCCGACCGGCCGCTGACGCTGCGGCAATGGACGGTGGTCGATGCCCAGCGGCACGAAACCACGGTGACGCTGTACGACGTGCAGCTCGGCGGCAGCTTCGACCCCAACATGTTCACCCTGGTCGATCCCAGGGATTTCCCGGGGCAGGACAAATACTACCACTGACCGCCACGCCCACCGTCCATCGCCCGCTGCGCGCTGCCGTCCATGCTGCGCTGCAAGAAAGCGCTTCATGTTTTTGCCACGATGGCCGACAATGATCCCCGTCATGAAACCGCTGGTCGGGATTTCCTGCTGCGTCAAGCAGTTCGGCATCTACGCCATGCCGAACCACGCCGCGTCCGACACCTATGTCCGCGTGACCGACCTCGTCGTGCGCGCCGTGCCGGTGCTGATCCCCGCCAATGGCGAGGCCGCCGATGTCGCCGCGCTGGTCGCGCGCCTCGACGGCATCATCCTCACCGGCAGCCGCTCCAACGTGCAGCCGGCGCTCTATGGCGGTCCGCCGCATGCGGACGGCACGCCGGAGGATGCGCGGCGCGATGCCATGACACTGCCCCTGATCCGCGCCGCCATCGCCGCCGGGGTGCCGGTGCTGGCGATCTGCCGCGGGTTGCAGGAACTCAACGTCGCCCTCGGCGGCACGCTGCACCAGCGGTTGCAGGATCTGCCGGGACGGCTCGATCATTCCACCCCGATCGTGCCGCTGGCACGGATGCGCACGGCCAAGGCGCATGCGGTGCGGGTGGTCGCGGGAAGCTGGCTGCACCGCATCGCCGGCGCGCCGCAGATCGCGGTCAATTCCCTGCACAACCAGGGCATTGACCGCCTGGCCCCCGGCCTCGTGGTGGAGGGGACGGCGTCCGACGGTACCATCGAGGCGGTGCGCGTCGCCACCGCACCGGGCTTTGCCGTCGGCGTGCAGTGGCACCCGGAATACGATCACGACCGCGACCCGATCTCGCGCCGCATCTTCGAGGCGTTCCGCGACGCCGTGGCGGAGCGTTATGCCCCTGCCGCGCGGGCGGCGGCGGACTGACCCACCCTCCGCCGGCCTACGCCGCCGCCGCCCGCGTCAGCGCCACCGCGAAGCCGCGCCGCACCCCCGGCCGCGCCATCATCGCCTCATACCAGCGCTGCACATGCGGATACTCGGCGAGATCGACCTGGTGGCGCTGGTGCCGCCACGCCCAGCCGAGGATGGCGAAATCCGCAATCGACAGGGCGCCCGCGAAATACTCCGCCTGCGCCAGCCGCCGGTCCGCCACGCCATAGAGGCGCCGCGTCTCCGCGCTGTAGCGGGCGAGGCCATAGCGCCGGTCCTGCGGATCGGCGACGGTGAGAAAATGATGCACCTGTCCCGGCATCGGCCCGAACCCGCCGACCTGCCAGAACAGCCATTCCAGCACCGGCATCTGCGCGCGCGCCCTGTCCGGCCAGAAGCGGCCGGTCTTCTGCCCGAGATAGATCAGGATCGCGCCCGATTCGAAAATGCTGATCGGCGCGCCGTCCGGCCCGTCGGGATCGACGATCGCCGGGATCCGGTTGTTGGGGCTGATCGCCAGGAACTCCGGCCGGTGCTGCTCGCCGCGGGTGATATCGACCACCCGCACGGTATAGGGCAGCTCCATCTCCTCCAGCGCCACGCTGATCTTGCGCCCGTTCGGCGTGTCGTACGTCCACAGCTCGATCGCCATCGGCCACCCTCCCGCCCTTGCCCGGCGCAGCATCGGCTGCCATCCATCGTCCCGCAACTGCCGGAGCGAGCACGGACAGGTGGCCGAAATCCCGCTTTCGCCGGATGCCGCCGTGGACCGGCTGGCGGCGCTGCATGCCGAGGCGGTCGCCGCCCTGCGTGCCGCCCTCGCCCGCTTCCTGGCCGACGGCACGCCGCCGGACCCGGCGACGCGGGCGCGCTTCCGCTATCCCGAACTGCGGCTCATCTGGCAGCCGCGCGGCGGGCCGCCCTTCACCCGCCGCGCCTGGGCCAAGCTGCAGGCACCCGGCCACTACGCCACCACCGTCACCCAGCCGGCATCGTTCCGCCGCTACCTGCTCCAGCAACTCCGTCCCCTGGTCGAGGAATTCGGCGCCGTGCTCGCGGTCGGTCCGAGCGCGCAGGAGATCCCCTATCCCTATGTGCTGGACCACGGCGACGAACTGTTCCATGGCCAGGTCACGCCCGGCGACCTCGCCCGCCATTTCCCGACCCCCAACCTCGCCGCGGTCGGCGACGAGGTGGCCGACGGGCTGTGGCAGGCGCCGCCCGACGCGCCGCTGCCGCTCGCCCTGTTCGATGCGGTGCGCGTCGATTATTCGCTGCGCCGCCTCGTCCACTACACCGGCACCGACTGGCGCGCCGTGCAGCCCTGGATCCTGCTCACCAACTACCAGCGCTACGTCGATCAGTTCGTACGTTTCGCGCTCGATGCGCTGGCGCGGCCGGACCAGCCGTATCAGCGCCTGGTGCTGCCGGGCGGCGCCGAGGTGCGGCGCGGCGACGACCCCGCGGCGGCGGAGCGCACCGTCCTCGCCGCGCCCTGGGACCGCTTCCAGATGCCGGCCTGGCATCTCTGCCGCGCCGGGGACGGGGAGGGGGTGAGCATCGTCAACATCGGCGTCGGCCCCTCCAACGCCAAGAACATCACGGATCATCTGGCCGTGCTGCGCCCGCATTGCTGGCTGATGGTCGGCCATTGCGGCGGCCTGCGGCAGACCCAGACCATCGGCGACTACGTGCTCGCCCACGGCTATCTGCGCCGCGACAAGATCCTCGATGAGCTGGTGCCGCCGGAAGTGCCGGTGCCGGCGCTGGCCGAGGTGCAGGTGGCATTGCAGCAGGCGGCCGAGCAGGTCACCGGCCAGCATGGCGAGGCGCTCAAGCGCCGGCTGCGCACCGGCACCGTGGTCACCTACGACGACCGCAACTGGGAACTGCGCTGGACCCAGGAGCGGCGGCGGATCAATCTCTCCCGCGCCATCGCCGTCGATATGGAAAGCGGCACGCTGGCCGCCCAGGGCTACCGGCTGCGGGTGCCGTACGGCACGCTGCTCTGCGTCTCCGACAAGCCGCTGCACGGCGAGATCAAGCTGCCGGGGGCGGCGAGCGCGTTCTATCAGCGCGCGGTCGGCGAGCATCTCGCGATCGGGCTGGCCGCCTTCGACATCCTGCGCGACCAGCTCGGCGCGCTGCACAGCCGCAAGCTGCGCAGCTTCGACGAACCGCCGTTCCGCTAGCGCGCGCCGGCGCCGTGCTCGCGTTCCGCCGTGGCGTCGAGCACCGCGCCCAGCAGCACGGCGAAGGAGGACAGCCAGAGCCAGGTGAGCAGGATCATGGCCGCGCCGAGCGCGCCGAAGGCGCCGTCATAGATGCCGAAATGAGCGATATAGACCTTGAAGGCCACCGAGCCGCCGACCCACAGCACGGTCGCGAGCACGGTGCCGGGCGAAAGGAAGCGCCAGCGTGGATGCGCGCGGTTGGGGCCGAAACGGTACAGCACCGCGACCACGACGAGAAACAGCACCGTCAGCACGAGCCATTCGGCGCCGAACAGCAGCCACAGCCCGAAGCGCACGGCATAAAGCCCGGCGAGCAGATGCGGCAGGTTGAACATAATCGCCATGACGATCACCCAGAAGATCAGCAGCGCGGCAGTCAGAGCAACGGCAAGTAACCGGGAGCGCAGGAAGCTGTCGCGAGGCGGCCGGTCATAGGCGATGTCGAGCGCGCGCATCAGGTTGCCGGTGCCGCGCGTCGCGGTCCACAGCGCCGTCAGGAACGCGACGGCCGCGCCGATCCGCAGCGGCCCGCGCGCCAGCCGCACGAAGTGGGGCAGTTGCCCGTCGATCAGCGGATGTAACGGGTCCGGCAGGACGGAGGCCAGCAACCGGACATGGCGCTCCGCCTGACCGGCATCGAACACCAGCCCATAGAGTGCGATCACGGTCGCGAGTGCCGGCCAGAGCGCCACGACGGCAAAATAGGTGACGCCGCCGGCGAGCAGGACAAGATTCTTGGCCCCGGCATCATGCGCCGCCCGCCACGCCAGATCCCGCCACGCACCCCGGCGGCCCGGTGACCGGCGGCAAGGCCCGTGCAAAGGCCGGTCGTCCGGCATCGCGGCTGCTCCCGGTCGGCGACCATGGCAACCCGCGACGATGGCGCGCGGTTGCATCCGTCCGCTCGGCCGGCAGCGCCGACGTAGCGGCCAGGTCAGTCCGTGGACGGACCGACCGCGCCGGTACGTACCCACACCTCCTGCCAGCCGTTGAACACCGGCAGGGATTTGCGCCGCGACGGCCGCTCCGGGTCGAGCCGCAGTGCCGGGAAGCGCTCGAACAGAAGCGTCAGGGCAATCTGCGCCTCGGCCCGCGCGAGCGGCGCGCCGAGGCAGAAATGCGGGCCGCCGCCGAATGCCAGATGGCCGGTGTCCCGGCGTGTCACGTCGAAGCGGTGCGGGTCGGCATGACGTTCAGGATCACGCCCGGCGGCGAGCAGCGAGGTGGTGAGCGAATGCCCGGCAGCAACCTCGACCCCGCCGATCGTGACAGGCTGCGTCGCGGTGCGCGTGGTCTGCGCGACCGGCGGGTCATGGCGCAGGATTTCCTCAACCGCGTTCGCCGCCAGATCGGGACGGTCGCGCAGCCGGCCAAGTTGGTCGGGATGGCGCAGCAGCAGATGCACCCCGTTGCCGATCAGATCAGTGGTGGTGAGGTTGCCGGCGACCAGCAGCAGATGGCAGGTGGTCACGATCTCGCGCAGCGTCAGTTGCTCGCCCGCCTCCTCGGCGGCGACCAGCGCGCTGATCAGGTCGCTGCCCCGCCGCTCGCGCCGCTCCGCCGCCGCCCGCGCGATGTAGCCGTTGAGGCCGTCCTGCGCGGCACGCAGCGCGGCGGTCTGCGCCTCGGTCCGCGCCGGGTTGAAGCCCTGCGCGCGGTCGTCCGACCAGGCCTTGAACTGCGCCATGTCGGCGGCATCGACGCCGAGCATTTCGGCGATCACGATGATCGGCAGCGGGGCCGCATAGGCGGCGATCACGTCGAACCCGTCTTCGGGCGGCAGCGCATCGAGCAGTTCGGCGGCGATCGCGCGGATCCGCGGGCGCATCGCCTCGACGGTGCGCTGGTTGAAGGCCTGCGTGGTCAGGCGGCGCAGCCGGCGATGGTCGGGGTCGTCGAGTTGCAGCATCGACGGTTCGAACGGCGCCGCCGCCCCGGCCCCGACATAGACGCGGTGATGATAGGTGCCGGGCGTCGCCTTGCGCGGATCGGCGGCGAGGCCGCGGTTGGCCAGCACCGCCTCGGCATCGGCGAAGCGGGTCAGGAAGACGCGGCCGAGCGCCCGGTCGTCATGCACCGGGGCGGCCTCGCGCAGCGCGTCCAGCACCTCGTGCGGGCGGTCGCGAAAGGTCGGGTCCAGCGCGGTCAACTGGAGTCCGGACGGAAGCGCCTGCCGGTCGGACATCACGCGGCCCTGTTCCTGTGCCCCTGCACTCTGTCCCGATCCTGCCCGCCGACGCAACCTCTCCGCTCAGCCCTGCCGGACGCGCGGCAGCGGCCGGCCGCCACGCAGGGCACCGGGGCCGGCGAGGAGCAGGCAGCGCCGTCGCACAGGATCGCCACCTGCAGCAGCCATTCGGCCGCGGCGCCCGCCGTCACCGAGACCTGCGGGGGCAGCCGCCACGCCGTGCTGCTGCGCCCAGCTTTCGATCTCCGCATAGCCGAAATAGTCGAGCGCGACGCTGACGAGATAGGACCTGGCGCGGATATCGGCGTTGATCGTCCCGTCGGGCGCGGGGTCGCCGGGGGGGGTGTGCTGGCGGCGCAGTTCCGAAAGTTGCGCCGTCACTGCCGCCCGAATTCCCGGACGAGCGGCCAGTAGGTCTTTCAGCCACGTTTCCAGATCGGTGTAGAATTCCGGGTATCGGGCGGCATTGCCGACCGCCGGGGCGAAACGCCGGCGCCAGTCGTCTTTGATGGCAACGCGGCGCCGGTTGACGGCATCGATGACTTTCGCGCGGCTCCAGAGATACGCCCATTCGCCGCCAACCTCGACGCTGCCGACTTTACGCGATCTTGCTGCGGATGACGAGAATCGCCGAGACGCCGACCACGAGACCTGTCCAGAGCTGATTGTCGTCCACCTTGAAGCCGAACGTTCCGCTCGCCCACTGCCTGTGGTCTTCGACGACGAGGAACATGACGGCATCAAACCCACCCCATCCCACCGCAATGATCCAGCCCCATCGGCAGAGCAGCACGGAGCTATCGGCAAGCCCCCCAAGCTCCGCCCTGACCGCCGCCTGAAGATCCACCGCAACGGCAATGAAGGCACAGCAAAAGGCGACGACGGTCCCGCCCGCCAGCGCCGCCGCATCGGGCATCATGCGCCGGGCGCGCTAGGACACCACCCTGAAACCGCGCGTGGTCGGGCGGATCACGGTGGCCTCGGCCTTACTCTCATCGCTGAAAGCCGACTGCAACTTGATTTCGATGGTCTCCACGTTCTGACCGCGCAGCCGGAACCCCTCCGGCTCCCCGGTCTCCGCCGGTGAACCAGGGTCAGCCGCCAGCTCCACCACGCCCTCGCCGAGCATCGCGGCAATCTCATGCACAAGCGCGGTCTCGCCGACCGCACTGCGGGCGCGCAATTCGTCGAGCGAAAGTGCTCCCGCGCGCGAAATCAGTCCAAAAAGAGAGGGGTTCACCGACCCTCCTGCAGGCCGCTCTTTTTCGGATAGGCTTTACCCGCAACGGCAGCGCGGCGCAAGGAGCAGCCGGCGGGCGCTAGACCGAAACCCGCCGCCGCACCTCCTGCTCATCCAGATCCTCGCGTCGTCCCGCCAGCACGATGTCGCCGCGGTCCATCACCGCGATGCGCTGTGCCAGCGCCTGGGCGAAGTCGAAATACTGCTCGACCAGCAGAATCGCCATCTCCCCGCGGTCCCGCAGCAGCGCAATGACACGGCCGATATCCTTGATGATGGAGGGCTGGATGCCCTCGGTCGGCTCGTCCAGCACCAGCAGCCGGGGGCGCATCACCAGCGCGCGTGCGATCGCGAGCTGCTGCTGCTGCCCGCCGGAAAGGTCGCCGCCGCGCCGGCGCAGCATCGACTTCAGCACCGGAAACAGGCCGAACACCTCGTCCGGCACGCGCCGCCGGCCGCGCGGCAGCACGGCAAGGCCGGTGTCGAGATTCTCCCGCACCGTCAGCAGCGGAAAGATGTCGCGCCCCTGCGGCACCCACGCGATGCCGCGCCGCGCCCGCTCATAGGGCGCGAGCCGGCTGATGTCGGTGCCGTCCCAGAGGATCGCGCCGGCACTGATCGGATGCGCGCCGGTGATCGCGCGCAGCAGGCTGGTCTTGCCGACGCCGTTGCGGCCGAGCAGGCAGGTCACCTCCCCGACCGCGGCCGACAGCGAGACGCGGCGCAGCGCGATCGCGGCACCGTAATGCAGAGTGACATCGCGCACCTCCAGCATCGCTCAGCGCCCCAGATACACTTCGACGACGCGCGGATCGGCGCTGACATGGTCGATGCTGCCCTCCGATAGCACCGCGCCCTCGTGCAGCACCGTCACCCGCACACCGAGCGCGCGCACGAACGCCATGTCGTGTTCGACCACGACGACGCTGCGCGAGCGGTTGATCTCGCGCAGCAATTCGGCGGTCTGCTCGGTCTCCGCATCGGTCATGCCGGCGACCGGCTCATCGACCAGCAGCAACTGCGGCTCCTGCGCCAGCAGCATGCCGATCTCCAGCCACTGCTTCTGCCCGTGCGACAGGTCGCCGGCGCGCCGGCGGGCGTGATCGGCAAGGCGGATGGTGGCCAGGATCGCCTCGATCCGCGTGCGCTCCTCCGCGCTCTGCCGCGCCCACAGCGTGAAGCGCGGCCGGCGGTCGCCGGCGAGTGCCAGCAGCAGATTGTCCCACACCGTGTGCGGCTCGAACACCGTCGGCTTTTGGAACTTGCGCCCGATGCCAAGGGCGGCGATCGCCGGCTCGTCGAGGCGCGTCAGGTCGGTGTCCCTGCCGAACACCACCCTGCCCGTATCCGGGCGGGTGCGGCCGGTGATGACATCCATCATCGTCGTCTTGCCGGCGCCGTTCGGCCCGATCACCGCCCGCATCTCGCCCTGTTCCAGCACCAGCGACAGGGCGTTCAGCGCGCGGAACCCGTCGAAAGTGACGGTGACGCCGTCGAGATAGAGCAGCGTGTCGCGCGTGGTCATTCCGCCGGCTCCGGCGCCTGGGTCACGGGGGCCGCGCGCGGCCGGCGGCGGCCGAGGCCGAGCAGCCCGCCGGGCAGCAGCAGGGTCACCAGGATGAACAGCGCGCCGAGCGCGAACAGCCACAGATCGGGCAGCGTCGCGGTGAAGAAGGTCTTGCCGAGATTGACCAGCACCGCGCCGAGCACCGCGCCCACCAGCGTCCCGCGTCCGCCGACCGCAACCCAGATCACGGCCTCGATCGAATTGGCGGGCGCGAACTCGCCCGGATTGATGATGCCGACCTGCGGCACATAGAGCGCGCCGCCCACGCCCGCCATCACTGCCGACAGCACGAACACGAACAGCTTGTAGGATTCCGGCCGGTAGCCGAGGAAGCGCGTGCGGCTTTCGCTGTCGCGCACCGCGATCAGCACCTTGCCGAAGCGCGATGTGACGACATGGCGCGCCACCAGCAGCTCAGCGGCGAGAAGCACCGCCGTCGCCAGCAGCAGCCCGTCGCGCGTGCTGTCGAGATGCAGCGGGATGGAAAACATGTCCTTGAAGTCGGTCAGCCCGTTGTTGCCGCCGAACCCCATGTCGTTGCGGAAGAACGCCAGCAGCAGCGCATAGGTCAGTGCCTGCGTGATGATCGAGAGATAGACGCCGCCGACACGGCTGCGGAAGGCGAGCCAGCCGAACACCAGCGCCAGCACGCCCGGCACCAGCAGCACCATCGCCACCGCGAAGGCGGGATGGTCGAAGCCGTACCAGTACCAGGGCAGCGACTTCCAGTTCAGGAACACCATGAAGTCGGGCAGCACTGCGTTGCCATAGACGCCGCGTGTGCCGATCTGGCGCATCAGGTACATCCCCATCGCGTAGCCGCCGAGCGCGAAGAAGGCGGCGTGGCCGAGGCTGAGGATGCCGGCGAACCCCCACACCAGATCAACGGCGACCGCCAGCATGGCATAGCAGAGATACTTGCCGGCGAGCGAGACCGCATAGGCCGGCACATGCAGCGCGGAGGCGGCCGGGGTCGCCAGGTTCAGCGCCGCCATCACCGCCGCGCCGCCGAGGACGAGCACGAGGCAGACCATGGTGGCGCGCCCGCTCATGCCTCCACCGCCCGTCCCTTGAGCGGAAACAGCCCGCGCGGCTTGCGCTGGATGAACAGGATCAGCAGCACCAGCACGAAAATCTTGCCCAGCACGGCCCCCGCCACCGGTTCGAGGAACTTGTTGACGATGCCGAGCGTGAGCGCGCTGACCAGCGTGCCCCACAAATTGCCGACACCGCCGAACACCACCACCATGAAGCTGTCGATGATGTAGCCCTGGCCGAGATTGGGGCTGACATTGTCGATCTGGCTCAGCGCCACGCCCGCCATGCCGGCAACGCCGGAGCCGAGGCCGAAGGTCAGCGCGTCGATCCACGGCGTGCGGATGCCCATCGCCGCCGCCATGCGCCGGTTCTGCGTCACCGCCCGCATCTGCAGGCCGAGCGGTGTCGCGCGCAGCACCGCCATCAGCGCCGCCAGCACGAAGGCCGCGAAGATGATGATATAGAGCCGGTTGAAGGTGATGGTGACGCCGCCCCACTGGGCCGCGCCGCTCATCCAGCCCGGGGTCGAGACATCGCGGTTGCTGGCACCGAACAGGCTGCGCACCGCCTGCTGCAAGCCGAGCGAAAGTCCCCAGGTGGCGAGCAGCGTCTCCAGCGGCCGGCCATAGAGGAAGCTGATCAGCAGGCGCTCGATCGCGATGCCGACGGCGCCGGAAACGATGAAGGCGAGCGGGATCGCGATCAGCACCCCGGCGGCGGCAAGGCCCGGCAGCCAGGCGCCCACCGCCTGCTGCACCACGAACGTGGTGTAGGCGCCGAGCATCACCATCTCGCCATGCGCCATGTTGATCACGCCCATGACGCCGAAGGTGATGGCAAGGCCCGACGCCGCGAGCAGCAGCACGGAGCCGAGCGAGATGCCGTAGAAGACACCCTGCGCCAGCGCCCAGATCTTCTGCGCCCGCGCGATGGCGGCAACACCTTCGGCCGCCGCCGCCGCCACCTCCGGCGGCTGGCCGGCGAGTGCCGCGAGCAGGTTGCTCGCAGCGAGATCGCCGCGCGCGCGCAGCACCACGATCGCGGCGAGCCGGTCGGGGATCGGCGCATCCGCCCCGGCCAGCACCGCCGCTGCCTGCGCCTGCTGCAACAGGCGCCGGACGCCGGCAACGCTCTCCTTCGCCAGCGCGCGGTCGAGCGTCGGCAGCGCCGCCGGATCGGGCTGCGCAAACAGCGCCTGGGCTGCCTTCAGGCGTCTGGCAGGATCGGCGGAGAACAGTGTCAGATTGCCCATCGCCGCCTCGATCGCGCGGCGCACGGCGTTGTTGAGCCGCACCGGCTTGAGCGGCCCGTTCGGGGAGCCGGGCGCGCCGCTGCGCGCATCCAGCATCGCATCACCCTCGCGGATCCACAGCGACCGGTCGGCTGCCACCATCAGCGCGCCGTTCTGCAACGCGGCGATCACAGGTTCGGCGCGGGCATTGCCGGACACCGAAAGTGCATCCACTGCATGGCGGATGTCGTCGTAATTGCCAGCGAGATCCGCGATCGGATCGTCCCCGGCGCGTGCCACGAACGGCGAGAGCACCAGCAGCAGCAGCAGGACTCGAAGCAGGGTCATGCAGGTTCCGGGCGCAGGAAAGGGCAGGGGCGGGCGCGCGGCCCGCCCCCTGCGGATCGTGGCATCGCGGCTACTTGCTGGCGCCGCCGCACTTGCCGGTCTTGACGTTGAAGTTGCCGCAGGAAAGCGGCTTGCGCCAATCGGCGATCAGGTCGCGCGAGCCTTCCAGATAGGGCGACCATTCCTGCGCGACGACGGTGCCCGGCGTCTGCCAGACCACGTTGAACTGCCCATCCCCCTGCACCTCGCCGATCAGCACCGGCTTGGTGATGTGGTGGTTCGGCATCATCGCGGCGTAGCCGCCGGTCAGGTTCGGCACGGTGACGCCGATCATCGCGTCGATCACCTTGTCCGGCTGCGTCGTGCCGGCCTTCTCCACCGCCTTCACCCACATGTTGAAGCCGATGTAGTGCGCCTCCATCGGGTCGTTGGTAGTACGGTTGGGCTTCTTGGTGAAGCCGTGCCACTCGTCGATGAACGCCTTGTTGGACGGCACATCGACGCTCTCGAAGTAGTTCCAGGCGGCGAGATGGCCGATCAGCGGCTTGGTGTCGATGCCCGCCAGCTCCTCCTCGCCGACCGAGAACGCGACCACCGGGATGTCCGTCGCCTTGATGCCCTGGTTGCCGAGCTCCTTGTAGAACGGCACGTTGGCATCGCCGTTGATGGTGGAGACGACGGCGGTCTTCTTGCCCGCGGAACCGAACTTCTTGATCTGGGCAACGATGTTCTGCCAGTCCGAATGGCCGAACGGCGTGTAGTTGATCATGATGTCGGCATCGGCGACACCCTTGGTCTTCAGGTACGCCTCCAGGATCTTGTTGGTGGTGCGCGGATAGACGTAATCGGTGCCGGCCAGCACCCAGCGCTTCACCCCTTCCTCGTTCATCAGGTAATCGACCGCCGGAATCGCCTGCTGGTTCGGCGCCGCGCCGGTGTAGAAGACGTTGCGGCTGCTTTCCTCGCCCTCGTACTGCACAGGGTAGAACAGGATGCCATCGAGCTCCTCGAACACCGGCAGCACCGACTTGCGCGACACGCTGGTCCAGCAGCCGAACACGGCGGCCACCTTGTCCACCGACAGCAGCTCCCGCGCCTTCTCGGCGAACAGCGGCCAGTTGGAGGCGGGATCGACCACCACCGGCTCCAGCTTCTTGCCGAGCAGCCCGCCCTTCCTGTTCTGCTCGTCGATCAGCATGAGCATCACGTCCTTGAGCGTGGTCTCGCTGATCGCCATGGTGCCGGAGAGCGAATGCAGGATGCCGACCTTGATCGTATCCTGCGCGCGCGCGGCGCCGGGCAGCGAAAGCGCGGCGAGCGCGGCGGCGCCGAGTGCGGCACCGCGCAGCCAGGTGCGGAGTGAGGCCATCATTGATTCCTTGCCATGCCAGTTCGGCCGTCGGCAGCCCCCCGGCTGCCCGGACAAGTAGCAAGCAATCTCCGTGCCAGACCATCGGCGCTGCCCGTCGGGCCGGCCGTGGCCGGCCGGTCTGCCGAAACCTTGCGCATCGTTATGCAAGTTCTGGCGCGCGAACGCGCAGGCGGCGCCGGACGCGCGGGCTGCGGGCCCGCCGCGACCGCTCCGCCCTGGCCGGGACGGGGGCCGGCAGCCTGCGGCGACCGGCAGGCATGCGACGAATGCGACGAACGGGCGTGCCGGCGCCGAATCAGCATGCTATGGTCGCTGGTCGAGATGCAGCTTCAACGCGGCGGCACCCGTCGCCCCGCTGAAGGACCAGGAGTTCGCCCGCATGCGCCTGTTCCTGCGCGCTTTCGTCGCCGCCCTGCTGTCCGCCGCCGCCATCGCCGGCACCGCCCGCGCCGCTGGCGACGTGCTCGTGCTCAATTCGGGCGATGCCACGCTCAGCATCGTCGATATCAGCCAGTTGCGGGAGGTGGCGCGCATCCCCGTGCTGCGCGAACCGCATCACTGGGCGCTGGCGCCGGACGGGCGCACGTTGCTGGTCGGCGACACCGGCGGCAATGCGCTGTTCGTGCTCAATCCCGACAGTTTCGCCGTGCTGCGCCGGGTGCCCTGCGCCGATCCCTATCAGCTCGGCTTCTCGCCGGACGGAAAATTCCTGGTCGTCAACGGCCTCGCCCGCAACCAGGTCGATGTCTACGACGCGGCGACGCTGCGGCTCGTCCACCGTTTCCCGCTCGCCTCGATGCCGAGCCATCTCGCCTTCTCGCCCGATGGCGGGCGCGTGTTCGTCAGCCTGCAGGGTGCCCGCCGGCTCGCCGCGATCGACCTCGGCCGCATGCAGGTGCTGTGGCAGGCCGAGGTCGGGCGCGCGCCCGCCGGCGTGCTGTGGCTCGGCGGCCGCGTCCTGGTCGCGCTGATGGGCGAGGACGATTTCGCCGTCCTCGATCCCGCGGACGGACGCATCGAGCGGCGCGTCGTCACCGGCAAGGGCACGCACCAGCTCTATCTGTCGCCCGATCAGCGCACGCTGTGGGTCAATGCGCGCCTCTCCAACATCACGGTCGCGCTCGATGCCGGCAGTTTCGCGGTCAGGCGCCGCTATGCCGTGCCGGGCGGGCCGGACGACATCGCCTTCGCCCCGGACGGCAGGCTGTGGATCACGGAGCGTTTCGCCCGCGCCGTGGCCGTGCTCGATCCGGCGAGCGGCGCGGTGCAGTCGGTCGATGTCGGCCGTTCTCCGCACGGGCTGTTCCTCAACGCCCATGCGGTGCCGGCTTCGGTGGCACGCGCGGACTAGCGCGGCGATGAGCCCGACGCTGCCGTTCGATCTCGCCGCCGGCTGGGTGCAGCAGCATGCCGTGCTGCCGCTGCTCTACCGCGCCGGCCTGATGCAGTGGGAGGAGGTCGGCTTCGGCTGGGCGCTGTTCGCGGTCTATGGCGCGGCCCAGGTGGCCGTCACCTACGCCGTCTGCCTGCCGCTCGAACGCTGCCGCCCGGTGGAACGCTGGCCGGACCGGCGCGCGGTCGGCGTCGATGTGCTCTACACGCTGATCGCCCGCGTCGGCCTGCTGCCGCTGATCACCTTCGTGCTGTTCTATCAGGTGCAGGTGGCGCTGACCGGCTGGCTCACCGACCACGGCATCATCCCGCCGACGCTGGAGGGGGTGTTTCCCTTCCTGCTCGGCCGGCCGGTGCCGACCTTCCTGCTCTATGTCGTCATCCTCGACTTCGCCGAATACTGGCGCCACCGGCTCAGCCACCGTCTCGACACGCTCTATGCGCTGCACGCCGTCCATCACGCGCAGCGGCAGATGACGTTCTGGTCCGACGACCGCAACCATCTGCTGGAGGAAGTCGCCGGCTTCCTCTGGTTCGCCGCGGTCGGCCTTGCCATCGGCATCCCGCCGATGCAGTTCCCGCTGCTGGTGCTGCTGCTGCGGCTGATCGAAAGCCTGTCGCACGCCAATGCGCGCCTTTCCTTCGGCCGGCTGGGCGAAAGGCTGATCGTCTCGCCGCGCTTTCATCGCGCGCATCACGGCATGACCGCGGCCGGCCAGCGCAGCGCCAATTACGGCGCGGTGCTGCCGTGGTGGGACATGCTGTTCGGCACCGCGGATTTCTCCCGCACCTATGCCCGCACCGGCGACCCGACGGCGGAGGAGGCACTGGCCACCGGCAGCTATGCCGCGCAGCAATGGGCCGGTCTGCGGCGGATGCTGCGGACGCTGGCGGCGGGCCATTCGTGAGTCGCCGGCGTGCCTGAGGTATCTCGATTCTTTGGCATGATTATCAGCACGTGTTTCGCAGGTCATCCGCCTCCGCAGTTTCACGTTCGCTACGGCACTCGAAGGCGATCATTGCCATCGATACGCTTGCCGTGATTGCGGGTCGGCTCTCGCCACGCGCGCTGGCCCTTGTCGTGGAATGGGCAGCGTTGCACTGGGCCGAACTCCGTCGGGACTGGGGCCTGGCAGAGCAGCAGATCCCGCTCGATCCCATTGCTCTGCTGGAGTGAAAACGATGCTGGCCGCTATCACCGAAGCCCGCTCTCTTGGCGGCCATCGCCTTTTCCTGCGGTTCGATGACGGCACGGAGGGAATCGTCGATCTTGCGTCCGTTGTCCGATTTGAGGGTGTTTTCGCAGCACTGCGCGATCCGGCCTATGTCGCGCAGGTGACGGTCAACCGCGAGCTTGGAACGGTGGTCTGGCCGAACGGCGCCGACCTGTGCCCGGACGTGCTGCACGCGCGCATCTGCGGCGCGGCCATTCCGGCGGGCAGCGGCGGCGCTGCCGTGGCGTAGCTTCTACCCCCGCCAGCGCAGCGCCCGCCGCTCCACGGCGCCGATCAGCAGCGCACTCGCATAGCCGAGCAGCCCGAACAGCACCACGCCGGCATAGAGATCGGGCGCGCGGAACGACCGGGCGGCGAGCAGGATCCACTGCCCAAGCCCATCGCGGCCCGCCAGCATCTCCCCCACCCCGGCCAGCACCAGCGCGACGGTCAGGCCGAGCCGCGCGCCGGCCAGGATGTCCGGCATCGCGCTCGGCAGCGCCACCTTGCGGATCATGTCGAGCCGCGACAGGCCGAGCACGCGGCCGACCTCGTACAGCCGCGGCTCGACCGCGGCGAACCCGTGCACCGTCGCGAGCAGCATCGGCCACAGCGCGCCAAACCCGATCACGCCCAGCACCATCGCATCCGACAGCCCGAACAGCGCGATCGCCACCGGGATCACCGCGGACGCAGGCAGCGGGCGCAAAAACTCCAGCGTCGGGGCGAGCCAGTCGCGCGCCGCCCGCGACGAGCCGATCAGCGCGCCGAGTGCCACGCCGAGGACGGAGGCGAGCGCCCAGCCCTCGATCATGCGCAGAACCGTGCCGGCGAGCTTGCGCAGGATGACGCCCGAGTCGACGCCGCGCACCAGCGCCGCCCACACTTTCGCGGGCGCCGGCAGAAACACCGGTGAGACCAGCCGCGCCTCGGCGATCATCTGCCACGCGAGCACCAGCGCCGCGCACACCAGCACCGCCCCGGCGCGCCACGCCCAGCGTCGCGCGCTCATGCCGCGAACCGCCCGAACAGGCGCCGCTGCACCGTCAGCAGCGCAAGATTCAGGGTCCAGCCGACCACGCCGATCCACACCAGATAGGCCAGCATCTCGGCCGGCCGCAGCGTCTGCTGCGCCATCGTCATGCCATAGCCGAGACCGAGCGGATTGACCGCGATCTCCACCGTCACGGCGACGATCAGG
>JAJZNE010000134.1 GCA_021847995.1 Pseudomonadota bacterium | reverse complement strand
CGCGCATCGCCGGCGGCCCGGCGGTGCGCGCTGCCTCAGCTCGCGAACCAGTCGGCGATCGGGCGCACGGCGGCGAGCGTCCGTTCGCCCCAGGCAATTTCGGCGCGGGCACGGCGCAATGCGCGCAGCAGTGCCGCCCCGGTCAGCGACTCCGACCGCAGCACCGCCCGCGCCGCGGGCAGCATATGGTCGATGCGCCGGAACACCACCGAGCCGATGTCGGCGACCGCCAGCCGTTCGACCCGCAGCAGCCGGACCCGCCCGCCCGCCTGCGCCAGCAGCCGGTCGCGGTAGGCATGCCAGTCTGCCGGCGCGCCGGCAAACCGGCCGAGATATTCCTGCTCGACGATGAACACCTGAGTCGCCGGCCCCCATCCCAGCACGGCCTCGATCGCGGCGACGCCCGATTCGAGCGAATCCGCCGCCGTCGTCACCGGCACCACGGCACCGACGCGCGCGCCGCCGTCGGGGAAGATCGGCCGCGGCTCATCATCCAGGATGCGGCAGATTTCGGCGAACACGCTGGCGCCGAAATCGACGATCAGGCCGCCGGCGCCGATATCGTAGATCAGATCGTCCCACGGCGTTGCATTCGGGTCGCGCGCCAGTTCGCGGGCCGCGTCATAGGCGGCGGCGTTGCGCGCATCGCGGTGCGTCACCGCCCGCAACCCCTCCTCCGCCCCGAACAGCAGAGAGAGCGCGGGATGACGCTCGTATTCGCGCAGTTCGGCGTGGCGCAGCACCGCGCGGTGCGCCGCCAGCAGGCTGACCACGACGGCGCTGGCGAGCGTCGTCTTGCCGCTCGACTTGTCGTTGGCGAACAGCAGCGTCCGGTGCGTCTGCGCCACGCGCACTGCACGGCCCGGACTGCCGTCGCCGACAGGATGCGTCGCGTCCATCAGTTCCGTTGCGGCACAATCTAGGGACCGGCCGAGACTATCACGCCGCGCGCCGCCTGCGTCGCTTCATTCGCTGCCGCCGGCCGCGGCGGCATCGAAGGCCGCGAGGGCGTGGTTCAGCGGCCTCAGGGTCGGGTAGACGCGGCGATAGATGTCGGTAAACAGTCCGGCATAGGCATCGACCGCTCCCGGGTCCGGCTCGACCGCACGTGCCGGCAGACGGAGCGCGGCAAGGGCGGCGGGCATGTCCGGCCATAGCCTGGCGGCGATCCCGCCCAGCAACGCGGCGCCCAGCGCCGTCGCCTCCGGCACCTCGATCACGCTGAGCGGGCGGGCGTAGCAGGCGGCCTTGATCGCCAGCAGCAGCGCATTGCGCGCCCCGCCGCCGATGACGCGGATCTCCTCCGCGGCGCCGGCGCCGGGCAGCGCCGCCAGGGCATCGACGGCAAGCCGCGCCTCCATCGCCAGCCCCTCCAACAGCGCCCGGAACAGCGCAGCGGCATCCGTCGCCGCAGTCAGGCCGAGGAAGGCGCCGCGTGCGGCCGGATCGACCACCGGCGCGGTGGCGTAGGCGAGATGCGGCAGGAACAGCACCCCCCGGCTGCCGATCGGCACCGCCGCCGCCGCCGCCAGCAGCGCCTCCCGCTTCGGTGCGCCGAGCAGGGCGGCCAGCCATTCGATCGCGCCGCCGGCACGGTTGAGGCCGGCGCCGACATAGGCGAACGGCCGGTCGAGCGCGACCGTCCCCTGCCAGAAGCCGCGTGCGCTGCTCGCCGCCGTCAGCACCGGGCGATCGACGGTTTGCAGCAGCGCCTCCGCCGTGCCGATGCTGTCCAGCAAGATCCCCGGCCGCGCCGCACCGGCGGCGAACCCTCCGACGACATGGTCATGGCCGCCGACCCCCACCACCGGCCGCCCGGCAATCCCGGTCGCTGTCAGCACCGCCGCCCGCACCGGGCCGAGCGAGGCGCCGCTCGGGCGGAGCGGCGGCAGCAGCCGGGGATCGATCCCGACCCGCCCGGCCAGTTCCACCGACCAGTCGCCGGCAGCGATGTCGAGCAGCAGCGTGCGCGACGCCAGGCTGCGATCGGTCGCGGCGGCGCCGGTGAGGCGGAAGGCGATGTAGTCGGCAAGGTTGAGCACGCGGCGCACGCGCGCGAAGTGCACGGGATCGGTGCGGCGATGCCAAAGCAGCTTGCACAGCGTGAGTGTCGGATCGACCGGCATCCCGGTGATCGCGAACAGCCGCTCCGCGCCGATCGTGGCGGCGAGCATCGCGGCGTCCGGCTCGCTGCGCCGGTCGAACCAGGTGATGGCGTTGCCGAGCGGCCGGTCCGCCGCGTCCAGCAGCACGCAGGCCTCGCCCATGCTGGCGCAGGCGATGCCGGCAATCTCCATCCCCGGCGCCGCCTCGGCGATCTCGCTCAGCAGCGCGAGCACCGTCTCCCACAGCACCTCCGGCGCATGTTCCGCCTGGTCGGAGGCGCGCGCGATCGTCGGCGTCGGGCGAGTGGCAAGGGCGAGGGTGCGCCCGCCGGCATCGATCAGCAGCGCCCGGATGCTCTGCGTGCCGCAATCGAGGCCGATCAACCCAAGCGCCATGCCCCGTCGCCCCCATCGCCGTGTGCGCGCGCCTGACGCTATCGCATGCGACGGCGGCGCGGAACCAGGCTACGGTCCGGCGACATCACGGGAGAGGCAGCCATGCTCGATCACGTCGGCTACGCGGTGCGCGATTTCGCGCGGAGCCGCGCCTTCTATGTCGCGGCGCTGGCGCCGCTCGGCATCGGCATCGTCATGGAAGGTGCGGACTGGGCCATGATGGGTCGCGACGGCCAGCCGCAATTCTGGTTTGGCATCGCCGGCAAACCGGTGAACTACCTGCACCTCGCCTTCCAGGCACGCAGCCGGGCGGAGGTGGAAGCGTTCCATGCCGCGGCGCTGGCGGCCGGGGGGACCGACAACGGTGCCCCCGGCCTGCGCCCGCATTATTCGCCCGACTACTACGGCGCCTTCGCGCTCGATCCGGACGGGCTGAACATCGAGGCGGTGACGCACGCGCCGGCGTGAACGCGCCGGAGGCACTCAGCGGCAGGCATAGGGGTGCCACCAGCACCAGCCGCCGCCATAGCCGGGGCCGCGGTCCTCGATGATGCAGCCGGACAGCGCGCCGCCGAGCAGCAGCAGGCCGACGGCGGCAGCGAGGCGACGGAGGGAGCGGTTCATCGCGGCAGATCCTTTCGCGGGACAGGCCGCAGCGACATGGGGTGCGGCGCGTGACGCGACCGCTTCGGCGTGTTGCCGAGTGTAAGCGCCGGGACATGCCGGGCGACGCGCGATCGGCGGCTACAGCGACGTGGCTCCGCCCAGACCGATCGCGGTCTGCCGCACGATCTCGACGGCAGTATCGCGGTCAGCGAACAGGGCGCGGTGCGATGCACGATCACCTGCATCTCCGTCGTGCCGGCGCTCAGGATTTCGAGCGTGATCACGATGCGGCGCCGTGTCGCCGTGCCGGTGATCCGCCAGCCGTCCTGCGAGCGGGCGTCGTCCGTCACGGCGATCGACATGTAGTGCAGCGCCTGGAGCGTCGCCGTGTGGACATCCTGCGGCCGGCCCGAAAATGCGCGGCCCGCGTGATCGTTCAGCCAGTGTTCCACGGCGACATCGGCGCCGATGCCGGCGCCCGTGCCGAGAACGGTTGCCACGATCGCCGTGGTCGCCGTGCTGCACGCGGCGAGAAGGAGGCACAGCACCAGCACGCCGGCCCGCCCCACCGCGCGACCCGGCATGTCTTTCCTGCGCTCTGGCAGCGCACTCTCCCGGACTGGACGCGGCGATCATCAGAAGATGGGGCGCCGGCCGCGTCACCGGGCATGCGCATCATCATTGCGTGTAGCCGGATGCACCGGCGACGACGCCAACCGATTTCCCGTGTTGAGGGAGTTGCCGCAACCGGCCCGCGAGGTCAGCATGACCAACAGGACGCGCCGTGCGATCGCTGCCGCACTGGCGTTCGCCGTCGTGCCGTGCAGTCAGGCGCGCGCCTACTACCACGGCGCCGGCTACTATCGCGGGCCGGTGTATGGGCCGGGCTACGGCTACAATTCCGGCGGGGCCGATATCGGGCTGCTGATCCTGGGCGGTGCCGCCATCATCCTGCTCGGTGCCGGAATTGGCCTCGCGATCGAAGACTCGGTCCATCCGCCGCCGCCGGTGGTGATCATGCCCCCGCCCTACGCCTATCCGCCGCCGCCGCCGCCCCCGCCGGTGGCCTATCCGCCCTGATCCGCCGGATTGGCCGATGCCGTCGCGCAACTTCCATTTCTTCCAGCGTGTCCGAACCCGCAGCGGAAAGTCGGCGGGACGGCACCCGCCGTGCTGCGTTCAGTCCAGGCTGCCGTGACCGAAGAGGTGTACCCATGTCGCCGCACACCGTCGCCTGCATTGTTCTCGGTGCAACGTCCCTTAGCCTGTCGGCGTGCGGCGGTGCGCACCAGGCGGCGGCGCCGGCACCGGCGGCGCCGCAGATCGTCCTGATCACGCCGCCGCCGAACATCGTCATCAACAACGGGCCTACCCCCGGCACAGCGCCGGCCGCGTCCTATTACGCGCCCTACACCACGCGCTGGCCGGGCTACTGATCGGCGCGCCCGCCGGCCGGTGCCGCGCCGCGCCGGGTCAGGGGCCGAGCAGGATATAGCGGATGGTGATGTCGAGGTCGGCGACCGGCTCGGGCGTGCTCGGCGGGAATGGCGGCAGGGTGGCGCCGCGGAAGGTCGCCTGCGCGCCGAGGTCGAGCCATTGCGAGCCGGAACCATGCTCCAGCTCCACCAGTTCGACATGGCCGTACCGATCGACGCGGACATGGATCGCGACGGTGCCGTCCTCGCCGCGCCGTGCCGCCTCCTCGGGATAGAAACCGTGCTGCAGCCACCATTCGTGCAGCAGTTCCTCCCAATCCTTGCCGACATGCGCGCCGTGGACAACGATGTCGCCGCGCGTGCTGGTGTCGCGCGGCGGTGCCCCCATCGAATCGCGCGCCGCCTGGCCGAGTGCCAGGTTGATCGCGCCGGTCCCCTTGGAAAGCGTGCGCGACGGCGACCGCGCGGTGTTGGTGCCGAGTGCGGTGTCGATCGGCATCGGGAAGGCGGGCGCGCGGCGCGGCGCGGGCGGCGTCGCCGGGGAGGGTGCGGGCGGCGGCGGCGCCGGCGTGCGGAAGGTCGGCGGGGCGAACAGCCGCGGCATCAGTGAGAGGCGTACCTCCGGCTCCTCCTGCGCCGGTGGCGGCGGCGGGGCGGGTGCGGCGGGCGCCGGGATCGGCGGCGGCAGCGCGGTGGTGGAGGCGGGCGGCGCCGTCGTTGGCCGTGCAGGGGCCAGCGGGGGCGGCGAAAGCTGCGGCTGCGGCGGTGCTGCCGGAACGAATTCGGCCGAGGGCGCCTCGGGCCTCGCCGGCAGCGGCGGGGCGACCGTCGGCGGTGGCCGCGGCACCGGGGGTGCCGTCG
>JAJZNE010000157.1 GCA_021847995.1 Pseudomonadota bacterium | reverse complement strand
AAATCCGTCAGGCTCCGGCGCAAGGTGGCAGGCTGGGACACAGGATACCTGGACGGCATCCTCAATGAACAAATCAGGTGAACTTGGATTCGTGGCCCTGGCAGGCGATTGCCGGCGCTTGACGTTCACCGTATCGGCTGGCAGAGTCGGCAAACGTCCGTTGTGGGCGAGCCGGGAGGAGAGGCAAATGAGCTGGACCGCACCGAAGATCGTCGAAGTCGCGCTGGGCGGCGAAATCAACTGCTATGCCTGCGCCCGCGTGAAGTGAGCCGGGGACGCGCGGCACGCAAGCGGGCCGCGCGGACGGGCTGAGAGCCTCCGGTCATGCAGGCGATCGTGCTGGGTGCAGCGGCCGGAGGCGGGTTTCCGCAGTGGAATTCGGCGGCGCTTGGCTGTCGGCGGGCGCGGTCGGGTGACCCGGCCGCGAAGCCACGTACCCAGGCCTCGGTGGCGGTCAGCGCCGATGGCCGGACGTGGTTTCTGCTCAACGCCGCGCCGGACCTCCGCCAGCAGATCGAGGCAACGCCCGAGCTGCATGCAGCCGGTGGGCTGCGTGGGTCGCCCATCGCCGGCGTGGTGCTGACCGGCGGCGATGTCGATGCCATTGCCGGCCTGCTGGTGCTGCGGGAGGGGCATCGCTTCACCATTCTCGCCGCCCCGCCCATTCTCGACGTGCTCGACGCCAATCCGATCTTCGACGTCCTGGCACGTGACTTGGTGGTGCGCCGGGCGGTGCAGCCGGACCGGCCGATCCCCCTGCCCGGCCCCGGCGGCGCGCCGAGCGGGCTGACACTGACGCTGTTCGCCGTGCCCGGCAAAGTGCCGCTCTATCTGGAACGGCCGGGCGAAGCGCCGCCGGTGATCGAGGACGGCACCACCGTCGGCGCCGCCATCGCCGACGGGCGCCATACAATGTTCTTCATTCCCGGCTGCGCCGCCTTCACGCCGACGCTCGCGCAGCGGCTGCGCGGCGCCGATCTCGTGCTGTTCGACGGAACCCTGTGGCAGGACGACGAGATGATCCGGCGCGGCGTCGGCAGCAAGACCGGGCAGCGGATGGGGCATATGAGCCAGACCGGCGACGCCGGCACCTTCGCCGCCTTCGCCGCGCTCGGCGTGAAGCGAAAGATCCTGATCCACATCAATAACACCAATCCCGTCCTGCTCGACGATAGTCCCGAACGCGCCGCCGCCACCGATCACGGCTGGCAGGTGGCGGAGGACGGTATGAGGATCACGCTATGACGGACACGCCGCTGCTTTCCCCGGCGGAGCTGGAGGCAGCGCTGCGCGCCATCGGCGCCGAGCGCTACCACAATCTGCATCCCTTCCATCGCCGTCTGCACAGCGGCGGCTGCACCCGGGCGCAGGTGCAGGCCTGGGCGCTCAACCGCTACTACTATCAGGCCAGCATCCCGGCCAAGGACGCGAGCCTGATCGTGAAACTGCCGACCGCCGATCTACGGCGCGAATGGCGCCGCCGGCTGGTCGATCACGACGGCGATGCGCCCGGCACCGGCGGCGTCGCGCGCTGGCTGAAACTGGCCGAGGGCACCGGCCTCGATCGCGCCTATGTCGAATCGACCGCGGGCCTTCTGCCGGCGACGCGCTTCGCCGTCGATGCCTATGTCGCCTTCGTGCGCGACCGGCCGATCCTGGAAGGCATCGCCAGCTCGCTGACCGAAATGTTCTCGCCCACCATCATCGCCGAGCGGGTCGCCGGCATGCTGGCGCATTACGACTGGATCACCCGTGATACCCTGGCCTATTTCACGCCCCGGCTGACGCAGGCGCCGCGCGACGTGGAGTTCGCACTCGGCTATGTCCGCGAGCACGCCCGCACGCCGGCAGCCCAGCAGGCGGTGCTGGCGGCGCTGCGCTTCAAATGCGACGTGCTGTGGTCGCAGCTCGATGCACTGGACTATGCCTATGTCAGCCCCGGCCACATCCCGCCGGGCGCCTTCGTGCCCCCGGCATCATGAGCGTCACGGCAGAAGGACTCGTGCCGAAGCTGCGGCCGGGGGTGAAGTTCCGCTTCGATGCGGTGCGCGATGCCTGGGTGCTGCTGGGACCGGAGCGGCTGTTCCTGCCCGATGCCCCGGCGGTCGAGGTGCTGAAGCTGATCGATGGGGCGCGCAGCACGGGCGCCATCATCGACGACCTGGCGGCGCGATTCGCCGCGCCGCGCGCCACCATCGCCGCCGACGTGACGGGAATGCTGCGCGATCTGGCCGAGAAGGGTGCCGTCGCGCTGTGAGGACGGATCATCGCGCATGCGCCTGACTGCCGTTGCCGTGCTGGCGGGATTGCTGCCCGCGGTGCCGCTGCCGGCCGCCGCCGACGAGGCCTGCGCGGCGCTCGGCCAGCGCTGGCAGAGCGAGCGGGCAACGCTGACCGGCATCGCCACCTATACCCTGTTCCTGCGCGGCGCCGACAATGGATGCACCGATCTGCTCGACGCCATGGTTGCCGCCGGCGTGCCGCTCGATGCCCAGGACCGGCTCGGCAACACGGCCCTGATCCACGCCGCGCGCAGCGGCCAGACGGCGCTGGTGGCCACGCTGCTCGACCGCGGGGCGGCGATCGGGCATCGCAATGCCGCCGGCGCCACCGCCCTGTTCGCCGCCGCCGAGCATGACCGGACGGCGGCGGCGCTGCTGCTGCTGGCACGCGGGGCGAATGCGGACACGCCCGGACCCTCCGGGGCGACCCCGCTCACCGCCGCCACCTTCAACGGCAACGACGCACTCGCCGCCGCCCTGCTCGCCCATCACGCCGACCCGACGCTGGCCGACCGCACCGGCAAGCCGCCGATCGTCTATGCCGCGGCACGCGCTGCGACACCGATCGTGCTGCGGCTGCTGGCGACCGGCATCGACGTGAACGCACGCTATGCCCATGCGCTGACGGTGCTGATGTGGGCGGCGGGCCATGCCGACGGCGCGGCCGAAGGGGACGGTGTCGCCCTGGTGCGAACGCTGCTCGACCGCGGCGCCAGGGTGGAGGATGCCGATGACCGCGGCCGCACCGCCCTGATGATCGCCGCGGAGCGCGACCATGCCGCGATCGTCACCTTGCTGCTGGGGCACGGCGCCGACCCGGCGCATCGCGACCATGACGGCAGGACCGCCGCCGACCTCGCGGCCAGCCGGCGCGTGAGCCTCGCGCTCGGCCGCGACTGAAGTGCCGCTTCCGGCTTACCGACCTGCAAGATAGGCGGCGAGCGCGTCGATGTCGGCGTCGGTATAGGTTTTCAACAGCGCCGCCATCCACGGATTGTTGGCGCGCGCACCGTCGCGGAAGGCGGCCATCGTCGCGCGCAGATAGTCGTGCTGCTGCCCGGCGAGGCGCGGCGTGGTGCTGTCGCCCTGCCAGTTGGCGAGATGGCAGCCCTTGCAGCCGGCGGAGGTGTCCGCCGCCTCGGCCACCCGCGCCACCGCCTCCGGCGCCGCCTGCTGGTCCAGCGCCGGCCACGGCTTGGCGGCGAAATAGGCGGCGAGGGCGCGCATGTCGTCCTTCTCCAGCGTCGCCGCGACCGCGCCCATCACCTCGCTCCTGCGGTTGCCGAGCTTGAAGTCGCGCAGTTCGAGATAGAGATAGCCCTCGTTCTGTCCCCAGATCACCGGGATGTTGGCGGCCGTCGGTACGCCCTGCTCGCCATGGCAGGCGCTGCACAGCGCGGCCTGCGGCGGATCGGCGGCAGCGGCGGCGGGGACCAGACTGCCGGCCAGCAGCAGGGCGGCGATCGGCATCCGAAGTGGCAGACGCGGCATGCGATATCCTTGCGGTGGGCGCTGCCGCACAACGCAAGGGCGGGGCCGCGAACGGCCCCGCCCCAACGGCCCGCGGCAGCCGCGGATCAATCGAGCGTGAAGGCGATGATGTTGTTACCGCGCTTGTAGTCAAGCTGTGTGTTGCCGCCGGCGGCCACCACCACGAACTGCTTGCCGTCCACGGTGTAGGAGGCGGGCGGGGCATTGACGCCGGCGCCGGCCTGGAACTTCCACAGCACGGCGCCGGTCTGCGCGTCATAGGCCTTGAAGGCGCCGTTGCCCTCGCCGGTGAAAACGAGACCGCCGGCCGTTGCCAGGATGCCGCCGATCATCGGCTGCGCCGTCTTCACCTGCCAGCGGATCTTGCCGGTATTGTAATCGACGGCGGTGACGTTGCCCCACTGCTCCTCGCTGCCGATCACCTTGAACGCGCCGCCGAGCCACAGCTTGCCGGACGGATAGGCCGCGTTCTCGACGAAGTAGTTCATCGGCTGGTGCAGGTTGATGGCGTAGGCAAGGCCCATCATCGGGTCGGTCGCGATCGGCGACCATTCGACGCCGCCATTGGCGCCCGGCAGCATCCGCGCCCCGTCCTTGGTCGGCAGCGTCCACATGTTCTCCTGCGGCACCATCGCCTCGGAGAAGCGGATCAGGCTGCAATCGCGCCGGTCGTTGACATAGACATGGCCGGTCTTGCCGGCGTGCAGCACGCCGGGAACCATGGTGCCGTCCTTACCCTTGACGTCAACAAGGACGGTCGGGCTGACCGCGTCGAGATCCCAGACATCATGGGCGACATACTGGAAGTGGCAGACATACTTGCCGGTGTCGAGGTCGAGCGACACCAGGCTGTCGGTGTAGAGGTTGTCACCCGGCCGCACCGCACCGTCGAGATCGGGCGAAGGATTGCCGACGACGAAGTAGATGCGGTTGGTGGCGAGATCGACCGACGGATTCTGCCATACGCCGCCACCGAGCTTCTGGTACGGATCGCCGTCCTTGGCATAGGCGGCCTTCTCCGCCGCGATGTCCCGGTGCTCATCGCGCCCGGTCGCGTCATGCGTCGCCCATACGCCCTGCGAGTTCTCGGGGATCGTGTTGAAGGTCCACAGCAGCTTGCCGTTGGCTGCGTCATACGCCTTGACGAAGCCGCGGATGCCGTATTCGCCGCCGTTGGTGCCAATCAGGATCTTGCCGTTCACCGCGGTCGGCGCCATCGTCTCCGAATAGCCGAGCTCGGGATCGGCGATGTCGGCCGACCAGAAGAGCTTGCCGGTCTTCGCCTCCAGCGCCAGCAGCTTGGAATCGAGGGTGGCGAGATAGACCATGTCGCCATAGACGGCGACGCCGCGGTTGTTGGGACCGCAGCAATAGGTCGTGATCGGCCCCAGCTTGTGCTTGTAGTGCCACAATTCCTCCCCGGTGCGCGCATCGAGCGCGTACACATGGTCGAAGGAGGTGGTGACATACATGACGCCGTTCACCACGATCGGCGTCGTCTCCATCGATTCCATCACGTCGGTCTGGAAAATCCAGGCCGGGCGGAGATGGCTGACATTCATCCGGTTGATCTGCCGGTTCGGGTAGAACCGGGTCTGGCCATAATTGCCGTTGGTCTGCAGGAAGTTGTTGCCATCGCTGGCGGCCCGGTTCAGCAGGTCCTGCGTGACCGTGTTCATGTCGCCGAATTTGGCGGCACTGCGGATTTCCTGGGCCTGCACCGTGCCGGCCAGTCCCATGCCGAGCAAAGCCGCGCCGGCGACTGCCGCAGTCAGAATCGTTCTGAGCGATGCCATCTGTCCCTCCCTGCCCGGCCGGTCCGGCCCGGTGTTCTGAAAGACTCGTAACTATCGCCTGTCCAGGACGCAAGGCCATTGTTGCAGGGCACGCGGCACGGCTTGCCGCATCGGACGGGGGTCATCATAGTGCCGCCGGCAAGGGGCGGGACGTGACCGCCGGAGCGGCGGAGAGGAGGCGGGGGATGGTGCGGAGAGCCGGGATTCTGCTGGCGCTGCTGCTGGGGACGGCCGGGCCCGCGGGTGCGGCCTCGGATCGTTTCGTTGCCTTCAATATGACGGCCACGACCGACATCACCGGTCTTTTCCTGGCGCCGGCGGGAACCGGGAACTGGGGACCGAACCAGGTGCTGAACGACCCCGACAAGGTGCTGGAACACGGCGAGCGGCTGAAGCTCAGCGGCGTGCGGCACGAGCGCTATGACGCGCGGATCGTATCCGCCAAGGGCAAGACCTGCATCAAGCACGGCATCGACCTGACCCGCGACCCCACCTTCGACATCCGCGATGCCGATCTGGCCGACTGCAAATAGCGGCCGGCAGCACTGCCGTTGAGCAGCACTGCCGTTGACAGGTCGCGCAGCAGGCGGGCAGGTTGTTCTGCCGGTCGGATGAAGCTGCCGGCCGCGGGAGGATCCATGCCGCACATGCTGACCCGCCGCGCCGCGCTGGCCGCCGGCGCCGCCGCCCTCAGCCTTCCCGCCGCGCTGCGCGCCCAGCCGGCGGAGGTGAAGATCGGGATGATCCATCCCGTCACCGGGCCGCTCGCCTTCGGCGGCTCGCAATGCCGGCTCGGCGGGATGACCGCGATCGAGGACATCAACGCCGCCGGCGGCCTGCGGTCGCTCGGCGGGGCGAGGCTGCTGGCGGTACCGGGCGACGCGCAGGGCAAGGCGGAGATCGCAGCCAGCCTTGTCGATCAGATGGCCGAACAGAAAGTGGCCGGCATCACCGGCTGCTACGCCAGCAACCTGGCCCTCGCCGCGACGCAGACGGCGGCGAAATACAACATCCCCTTCTCGATCGACAGCGGCATCGCCGACAGCATCACCGCGCGCGGCCTGGCCAACGTGTTCCGCTTCTTTCCCAACAACACCACCATGACGAACCAGGCGATCGCCTGCCTGGATGCGCTCAACAAGGCCGCCGGCGGCCCGGCGAAGACGGCCGTGATCGTGCACGAAAACAGCGAGTTCGGCACCTCGACCGCGAAGCTGCTGGGCGAGAGGCTCGGCACCATCGGCATCGCGGTGAAGGAGACGATCGGCCACGCGACGCCGACGCGCGACTTCACCAACGTCGTGCTGCGCATCAAGTCGGCCGCACCGGACCTGCTGCTGATCACCAACTACCCCAACGAATACCAGCTTCTGCTGCGCACGGTCTATCAGCAGAAGGTCAATCTGGTCGCCGCCTACTCGGTCTCCGGCGGCGGATTCAGCCTGCCGTTCGCCAAGGATCAGCCGCAGGTCAGCCAGTTCATGATCGACTACAACCACTGGCACAACCCGCATGATCCGCGCGCCATCGCCTTCCGCAAGCGCATCGAGGATGCCGGCCATGTTTTCGGCTGGGAGGTGCTGTTCGGCTACTTCGCCGTGCGGGTGCTGGCCGATGCCATCGACCGCGCCGGCAGCATCGACCCGGCCCGGGTCAACCCGGCCTTCGCCGCCAGCACGTTCAGCGACGACTGGCTGCCCTATGGGCCGACCCGGTTCGTGCAGGGGCAGAACCAGGGGGCGCGCGGCCTCGGCCTGCAAATCCAGGATGCCGACATCAAGGCGATCTGGCCGGCGGAGTTCGCCGACGCGAAGCCGGTCTTTCCGCGCCCGCGGGCGTCCTGACCGGGCGCCCCGATCCTGCGTCCCGCCGCGGAGCTGCGCGCAGCGACCACTGTCCCGGTGCTCATCGTCGGCGCCGGCGCCTGCGGTCTGGTCGCTGCCCTCGCCGCCCGGGCGGCCGGCGCGGAGGTGCTGGTGGTCGAGCGCGACCGCACGCCGTCGGGGTCCACCGCGCTTTCCTCCGGCTTCATCCCGGCCGCCGGCACGCGGTTCCAGCGCGCGATCGGCGTCGATGACGACACCGCCGAACGCTTTGCCGCCGACATCGTAGCGAAATCGGGCGGCAGCGCCGACGCCGCGGAGGCGCTGCGCGTCGCCCGCGCGGTCGGTCCCGCCCTCGAATGGCTGGCCGAAGTACACGGGCTTCCCTTCCACGTTCTGGAAGGGTTCCGCTATCCCGGCCATTCCCGCCTGCGCATGCACGCGGTGCCGGATCGGACCGGCGCCGCGCTGATGGCGCGGCTGCTGGCGGCGGCGGAGGCAGCCGGCGTGCCGATCCTGACGGAGGCACGCGCCGACACGCTGTTTGCCGGGGCGGAGGGGCGCATCGCCGGCCTGCGCGTGCAACGCCCCGACGGCCGGACGGAGGAGATCGGCTGCGGCAGCCTCGTTCTCGCCTGCAACGGCTATGGCGGCGCGCCGGCGCTGGTGCGACAGCATATCCCCGCGCTCGCCGATGCGCTCTATTTCGGCCATGCCGGCAACCAGGGCGATGCGCTGCGCTGGGGGGCCGCGCTCGGCGCCGCGCTCTGCGATCTCGGCGCCTGCCAGGGCCACGGGGCGGTGGCGCATCCGCACGGCATCCTGATCACCTGGGCGCTGCTGATGGAAGGCGGCATCCAGGTCAATGCCGAGGGTCGCCGCTTCTGGAACGAGCATGAGGGTTATTCCGAAGCCGCCGTCGCGGTACTGCGCCAGCCCGGCGGCATCGCCTTCGTCGTGTTCGACGCGCGGCTCCATGCGCTCGGCATGAGTTTCGAGGATTTCCGCGCCGCCGAAGCCGCCGGCGCGATCCGCCGCGGCGACGATGCCGCCGCACTCGCCGCCGCCTGCGGGCTGCCGGCAACGGCGCTGGCGGAGACGCTGGCGGAGGCGCAATCCCTCGCGCGGCGGCAGGCGGAAGATGCGTTCGGCCGCCGCTTCGCCGCCCCGCCGCTCGCACCACCCTATTGCGCGGTGCGCGTCACCGGGGCGCTGTTTCACACCCAGGGCGGCCTTCTGGTCGATGACGCGGCGCGGGTGCGGCGCAAGGACGGCACCGCGTTGCCCAACCTGTTCGCCGGCGGCGGCGCGGCGCGCGGCGTTTCCGGCGGCACCATCGCCGGGTATCTTTCCGGCAACGGGCTGCTCACCGCCGTCGCCTATGGCTTCCTCGCCGGCCGCACGGCGGCGGGGGCATGATGGCGCTGCTGCTGCCCGCCCTGGTCGGCGGCGTGCTGACGGGCGGCGTCTATGCGCTGGTGGCGCTCGGGCTGACGCTGATCTATGGCGTGCTGCACATCGTCAATTTCGCGCACGGATCGCTGCTGATGGTGGCGATGTTCGGCGCCTGGCTGCTGGCGACACGGCTCGGCCTCGACCCGCTCGCCGCGGTGCCGCTGATGGCGGGGGCCATGTTCGCGATCGGCTGGGGGCTCTACCGCTTCGTCATCGGCCCGGTCGGGCGCGGTGACGATCGCGGCGTGCTGCTGGCAACCCTCGGGGTCGCGGTGGTGCTGGACAATGCCGCGCTGATCGCCTTCACCGGCGACAGCCGCAGCATCGAGACGCCATATGCCCTGCAGATGGTGCAGGCGGGGCCGCTGCTGATCCCGCTCGCGAAGCTGGTCGCGTTTGCCGGTGCGATGCTGATTGCGCTGCTGCTGTGGGCGTTCATGGCACTCACCGACACCGGCCGCGCCATCCGCGCGGTGGCGCGCGAGCCGGAGGGGGCGGCCCTGGTCGGCATCCGGCCTGCGCGCATCTTCGCGCTCGCCTACGGCATCGGTATCGCCTGCCTCGGCGCCGCCGGCTGCCTGCTGCTGCCGAGCTTCTACGTCAGCCCGCAGGTCGGCGGCATGTTCGTGCTGGTGGCGTTCACCGTCGTCGTGCTCGGCGGGATGGGCAGCTTCCCCGGCGCCGTCGTCGGCGCGCTGCTGGTCGGCATCACCGAGAATCTCGGCAATCTCTATCTCGGCGAGAGTCTCGGGCCGATCTGCGTGCCGCTGCTGTTCATCGCCGTGCTGCTGGTGCGCCCGACCGGTCTGTTCGGCGCGGTGCGATGACCGGCGCGGCGGCGCGGACCCGTGCGCTGGCGCTGGCGCTGGCCGTGCTGACGCTGCTGCCGTTCGCGTCGCATTCGCAGTTCTTCGTCAATCTGGCGATGTTGACGGCGATTTCCGCGGCCCTCGGGCAGGCATGGAACATCGCCGGCGGGTTCGGCGGCCTGACCAGCTTCGGCCATGCCGCCTTTTTCGGCCTCGGCGCCTATGCCGATGCGATCCTGCAAACCCGCTACGGACTCAATCCGTGGCTCGGCCTGCCGGCGGCGGCCGCCTTCGGCGGCGGCGCCGGCTGGCTGATCGGCACCGCCACCTTTCGCGCCGGGCTGCGCGGCAGCTATTTCGCCCTGGTCACGCTCGCCTTTGCGCAGGCATTCGGCGTCCTTGCCAACAGCCTCGACATCACCGGCGGCGGCAGCGGCATCCTGGTGGCGCTGCATCCGGGCGCGGGACGGTTCCAGTTCACCGACCGGCGCGCCGGCTATGCGCTCGCCGTGGCGCTCCTGGCCCTTGCAACCTTGGCCGCGTGGCGCCTGTCGGTCGGGCGGTTCGGCGCGCATCTGCTGGCGGTGCGGGAGAACGAAGATGCCGCACGCGCGCTCGGCGTGCCGGCCGTGCGGGTGAAATCGGCGGCGCTCGCCCTGTCCGGCGCGCTGACCGCGCTGGGCGGCGTGCTCTATGTGCAGAGCTATCTCTACATCGATCCCGGCATCGCCTTCTCCGCCGAGCGCAGCGTGGAGATGCTGCTGGTGGCGATGATCGGCGGCGCCGGAACGGTGCTCGGGCCGCTGCTCGGCGCGCTGGTCGTGCATGCGATTGCCGACACCACGCGCAGCCTGATCACGACGCCCGGGGTGGCGCCGATGCTGTACGGCGTCGTGCTGCTGCTCATCATCGGACTGCTGCCGGGCGGGGTGGTGCGCATCGCGGCGGTGCGCGGCGATGGCTGAGGCGGCGCCATTGCTTGAAGTGCGCGGCCTGGCGCGCCGCTTCGGCGGCCTGCGGGCGGTGCGCGGCCTCGACCTCGATGTGCAGGCGGGCACCATCGTCGCGCTGATCGGCCCGAACGGCGCAGGCAAGACCACCAGCTTCGCGATGATCGCCGGCTTCGTCCGCCCCGATGCCGGCAGCGTGCGCTTCGCCGGCCGCGACATCACCGGCTGGGTGCCGGAACGCATCGCGCACGCGGGCATCGTGCGCACCTTCCAGATCACCCAGCCCTTTGCCGGCCTCTCGGTTGCCGAGAATATCCGCATCGGCGCCTTCCTGCGCACCCGCGCACCCGCCGCGGCGATGGAGCAGGCGCGGGCGCTGGGCAGCGAGCTCGGCCTTGCCGCCCTGCTCGACCGGCCGGCGGCGGCGCTGACCGTGGCCGGACGCAAGCGGCTGGAACTGGCCCGCGCCCTCGCCGCCGGGCCGCGGCTGCTGCTGCTCGATGAGGTGATGGCCGGCCTGACACCCACCGAGGTGAACGACACGGTGGCGCTGGTGCGCGGCGTGCGCGACCGCGGCGTCACCATCCTGCTCACCGAGCACGTCATGCAGGCGGTGATGGCGCTGGCCGACCGGATCCATGTGCTGGCCGAAGGCGCCCTGATCGCCACCGGTCCGCCGCGGCAGATCGCCGCCGACCCGCGCGTGGTGGAAGCCTATCTTGGCGCTGGCGCGGCGGCCCGGCTCGCAGATGGCTGAGCCGCCGCTGCTCGATGTCGCCGGCCTGCGCGCCGGCTACGGTGCGTTCGAGGTGCTGCGCGGCGTTTCGCTGACCGTCGCGGCGGGCGAGGTGGTCGCCGTGCTGGGCGCCAACGGCGTCGGCAAGACGACGCTGAACCGCACGCTGTCGGGCCTGCTGCGCCCGCGCGGCGGCAGAATCCGCTTCGCCGGCAGCGACATCACCGGCGCCGACCATGCCGCGATCGTGCAGGCCGGACTGATCCATGTGCCGGAAGGGCGCCGCATCTTCCCCAATCTGACGGTGCGGGAGAATCTGCTGCTCGGCAGCTACGCTCGCGGCCGGCCGGCGCGGGCGGCGACGCTCGCGCGCGTGCTGCAAACGTTCCCCCGCCTTGCCGAACGGCAGCGCCAGAAGGCCGGGTCGCTGAGCGGCGGCGAACAGCAGATGCTGGCGATCGGGCGCGGGCTGATGGCGCAGCCGGTGCTGCTGATCCTGGACGAACCCTCGCTCGGCCTGTCGCCGAAACTGGTCGAGGAGATGTTCGTGCTGATCGGCCGGCTGTGCGCGGAGGGGCTGTCGCTGCTGCTGGTCGAGCAGAACGTGGTGCAGTCGCTCGCGGTCGCCGCGCGCGCCTATGTCATCGAGCACGGAAGCGTGGCGCTGTCGGGCAGCGCTGATGCACTCGCCCGCGACACGCGGCTGCGCACCGCCTATCTTGGGCTTTGAGAGCGCGATCGGCAGCCACTGGAGAACGCATGGACCCCGTCACCCTCGCTGTGCTGAAGGGCCGGCTGGAGCAGATTGCCGACGAGATGGACGCGACCCTGTTCCGCGCCGCCTTCAATCCCACCATTGCCGAGGCCCATGATGCCTGCCATGGCCTCTATGACGCCACCACCGGGGCGACCCTGGTGCAGGGCAAGCACGGGCTGCCGATCTTCGTCGGCGTGATGGCGTTCGCGGCACGCGCGGTGATCGGCAGATTTCCCGATGCCGCGCCCGGCGACGTGTTCATCTTCAACGATCCCTATCTCGGCGGCACGCATCTCTCCGATCTGCGGCTGCTCCGGCCGGTGTTCCACGACGGGCAACTGGTGTGCTGGCTCGGCAGCGTCGGCCACTGGCATGATGTCGGCGGCGCGGTGCCGGGCAACTACAACCCGGCTGCGACCGACTATTTCCAGGAAGGCGTGCTGATCCCGCCGGTGCGCCTGTTTGCCGCCGGCACGCTGAGGCGCGACGTGCAGGATATCCTGCTCGCCGCGTCGCGGCTGCCCGACGTGGCCTATGGCGACCTGCAGGCGCATCTCTCCGCCCTCGATCTCGGTGCGGCGCGGATGGCGGCGCTGCTCGATGAAAGCGGTACGGCGACGATCCTGACCGGCTTTGCCGAACTGCGCGCGCGGGCGGCGATGCAGATGCGCGCCGAACTCGCCGCCCTGCCCGACGGCACCTGGACGGAGGAGGATTTCCTCGACAACGACGGCCGCACCGACGCGCCGCTGCGCATCGCCGTCACGGTCGGCAAGCAGGGCGAGCGGCTGACGCTCGACTTCACCGGCTCCGCCGATGCCTGTGCCGGGCCGGTGAACATCAGCCGTGCCACCACCGTCGCCAGCGTCTATGTGGCGCTCAAGCACCTGTTCCCCGAGGTTGCGGCCAATTCCGGCGTGCTCGATCCGGTCGAAGTGGTGGTGCCGGCAGGCAGCCTGCTCGATGCCGAACGCCCACGCCCGGTGGGCGGCTATACCGAGACGATCCTGCGCATCATCGACGTGCTGTTCTGCGTCTTCGCCCGCATCCGCCCGGCGCGCGCATTCGCCGACGCCTACGGCACCATCAACGCGCTCTCCATCGCCGGCCAGGGCGGGGACGGGCGGCCGTTCGTGCTGTTTCAGTTCTTCGGCGGCGGCCACGGCGGCAATCCGGAGGGTGACGGCCTCAGCCACGGCAATCCGCCGATCGCAACCGCCATCATCCCGCCGGTCGAGGTGATGGAGGCGGCGTATCCGGTGCGCTATACGCGCTGGGCGTTGCGCGCGGATTCCGGCGGCGCCGGCACGCATCGCGGCGGGCTGGGGGCGGTCTATGAAATCGAGGTATTGAATGCGACGGCGGAGGTCTTCGTGTTCGCCGAGCGTGCCCGCTTCGCGCCACGCGGCGTGCTGGGCGGCGGCGACGGGGCGATGAACGTGATCGAGTATGAGCAGGATGACGGCTGGCACGTGCCCAAGCTCGGCGCCAAGGCGGTCGGCATCGTGCTCAGGCGCGGCCAGCGCATCCGCATCGCAAGCCCCGGCGGCGGCGGCTGGGGCGATCCTGCCCTGCGCGACGCCGACGCAATCGCGCGCGACCGCCTGCTCGGCTACGTCACATGAGCCTGCTCGTCGTGGGCGTCGATGTCGGCGGCACCTTCACCGACCTGTTCCTGTTCGACGAGGCCGATGGCCGCGTGCGCGTCGGCAAGGTGCCGAGCACGCGCGGGCAGGAAGCGGTGGGATTCGCCGCCGGCATCGCCGGGCTTGCCGCGCTGCCCGGGATTTCCGCGATCGTGCACGGCACCACGGTCGGCACCAACGCGCTGCTGGAGCGCAAGGGTGCCCGCGCCGGCCTGATCACCACCGCCGGCTTCCGCGACGTGCTGGAGATGCGCCGGCGCGACCGGCGGCAGACCTGGGGGCTGACCGGCAATTTCGTGCCCCCGATCGCGCGCGACCTGCGCCTCGAAGTCGCCGAGCGGACCGGTGCCGACGGCAGCGTGGTGCAGCCCGTCGATCCCGCCGAGGTGCGCGCGGCGGCGCTGCGCCTGCGCAATGCGGGGGCCGAGGCACTGGCGATCGTGTTCCTGCACAGCTACGCCAACCCCGCCAATGAACGCGCCGCACTGGCCGCGGCGCGCGACGTATGGCCGAACGCGCATCTCGCCATCTCCTCCGACATCCTGCCGGAAATCCGGGAATTCGAGCGCACCAGCACGACCGCGCTGAACGCGGTGCTGCAACCCGTGGTCGGCGGCTATCTTTCGGCGCTGGCGGCGCGGCTGCATGCGGGCGGCTTCGCCGGCGAATTCCTGCTGGTGCAGTCGAACGGCGGCGTGATGAGCGTCGCGACGGCGCAGGCGCTGCCGGTGCGGACCGCCCTGTCCGGCCCCGCCGCCGGCGTGATCGCGGCGGCGCATATCGCGACGGCTTCCGGCTGCCCCGATGTCATCACCGGCGATGTCGGCGGCACGTCGTTCGACGTCTCCCTGATCGCCGGCGGCGTGCCCGCGCTGGCAGCGGAAACCACGCTCGATTTCGGCCTCGTCGTGCGCACGCCGATGATCGAGATCACCACGATCGGCGCCGGCGGCGGCTCCATCGCGCGGGTCGATGCAGCGGGATTGCTCCAGGTCGGGCCGCAAAGCGCCGGCGCGGTGCCCGGCCCGGCCTGCTACGGCGCCGGCGGCGAACGGCCGACGGTGACCGACGCCAACGTGCTGCTCGGCCGCATCAACGCCGCCCGCCCGATCGGCGGCGCGCTGGCCGCGCTCGATGTCGCGGCGGCAGAGCGGGCGATCGCGGCCGCGGTCGGGGCACCGCTCGGGCTCGATCCGATCGCGGCGGCGCAGGCGATTCTGCGCGTCGCCAATGCACGCATGGCGGGCGCCCTGCGGCTGGTTTCGATCGAGCGCGGGCACGACCCGAAGCGGTTCGCGCTGATGCCGTTCGGCGGCGGCGGCGGACTGCACGCCGGGGCGCTGCTGCGCGAGGTCGGCCTCGCCCGCGCCCTGGTGCCGCGCTTCCCCGGCGTGACCTCCGCCCTTGGCTGCGTCATCGCCGACATGCGCCACGACCGGGTGCGGACGCTGAATGTCCTGCTCGACGCGCTCGATCCCGCGTCGCTGCGGGCGGAGATGGACGCCGCTGCGGCCTCCCTCGGCGCGCTGCTGGAGCGTGCCGGCGTCGCCTTCACCGGGCGGCGGGTCGAACATGCGCTCGACATGCTTTATGTCGGCCAGACCCATACCGTCACCGTGCCGCTCCCCCTCGCCCCCGACGGCGCCGGGACGCTGACACCGGCGATGATCGCGGCGGCGTTCGAGGCGGCCTATCGGCGCGCCTATGGGCGGCTGCTCGGGCAGGTCAAGGTGCGGGTGCTCAATCTGCGCTCGGCGGTGATCGGGGAGCGGCCGAAACTCGACCTCGCCGCCCTCGCCCCGCCCGGCGATGCGCGGCTTGCCGACGCCGATCGCGGCACACGGCCGGTGTGGTTCGCGGAGCGGCTGGAAACGCGCATCTGGGACCGCCTCGCGCTGCCGGCGGGGGCGGTGATCCACGGGCCGGCGGTGCTGGAGCAGCCCGACGCCACCATCCTGATCGAGCCCGGTCAGCATGGCCGCGTCGATCGCTTCGGCAACCTGATCCTGGAGCCAGGGCCATGAAAGCGGCCGAAACTGCGCTGCTGCTGTGCGACCTGCAAAACGACTTCCTGCATCCCGACGGCGCCTATGGCCGCGCCGGGCAGACCGCGCCGGAGATCGCCGCCCTGCCCGCCCGGCTCGCGCCCCTGTGCGCCCGCGTGCGGGCGGAGGGCGGCTGGATCGTGTCCACGCATTTCACCCTGGTCCCCGGCCGCGGCGGCGTGCCGCTGATCTCGCCGCATCTCGCGCGGCTGCGGCCGTTCCTCGGCCGTGGCGACTTCGCGCCGGGCGGGTGGGGGCACGCGTTGGTGGATGCGCTGGCGCCGGCGGATTTCGCGGTGGAGAAGGTCGCCTATTCCGCCTTCTACATGTCGCGGCTGGAGTGGGTGCTGCGCCGCGTCGGCATCCGCCGGCTGCTGGTGGCCGGGATCGTGACCAATGGCGGGGTGGCCAGCACGGTGCGCGACGCACAGGTGCGCGACTTTGCGGTCACGCTGCTGGAGGACGGCTGCGCCGCGTTCGATGCCGGGACGCACGCGACGGCGGTGGCCGCCCTCCGGACGGTAGCGGAGGTCGTACCCATCGCCGCGGTCGCGCTGTAGCGTGGATTGATCGCCGGCGGGCGATGGGATACGTCGCTGGTCATGGAAACGTCCACAACGATCGCCCGGCCGTGGCGCGCGGCTTTTGCCGGCGTCGCCGACTGGGACGCGCCGATCGAGGCCGGCACCGTGCCGGCCCTGCTCGATCGGGCGGTGGCGGCATATGGCGACGACACCGCGATCACCTTCCGCGACCGGCCGATCAGTTTCCGTGCCCTCGCCGAACAGGCCGGCCGGCTGGCCGCCGGGCTGCTGGCGGCCGGCATCGGGGCCGGGCAGACGGTGGCGCTCTATCTGCCCAACACGCCGTGGCATCCGATCGCGTTCTTCGCGGTCGCGCGCACCGGGGCGCGCGTCGTGCATCTCTCCGCCCTCGATGCGCCGCGCGAACTCGCCCACAAGCTCACCGACAGCGGCGCGCGCGTCCTGATCACCACCAACCTGCCCCATCTGCTGCCGACGGCGCTGCGGCTCCTGGAGGACGGAGCGGTCGGGCGCGTGCTGGTGGGCGAGGATGCGCGCTGGGGGCCAGGCGACCCATCGCCGCTGCCGGTGCCATGGAGCGCGACCGTGACGCCGCCGCCGGAGGGCGCGCCGCCGCCGCGCTGGCCCGCCATATCGCCCGATGACATCTGCGTGCTGCAATACACCGGCGGCACCACCGGCCTGCCCAAGGGGGCGATGCTGAGCCACGCCAACCTGACCGCGGCGGTGGCGATCTACCGCAACTGGAACGACGGCGGAAAGACGCAGCGTCACCGCGTCATTGCCGTGCTGCCGTTCTTCCACATCTACGCACTCACCGTGCTGCTGCTGCGCGGCATTGCCGAAGGGCATGAACTGCTGCTGCGCACACGCTTCGATGTCGCCACCACGCTCGACGACATCGGCCGCCGGCGCGCGACCGCCTTTCCCGGCGTGCCGACGATGTGGATCGCGCTCGCCAACCACCCGGAGGCGGCACGCTGCGATTTCACGTCGCTTGAGATGGCGAGCAGCGGCGGCGCGCCGATGCCGTTCGATGTCGAACAGCGGGTGACGCAGCTGGTCGGCCGGCGCCTCGGCGGCGGCTGGGGCATGACCGAGACCAGCCCGGCCGGCACGCGCATCCCGCCGGGCGCCGAACCGCAGCCGGGCCTGATCGGCATTCCGCTGCCGGGCATCGACCTGATCATCGTCGATCGCACCGACCCCGGCCGCATCCTGCCGCCGGGCGAGGTCGGCGAGATCGCCATCCGCGGTCCCAACGTCTTCCGCGGCTACTGGAACCGGCCGGACGAGACCGCAGCGGCGTTCCGCAACGGTTTCTTCCTCACCGGCGATATCGGCGTGATGGACGCGCAGGGCCTGTTCCGGCTGCTCGACCGCAAGAAGAACATGATCATCTCCGGCGGCTTCAACGTCTATCCGGCGCAGGTGGAAAGCGCGATCTACGAGCATCCCGCGGTCGCCGAGGTGATCGTGATCGGCGTGCGCGATCCCTATCGCGGAGAGGCGGCAAAGGCGTTCGTCAGCCTGCGCCCCGATGCCGCGCCGTTCACGCTCGATGAGCTGCGCGCCTTCCTCGCCGACCGGCTCGGCCGCCATGAACTGCCGGCGGCGCTCGAATTCCGCGACCGCCTGCCGCGCACGCCGGCCGGCAAGTTGCAGGCGCAGACCCTGCGCGACGAGGAAGCCGCCAAACCGCTCGCCACGTCCTGACACGGGAGCAGCCGCCATGGACCTGCGCTTCACGCCGGAGGAAATCGCGTTTCGCGATGAGGTGCGCAGCTTCCTGCGCCGCGAAATCCCCGCCGACATCCGCGCCCGCCTGTCGGAAGGCAGGCATCTGTCGAAGCAGGACATGGTGACGTGCCACCGCATCCTGCACCAGCGCGGCTGGGCGGTGCCGCACTGGCCGCGCGAATGGGGCGGCCAGGACTGGAGCCCCGTGTTCCACTACATCCTCGGGGAGGAAATCCAGCGCGCCGCGGTGCCGCCGCCGCTTGCGTTCAATGTCAGCATGGTCGGGCCGGTGATCGCACAGTTCGGCAGCGAGGCGCAGAAGCGCCGCTTCCTGCCGGCCACCGCCAATCTCGACATCTGGTGGTGCCAGGGGTTTTCCGAACCAGGCTCCGGCTCCGACCTCGCCAGTCTGCGCACGCGGGCGGAGCGTGACGGCGACCATTACATCGTCAACGGGCAGAAGACGTGGACCACGCTCGCCCAGTATGCCGACTGGATCTTCTGCCTCGTGCGCACCAACCGGGAGGCGAAGAAGCAGGAGGGCATCTCCTTCCTGCTGTTCGAGATGACGTCGCCGGGCATCACCGTCCGCCCGATCGTCACGATCGACGGCGGCCGCGAGGTGAACGAGGTGTTCTTCGACAACGTGCGCGTGCCGGTGGAGAACCTCGTCGGGCAGGAGAACCGCGGCTGGGACTATGCCAAGTTCCTGCTGGGCAACGAACGCACCGGGATCGCGCGCATCGGCCTGACCAAGGAACGTCTGGCACGCGCGCGGCAATTCGCGCGGGAGACGCCGGCCGGCGACGGCACCGTGTGGGACGATCCCGATTTCCGCCGGCGGCTGGCCTTGATCGAGGTGCAGTTGAAGGCACTGGAAATCACCCAGATGCGCGTCGTCGCCGGCGCGCGCAACCGCGAAGCCGGCCGGCCCGACCCGAATTCCTCCATCCTCAAGATCAAGGGATCGGAGTTGCAGCAGGCGGCGACCGAATTGCTGATGGAGATCGCCGGCCCCTGCGCACTGCCGGCGGTGGACCCGGACGAGCCGACCAACGAGCCGCCGATCGGCCCGGAATGGGCGATGCTGACCGCGCCCACGTATTTCAACTACCGCAAGGTGTCGATCTACGGCGGATCGAACGAGATCCAGCGCAACATCATCGCCAAGGCATTCCTCGGCTTGTGAAGGGCATGACATGGACTTCGATCTGACCGAGGAACAGCGGCTGCTGCGCGACAGCATCGACCGTCTGATCGACGACGCCTATGGCGATTTCGAGAAGCGCCGCACCTATGCGCAGGAGCCGCACGGGTTCAGCATGGCGCTGTGGCGGCGTTACGCCGAGCTCGGGCTGCTCGGCCTGCCGTTCGCGGAAGCCGATGGCGGCTACGGCGGTGGCGCGGTCGAGACCATGCTGGTGATGGAAGCGATCGGCCGCGGCCTGGCGCTGGAGCCGTATCTCGCAACCGTGGTGCTGGGCGGCGGGCTGGTACGGCTGGGCGGCAATGCGGCGCAGCGGCAGCGCATCCTGCCGCGCATCGCTGACGGCTCGCTGCGCCTGGCATTCGCCCACAATGAGCGGCAGGCACGCTACGACCTGTTCGACGTGGCCACGACGGCGCGCGCCGAGGGTGGCGGCTTCGTTCTCAACGGCGCAAAAACCGTGGTGCTGCACGGTGATTCGGCCGATCTTCTGGTGGTCGGCGCGCGGCTTTCCGGCAACCGTCGCGACCGCACCGGCATTGGCCTGTTCCTGGTCGATGCCGGGGCGGCGGGCGTCACGCGCCGCGCCTATCCGACGCAGGACGGGCAACGCGCGGCGGAGATCACGCTCGCGCAGGTCCGCGTTCCCGCCGATGCCATGCTCGGCGCGCCCGACGCGGGGCTCGCGCTGATCGGGCAGGTGACCGATGCGGCGATTGCCGCCCTGTGCGCCGAAGCGGTCGGCGCGATGTCGGCGCTGCACGCGATGACCGTCGATTACCTCAAGACACGCAAGCAGTTCGGCGTCCCGATCGGCAGCTTCCAGGCATTGCAGCACCGGGCAGCCGACATGCTGGTGGCGCTGGAGCAGGCGCGGTCGATGGCGATGTACGCGGCGATGATGGCGGATGCGCCCGACGCCGCGGAACGCCACACGGCGATGGCGGCGGCCCGGGTGCAGATCGACGAGTCGGCTCGGATGATCGGCCAGGGCGCGATCCAGCTGCACGGCGGCATCGGCATGACGCAGGAATACCGGGCCGGCCACTATTTCAAGCGGCTGACCATGATCGGCCTGCTGTTCGGCGACACCGCCCATCATCTGAAGACGGTCGCCGCGGCCGGCGGCCTGAGCGCGGACGAGGCGGCGGAAACATAGGGCGCGGCTGCCGCTGGGAGGGGTTCACTCGGCCGCGCGCAGGGCCGGTGGCAGGTGAGGACGCGGGCGCGCACGGCGGCGCAGGTCCAGCGTCTCCGCCGCCACGGTCGCCGCCGTGCGCAGCAACTGTTCCCGTCCCGGGGCGTACTGCACCGGACCGGGCAGCATCACGCCATGCTCGGCGGCGGCGCGCAGCGTGAACCCCGGATCGGCCAGATGCGGGCGCCCCAGCGCCACCAGATCGGCGCGGCCGGCGGCCAGGATCGTGTTCGCCTGATCGGCGCTGGTGATGCTGCCGACGCACATCGTCGCCAGCGCGGCTTCGTTGCGAATGGCATCGGCGAACGGGGTCTGGAACATGCGCCCATAGACGGGCGCCGCATCCGGCGTGGTCTGGCCCGACGAGACATCGATCAGGTCGCAGCCCGCTTCGGCGAAGGCACGCGCGATCCCGACCGAATCGGCGCCGGTGATGCCGCCTTCCTGCCAGTCGGTGGCCGAGATGCGCACGCTCATCGGCCGCTCCGCCGGCCAGACATCGCGCATCGCGGCGAACACCTCCAGCGGAAAGCGCAGCCGGTTGGCGAGGCTGCCGCCGTAGGCATCCGTGCGGCGGTTGGTGAGCGGGGAGAGGAAGCTCGCCAGCAGGTAGCCGTGCGCGCAGTGCAGTTCCACCATGTCGAACCCGGCGCGCAGCGCCCGCTGGGTCGCGGTGACGAACTGGTCGCGCACGCGGTCCATGTCGGTGCGCGTCATCTCCCGCGGTATCTGGCTGTCGGGATAATAGGGCAGCGGCGACGGCGCCATGATCGGCCAGGCGCCCGCGTCGAGCGGCCGGTCCATCCCCTCCCACATCAGCCTGGTCGCGCCCTTGCGGCCGGCATGGCCGAGCTGAAGGCAGAATTTCGTCCCGCCGCTGGCATGCACGAAGCCGACGATGCGCCGCCACGCGGCTTCCTGTGCGTCGTTCCACACGCCGGCGCAGCCGGGCGTGATGCGCGCGTCGGGCGCGATCACCGTCATCTCGGTGAACATCAGGCCGGCGCCGCCCTGCGCGCGGCTGCCGTAATGCACCAGATGGAAATCGCCGGGCATGCCCTCGGCCGCCGAATACATGCACATCGGGCTGACTACGATGCGGTTCTCCAGATGAAGACCGCGCAGCACGAAGGGTTGCAGCATCGGCGGCGCCGCCGCGCGGGGTGCGAGGCCGCGCGCCGCCACCTGGGCGGCGAACATGGCATCGGCGGCGCCGACGAACTCCGGCGCACGCAGCTTGAGATTGTCATAGGTGATGGACTTCGACCGCGTCATCAGACCGAAGGCGAACTGCACCGGATCCATCTGCCGGAAGCGCGACAGATGCTCGAACCAGACCAGCGACACGTCGGCCGCGTGCTGCGTGCGCTCCACCTCGTCGCGCCGCCCGCCCTCGAAATCGGCGAGCGCGGCCTGCACGCTGGCGTTGCGCCGGAAGCTTTCGTGCAGCGCGATCGCGTCCTCCATCGCCAGCTTGGTGCCGGCGCCGATCGAGAAATGCGCGGTCGCCTTGGCATCGCCGAGCAGCACCGTGTTGCCCATCACCCAGCGCGCGTTGCGGATCATCGGGAAACGCCGCCACAGCGAGCGGTTGATGAGCAGCGGATGGCCGGCGAGATCCTCCGCGAACACGCCTTCCAGGAAGCGGGCCGACTGCGCCTCGTCCATGGCATCGAGGCCGGCGCGGACGAAGGTCGCGGGATCGGTCTCCATCACCCAGGTCGAATGCCCCGGCTCATACTGGTAGGCGTGGGCGATGAAGATGCCGAAGGGCGTGTCGCGGAACGAGAAGGTGAAGGCATCGAGCGGCCGGGTCGATCCCATCCAGGCGAAGCGGTTGGGACGCAGATCGACGGTGGGGCGGAAATGGTCGCGGTGCTGCTCGCGGACCACGGAGTTGATGCCGTCGGCGGCAACCACCAGATCGGCATCGGCGAACGCGTCCAGGCCGGCGAACTCATGGCGGAACCGCATCTGCACGCCGAGCGTGCGGCAGCGGTCCTGCAGCAGCAGCAGCAGCGTGCGCCGCGCGCAGCCGCAGAAGCCGTTGCCGCCGATACGGTGGGTGGTGCCGCGAAACCGCACCTCGATATCGTCCCAGTAGGCGAAAGCATCGGTGATGGCACGAAAGCTTTCCGGATCGTGCCGCTCGAACGTCTCCAGCGTCTGGTCGGAGAACACCACGCCGAAGCCGAACGTATCGTCGGGGCTGTTGCGCTCGTGGACGGTGATCTCGGTCTGCGGCCAGGTGCGCTTCATCAGGATGGCGAAATAGAGGCCCGCCGGGCCGCCGCCGAGGACCGCGATACGCATGCCCTGTCTCCTCACCGTCGAAGGTATTTTATACTTGAAAGAGTTTCGCCGCAATGTTGGGATCAGGCGGGGAACGGCGGGAGGGGGCGCTGATGGAGCCGGCCGGGCGGCATGCCCTGATCACCGGCGGCGGCGGTGGCATAGGTGCGGCAGTCGCGCGGGCGCTGCACGCGGCGGGGGCGGCGGTGACGGTGCTCGGCCGCACGGCGGCCCCGCTCGCCGCGCTGGTGGCGGAGGGCGGGGCGGACGGCTTCGTCACCGCCGACGTGACCAACGCGGCGGCGCTGGAAGCGGCCGTGGCGGCGGCGGAGGCGGCGCGCGGCCCGCTCGGCGTCCTCGTCAACAACGCGGGGGGAGCCGAGAGTGCCCCGTTCGCGCGCACCGGGCGGCTGCTATGGGACCGCATGCTGGCGCTCAACCTGACCAGTGTCTATGAGGCGACGCGGCTGGTGCTGCCCGGAATGGTGGCGCGCGGCTGGGGCCGGGTGGTCACGATCGCCTCCACCGCCGGCCTGGTCGGTTACCCCTATGTCAGCGCCTATGTCGCGGCGAAGCACGGCGCGGTGGGGCTGACCCGTGCCCTGGCGCGTGAGGTCGCGCGGTCCGGGGTGACGGTCAACGCCGTCTGCCCGGGCTATACCGACACCGGGAGGCTGGCGGCGAGCGGCGCCACCATCGCCGCCCGCACCGGACGCAGCGCGGAGGCGGCGAAGGCGATGCTCGCCGCCGGCAACCCGCAGGGGCGGCTGGTGCGGCCGGAGGAGGTGGCGGCGGCGGTGGTGTATCTATGCGGCGCCGGCGCCGCGGCCGTGACCGGCCAGGCGATTGCGGTCGCGGGGGGAGAAGTGATGTGATGCTGAAACTTGACGCCGGCAGGCCGGCCGGCGACCCCGCCACGCAAGCTTCCCCGCTGGGCAGCGAGCACCGGGAAGAGCTGCGGCTGTGGCTGCGGCTGCTGACCTGCACGACGCTGGTCGAATCGGAGGTGCGGCGCCGCCTGCGCGCGAAGTTCGGGCTGACGCTGCCGCGCTTCGACCTGATGGCGCAGCTTGACCGCGCGCCGGACGGGCTGACGCTGGGCGACCTGTCGCGCCGGCTGATGGTCTCCAACGGCAACGTCACCGGGCTCGTGGAGCGGCTGGCGGCGAGCGGACAGGTCGAACGGGTGCCGAACGCGATCGACCGGCGTGTCGTCCGCGTGCGGCTGACGGCGGCGGGACGGGCGGCGTTCGCGCGCATGGCGCGGGCACATGCCGGCTGGATCGCCGAATTGCTGGGCGGCCTGACGGCGGAGGAAGGTCAGGTGCTGATCCGCCTGCTCGACCGGCTGAAGCATACCTTGCGGGAGAGGGAATGATGCTGACAGTGCTGCAACCGCCCGGCTGGCCGCGCCCGCGCGGTTATGCCAACGGGATGGCGGGCGAGGGGCGGACGGTATTCGTCGCCGGCCAGGTCGGCTGGAACCCTGAGGGAGAGTTCGCCGGGGGCATGGTGGCGCAGTGCCGCACGGCATTGCAGAACGTGCTCGCCGTGCTGGCGGAGGCCGATGCCGGCCCGGCGGATATCGCGCGGATGACATGGTACGTCACCGACATGCCGGCATTCCGCGCCGCCGGCGCCGCCCTCGGTGACGTCTGGCGGGAGGTGATGGGCCGGCATTTTCCCGCCATGGCGGTGGTCGGCGTCACCGCGCTGGTCGAGGAAGCGGCGCTGGTGGAAATCGAGGCGGTCGCGGTGACGGCGATCCGCGGCTGAACCGCGGCCGGGCACGCCGGCCCGGCATTTCGCGCTCGCGCCGGCCGCGTGATAGAAGCCTCCGCCGGGACGGCCGGCGCCGGCCCGACCAGCGGAGGAGAAACGTCCATGATCTCTCACATCTCCCGGCGGGCCCTGGCGGGCGGGGCGGCCGGCGCACTTGCCGCGCTCGCGCTGCCGGCGGCTCGTTCGCGTGCCGCCGGGCCATTCCGCCTGCGCGCCTCGCTCGACACCGCCCCCTCGCACGGGCGCAACATTTCGGTTGCCGACTACCTCAAGAAGCTGGAGCAGGCATCGGGCGGGCGGATCACGACGGAACTGTTCCAGAGCGGCCAGTTGTTCCCCGATCTCGACATCGGCAAGGCGCTGATCCAGGGGCAGGTGGAAATGGCCTGCCCCGGCGCATGGACCATCACCGGCATCGTGCCCAATGCCGACCTGTTCCAACTGCCGGCGATGTACGGGCAGACGCTCGATGCCGTCCACAAGGTCATCGACGGGCGTGCCGGGGCGTTGGTTGGCGACAACATCGCCCAACGGCTGCGCGCCCATGTCCTCGGCCCGTGGCTTTCGCTCGGCTACCAGAACTGGTACAGCACCACGCACAAGCTGGCATCGGTCGCCGATCTCAACGGCATGAAGATCCGCATTCCCGGCGGCGCCGGGGCAGCGTGGCGGGTCCGCTTCTTCGGCGGCATTCCCACCACCACCGCCTGGCCGAACGTGCCGCTGGCGCTGTCGCAGGGCATGTTCGACGGTCTCGTCTCCACCGACGAAAGCCTCGCCAGCGGCAAGCTGTGGGAGGCCGGGGTCAAGTTCTCGCTCGCCGACCACATGTTCGTCGGCGAATACATCCCGATGGTGAGCCAGACCTTCTGGGCCGCGCTGCCGGCCGACCTGCAGACCATGATGACGGCGCTGTGGGCAGAAAACATCGGCAGCTACCGCGACCGCATGGCAACCCATCAGTCCGAGGCGCGCAAGGCGCTGGAGGAGCACGGCGTCACCTTCGCCGACCCCTCGCCCGCAACCCTCGCCGCCACCCGCCAGACTCTGGTGCCGCATACCGCCGAGGTCGCCAAAGCGATCAAGGTCTCGCCCGAGATCGTGCGGCTGGTGGACGAGGATCTCGGCGTTGCCGGCTGACGGCGCGGGATGGCGCCTGCTGCGGCGCGCGGCCGGAATATGGGACCGCATGGAGCGCGCGGCGGTCGGGCTGCTCGGTCTCGCGGCGCTGGCGATCGGGCTGGCGCAGGTGGCGGGCCGCTACGCGGCGCCCGCGCATGCGATCAGCTATGCCGAGGAAGTCATCGTCTATCTTGTCGTCTGGGCCATCATGATCGTCACCAGCCAGTTGGTCGCGACCGACGGGCATGTGCGTCCGGACCTCGTGCTGCGGGCGCTGGGACCGCGGGCGCGCCGGGGGCTGGAGGTGTTCAACTGCCTCGTGGCGCTGGTGTTCTGCGGCGGCATGGTCTGGTTCGGCTGGCAGATCGTGGCGACCGCGCTGCTGCTCGATGAACGCAGTTCGACCGACCTGCAATTCCCGATGTGGGCCTATTACCTCGCGCTTCCGGTCGGCGGGGGGCTGATGGCGTTGCGCTATCTGGCGCGGCTGCTGCGGCTGCTGTTCGCCGCCGATCCGGCGATGATCGCGCTCGGCACGCCGGCACATGAAAGGCCGCTCGACATGGCCGCCGACCGGATGCACTGAGCGGTGTGGGCGGCGCTGTTCCTGCTGCTGTTCTTCGGCCTGCTGGCCGCGGGCATGCCGATCTTCCTGGTGCTCGGCACCGCCGCCGCAGTTCTTTATGTCGTTTCCGGCCAGCCGCTGATCGGGGTGGCGCAGCTCGTCATCGACCAGCTCAACGCGACGACGCTGATGGCGCTGCCGCTGTTCGTCATGGCGGCGGCGTTCATGCGCTTCGGCGGCGTGGCGAAGGCGCTGGTCGATCTGGCGGGGGCGTGGCTCGGCGGCGTGCGCGGCTCCCTCGGTCTCGTCACCGTCGTCGCCTGCACGCTGTTCGCCGCGATCTGCGGCTCCTCCGTCGCCACCGCGCTGGCGATGGGAACCATCCTGCTGCCGGCGATGATCGAGCGCGGCTATCCCCGCCCTTTCGCGCTCGGCGTGGTCGGCGCGTCCGGCACCATCGGCATCGTGGTGCCGCCGTCGCTCGCGCTGATCCTCTACGGCATCGTCGCCGAGCAGTCGGTGCCGCGGCTGTTCCTCGCCGGTGTGCTGCCGGGGCTGTTGCAGGCGGCGGCGTTCTTTGCCTGGGTGCTGTTCGATGCGCGCCGCCGCAGCTTCCCCCGCGCGCCCTCGCTGCCGCTGGCCGACCGGCTGCGCACGACGCTGCATGCGCTGCCGGCGCTGCTGGTGCCGACGGTGGTCATGGTCGGCATCTACGGTGGCCTCGTCACGGTGACGGAAGCGGCGGCGCTGTCGGCGATCACGGCGCTGCTGGTGTCGCTGCTCTATTACCGCGGCTTCCACTGGACGCGCACGCTGGACGTGGTCGCGGACGGAATCCGCAGCGCCGGTGCGATCATGCTGATCGTCGCAACCGCCCTCGCCTTCGGCCACTGGATGACCGAATCGGGCATTCCGGCCCGGCTCGTGCAATTCGTCGCCGGCCACGGCTTCGCCACCTGGCAGTTCCTGCTTGCCATCAATCTCCTGCTGCTGGTGCTGGGATGCTTCCTGGAGGTGACGGCGACGCTGCTGCTGGTGCTGCCGATCCTGGCGCCGGTGCTGCGCCCGCTCGGCGTCGATCCCGTGCATTTCTCCATCATCTTCACGCACAACATGGAGATCGGGCTGGTCCACCCGCCGGTCGGCCTCAACCTGTTCGTGCTCTCCACCATCTCGCAGGCGCCGGTGGGTGAAGTGATCCGCGGCATCCTGCCGTTCCTGCTGCTGCTGCTGATCGTGCTCGGCATCATCACCTATGTGCCGGTGCTGACGCTGTGGCTGCCCAATCTCGTGTTCGGCCCGGGCGGCTGAGCGCGTCGTCTGCACGTCAACCGAGGTCGCGGCGCACCTCCGGCCGGCGCAGCAGCGCATCGACGTGCTGGGCGTAATCGAGGCTGGTGTCGGCCTGAAAGCTCAGGTCCGGCGCGTAGCGCAGATGTACCGAGCGCGCCACTTCACGGCGCAGGAAAGCGGCGGCCCGGCGCAGCGCGGGCAGCTTCTCCGCCACGTCGGAGCGGCCGAGCCGGGCGACGAAGACGGAGGCATGGCGCAGATCGGGACTGATCCGCACCTCCGTCACCGTCAGCACGGCATCGGCCAGTGCCGCGTCGCGCACCTCGCCGCGGGCGAAGATGCCGGCGAGGACGTGGCGAATCTCCTCCGCCACGCGCAACTGCCGCTGGCTCGGCGGCCCTGCCGCCGCATGGCGCAGTCCGGAGTGCCGCGATCCCGACTGCGGCGACCGCTGCTGCGCGCCGCGCTGCTTCAAGCTGGCACCATCTCGGTCTCGTAGCACTCAACCACGTCGCCTTCGCGCAGATCGTGGAAATTGGCGAAGGACAGACCGCATTCATAGCCGCGGGCCACTTCGCGCACATCGTCCTTGAAGCGCTTGAGCTGCGTCAGTTCGCCGGTGTGGATCACCACGTTGTCGCGCAGCAGGCGCACGCCGGCGCCGCGCTTCACCAGACCCTCCGTCACCATGCAGCCGGCGACCTTGCCGACCTTGGTGATCTCGAACACACGGCGGATTTCGGCATAGCCGAGGAACTTCTCCCGTGCCTTCGGCGCCACCTTGCCGCGCACCAGCTTCTCGATGTCGTCGGCGAGCTCGTAGATGATCGAGTAGTAGCGGATATCGACGCCATCGCGCTGCGCAAGGTCGCGCGCCTGGGCGGTGGCACGCACGTTGAACGCGACGATCACCGCGTCCGATGCCTTGGCAAGCTGCACGTCGCTTTCCGTGATCTGGCCGACCGCGGACAGCAGCACCCGCACCTTCACTTCCTCGTTGGCGAGCTTGGCGACGGTCGCCTGGATCGCCTCGGCGCTGCCCTGCACGTCGGCCTTGATGACGACGGCGACTTCCTTCTGCTCGCCGGCGGTGATGCGGGCCAGCATCTGGTCGAGCGTGCCGCGCGCCGCGGTGATCGCGCCCGCCGCCTTCTCGCGCAGCTTGCGCTGGCGGAACTCGCTGATCTCGCGCGCCCGGCCCTCGTTCTCCACCACCACGAACGGCTCGCCGGCGGAGGGGACGCCGGCAAGGCCGAGCAGTTCCACCGGCATCGACGGGCCGGCTTCCTTCACCGTCCGCCCCCGATCGTCCAGCATGGCACGCACCCGGCCCCACTCGGCCCCGGCGACCACGATATCGCCCTGCCGCAGCGTGCCGCGCTGCACCAGCACCGTCGCTACCGGCCCGCGCCCGCGGTCGAGCCGGCTTTCGATCACCGTGCCCTCGGCGCTGCGGGCCGGATTGGCGCGCAGGTCGAGGATCTCGGCCTGCAGCAGGATCGCCTCCTGCAATTTGTCGAGGCCGGTGCGCCTGGTCGCCGACACCTCGACATCCTGCGTCTCGCCGCCCAGTTCCTCGACCACGATTTCGTGGCTCAGCAGCTCCTGCCGCACGCGCTCGGGCTTCGCGTCCGGCCGGTCGATCTTGTTGATGGCGACGATGATCGGCGCATGCGCCGCCTTGGCATGCTGGATCGCCTCGACCGTCTGCGGCATCACGCCGTCATCGGCCGCCACCACCAGCACCACGATATCGGTCACGCTGGCGCCGCGCGCGCGCATCGCGGTGAACGCGGCGTGGCCCGGCGTGTCGATGAACGTCATGCGGTCGCCGGAGGCGAGTTCCACCTGATAGGCACCGATATGCTGGGTGATGCCGCCAGCCTCCCCGGCCGCGACATCGGTTGCGCGCAGCGCATCGAGCAGCGACGTCTTCCCGTGATCGACATGGCCCATCACCGTCACCACCGGCGGGCGCGGCAGCAGTTCGGCATCGCTGTCGGCGCCACCCGCCAGCCCAAGTTCCACATCGTCCTCGGAGACGCGCTTGGCGCGGTGGCCGAATTCCTGCACCACCAGTTCGGCGGTATCGGCATCGAGCGACTGGGTGATGGTCGCCATCACGCCGAGCCGCATCAGCGTCTTGATGACATCGGGGGCGCGCGCGGCGATGCGGTTGGCGAGTTCCTGCACGGTGATGCTCTCCGGCAGGATCACCTCGCGCACCACCTTCACCTGGTCGGAACGCAGCCGCTCCAGCTCCGCCTGCCGCCGCTCCCGCTCGCGCTGGCGGCGGACGGAGGCGAGGCTGCGCACGCGGTCGTCCTCCCCCTCGATCGCCGCCTGCACGTCGATCTTGGCGCCGCGCCGGCGGTCATCGCCGGCCTTCTTGGGCGCTGGCACCTGCGGCTTGCGGGCCGCCAGCCCGGGTGTCGCGCCGGGGCGGCGCACCGGCCGGGCCTCATCGTCGTCGTCGGTGGCGCGCGGCGTCTTGAGCCGCAGCGTCTCGCCCGGCGTTGCCGGCGGAGAGGCCGGGGCGGGCCGCACCG
>JAJZNE010000188.1 GCA_021847995.1 Pseudomonadota bacterium | reverse complement strand
CCGGCCCGCCAGCCGCGCCTCCGCGGCAAGGCCGGTGACGAAGCCGGGATCGGCCGGCCGGTAATTTCGTTCTTCGGTCATCGCCCTCCCTTGCGCTGCGCCGCCGCCGGATGGCAAGCCATGCGCGGCGGCGGATGCGGAGGAGGAACGCGATGAACCTGGGAATCACCGGCCGGCGCGCACTGGTCTGCGCCGCCAGCAAGGGACTGGGACGCGCCTCGGCCCTGGCGCTCGCGCAGGCCGGCGTCGCCGTCACCATCACCGCCCGCAGCGCCGCGACGCTGGAACACACCGCGGCCGAGATCAGGGCGGCGACCGGCGCCGCCGTCACCACCGTTGCCGGCGACATCACCACCGCGGAGGGACGCGCCGCCGCGCTCGCCGCCTGCCCCGACCCCGACATCCTGGTCAACAACGCCGGCGGCCCGCCGCCCGGCGATTTCCATGACTGGGACCGCGACCACTGGATCCGCGCGCTCGATGCCAACATGCTGACGCCGATCCTGCTGATCCGCGCCGTCGTCGATGGCATGGTGGCGCGGCGGTTCGGCCGCATCGTCAACATCACCTCGGCCGCCGTGCTTTCGCCGATCCCGCGCCTCGGCCTCAGCAACGGCGCGCGCACCGGGCTGACCGGCTTCATCGCCGGATTGTCACGCCAGGTGGCGCGGCACAACGTCACCATCAACAATCTTCTCCCCGGCGCCTTCCTGACCGACCGGCTGCGCAGCAACGCCGCAAGCGAAGCCTCCGCCTCCGGCCGGCCGGTGGAGGCGGTGATTGCCGATCGCGCCGCCCAGACGCCGGCCGGGCGCGTCGGCGACCCGGCGGAGTTCGGTGCCGCCTGCGCATTCCTATGCAGCGCCCAGGCCGGATACATTGTCGGACACAACCTTCTGATCGATGGCGGCGCTTCCAACGCCACCTTCGCCTGACTGGCCATGCCGCGGCGCCGCACCCTGCTGCGCGCCGCGGCCACGCTCGCCACGCTGCCGGCGCTCGCCGGCGCCGGGCGGGCGGACGACACGCTGCGCATCACCTGGCGCGACGCGATTCCCGACCTCGATCCCTATCGCAACCAGCTCCGCACCGGCTTCGTGATCGCCCATCACGTCTGGGACTGCCTGGTCGATCGCGACCCCGAGACGTTCCAGATCCGGCCGCTGCTCGCCGCCTCCTGGCGGCAGGAGAGCGACACCGCCTGGCGCTTCACGCTCCGCCCCGACGTGCAGTTCCACGACGGCACGCCGTGCGGGGCCGACGATGTCGTCTATACCGTGGAGACGATCCGCGCCGGCAGCGCGATCGCCGTCCCCGGCCTGTTCACCTGGCTCGCCGGCGCCGAGCAGGTGGACGCCAGCACGGTGCGGCTGAAACTGCATGAGCCGTTCCCGGCGGCGCTGGAATATCTTGCGATGGTGGTGCCGATCCTGCCGCGCGCCTATCGCCAGCGGGTCGGCCCCGAGGGCTTCGCCCGCGCCCCGGTCGGTACCGGCCCCTACCGCGTGCAGCCGGCCGGGCGGCCCGACCGCATCCGGCTGGAACGCTTCGACGGCTATTTCGCCGCCAGCCCCAAGGGGCGTCCCGCCATCGCGCGCATCGCGATCCGCGAGGTTGCCGGGCCGGGCGACGAGATCGCCGACCTGCTCGACGACAGCGCCGACTGGATCTGGCAGATCGGGCCGTCCGCCGTCGCCTCCATCCAGCAGGCACCGGGGTTGCAGGTGCTGCGCGGCGAGTCGATGCGACTCGGCTATCTGTCGCTCGATGCCGCCGGGCGCAGCGGGGCGGGCAACCCGCTGACCGTGGCGAAGGTGCGCCAGGCGATCTGCCATGCGATCGACCGCACGGCGATGGTGCAGCGCCTTGCCGGCCTCGCCGCGCGCGTCCCGGATGCCCCGTGCTATCCGACGCAGTTCGGCTGCGATGCCGCCGCCGCCGTCCGCTATCCCTACGACCCCGCGCGGGCACGGGCGTTGCTGGCGGAGGCGGGGTTTGCCGACGGCTTCACGACCGATCTCGTCTCCTACGTGCTGGCCGAGGACGGGGCGGCGGTGCGCTCCTATCTCCAGGCGGTCGGCATCACCGCCAAGCTCGTGCAACTGCCGACCGCCGACGCCCTGGCGCGGGCCGAGGCCGGCACTGCGCCGCTGTTCCTCGGCTCCTGGGGCAACTACTCGATCAACGACGTGGCGGCGCTGCTGCCACAGTTCTTCGGCGGCGGCCCGCTCGACTATGCCGGCGATCCGGAGATCACTGCGCTGATCGACCGCGCCGGACGCAGTGGCGATGCCGATATGCGCCGCGCGCTCTACGGCCAGGCGATCCGCCTCATCACCGCCGGCGCCCTGTGGCTGCCCACGCACACTTATGTCACCACCTACGGCCTCACCCGCAGCCTGAATTTCCGCCCGTTCGCGGACGAACTGCCGCGCTTCTACCTGTCGAGCTGGAAATAGGGTTGCCGCATCAGCCGGCCTGGTGCGCCGGCAGTTCGGCCGGCAGACAGAGCGCGGCGAGATCGCGGGCGGCCCGCGGCAGCGCCGCCGCCGCGCTGCGTGCACGCCGTTCGACGGCCCAGCGCCGCACGCCGTCGTGGATCAGCCCGCCGAGGCCGTGCTGATAGAGCCACAGGCTGTTCTGCTGGCCGTGGAATCCCGGTTCGCCCGCCATCTCGCCCCACGGCCGGAACCCGCTGCCGAGGCCGATGCCGAACACGTTGGCGAGCACGCCGCCGGACGCGGTGCGCAGCCGCGCATCGGCATCGACCGACGGGCCGCTGCACGCGAGCGCAATCGGCTCATCGTCCGGCCCTGTCACCGGCACCGTCGCCAGCCGGTAGCCGAAGGCCGGCACGATCAGATCCGCCGCATCGAGCAGCGCGCGGAGGGTGCCGTCGCCGAGATCGCCGAGCGGCAGCAGGGTCGCCCGCCGCTCGCGCGACAGGTCGCCCTTTCCCTGGATGCGGCGCCACAGCGCCCGCCCGTCGCCGCGCAGGCCGCCGAGCCGGTGGACGCGCCCGGTGGCCGGGCAGACATCGGCGTCGCTGAAGGCATAGCCGTCCGCCGCCGCCTCGGCACGCGACGCATAGAAGACACGCGGTGCGGTACGGTACAGGATCTGAACGCCGCCTTCGCCGAAACGGATGCAGGGCAGCCGCTCCAGCAGCGTCCATGCCGCCGAGAAGGCGCTGTGCGAGCCGCCCAGGATCACCACGCGCGGCGCACGCGCGGCGGCAAGACGTGCCGCGACCATCGCCGCGCCGTCGCGGCCGAGCAGCCGGTCGCTCGGCACGATCCTGTCGCCCCAGCGGCCCAGCGCCAGATCGCCCCGCAGCACCCATTCGTCCCACGCAGCCGGCTGCCGCCCACCGAGCGCCAGCACCGCACTCGCGGCCCGCAGCGTGGTCCGCAGGCCGGAGCGGTCGCGCAGCACCGCGACGACGCTGCCGTCGCGGCACAGCGACACCCCGCTCACTCGCCGCTGCGGCAGGAAGCAACTGCGCGGATGCCGTGCCAGGACGCGCGCCAGCACGGCGCCGAGATCATCGAGGAAGCGGCCGACCAGCGGCAGCGGCGGCAGCGCCGCGCGATAGGTCGCGAGCGCCCGCGCCGACGGCGCGTCGCGCAGCACCGCGAAGCGCGGATCGCAGGCCGGCGCGTCGAGGCATTCGAGGAAGGTGCCGCCGAGCGTATCGGCGTTCAGGCAATAGCGTCCGACCGTGCCGCCCATCCCTGCGCATCGATCGACCACGGCGACGCCACGATCGAGCCAGTCGCCGAGCACGCCGGCACCGGCCGCCCACACGAGCGGGCCGGTTCCTCCCGGTCCGCCGCCGAGGATCATCGTCTCAAGCATGAACTTCCTTCTTCGGCTGGAGTACCGGCAGGGCCGCCACGCGGCATTGCCGCCGCACGGCACAAGGCTTAGGACGCCGCTGCAAACTCCCGAGTTCACGACTCCTGCGATTCGGTGCGTCACTCCACAGTGTGAATCACCGCCAAGTGACGACGACGCCGGCACGCATTCCCTACAATCGAAACCATGAATGTTTCGCGGCACCGTGCAGAGGCATCAACATGCTCGATATGAAAACCATCACACGGCGTGTGCCCGCGGCACTGCGGCCGCACTGGCGCCGCTTCTATTCACAGGAAGGCGAAGACATCGTGCTGAACGAGCTGTTCGGCTACCGGAGGGACGGGATCTACGTTGATATCGGTGCGCATGATCCGCTCGCCTGGTCGAACACGAAGAAGCTCGCCGAGCTCGGCTGGTGGGGGCTTGATATCGATCCGATGCCTGGTACGGCAGCAAAGTTCCGCAGGCATCGGCCCCGCGACATCTGCCTGGAGGTGGCGATCGACATCGGCAGCGCCGCCGGCCCCCTCGCCTACTGGATCTTCGACGAGGAGCCGCGCTGGAACTGCCTGGCACCTGAAGCGCCGGTGAACACACGCGATGGGCGAACCTTCCCGCCGAGCCGCAGCATCGCGGTGCCGACCCTGCCGATCGCCGAGGCGCTGGCGAAAGCACGTCTACCGCGCGTCGATCTTGTCAATCTTGACATCGAGGGTGGGGAGGAATTCATCCTCCGCCATTGGCCGTGGGAGACGCTGCCGCCGACCGTGATCTGCGTCGAGATCATCGGCCTGCCGGCAGCCGAGGTCGCCGCTCACCCGCTCACGACATTCCTTGCCGAACGCGGCCTCGTGTTCGCCTCGCAGCTTGTCTCATCCGTCATCTACGCCGAGCGCGAATTCCTCAGGCGACGCTATTCGCCGCCGAACAGCGTCGCCGGCCGCCCGGCCTCCCCGCTCGGCTGGGCAGAGGGGAGCTAGCCGGCCGCCGGCGCGGTTCCGAGCACCAGTTCCTGAATCCGCGCCGGGTCCGTCTGTTCCATCACGCGCCGTGCGAAGCGCGCGCAGTCGTCGATACGCGCGGCGCGCACCGCCTGCTTGACCCGCGGCACCGCCGACGCATTCATGCTGAAACTGCGCAGGCCGAGGCCGAGCAGGAGGCGCAGCAGCCGCGGATTGGCCGCCATCTCGCCGCACACGGAGACCGGCATGCGCATGCGCAGCGCCGCCTCCGTCGCGAACTGCACCAGCCGCAGCACCGCCGGGTGCAGCGGGTCATAGAGATGCGCCACCTCGCTCTCGGCACGATCCACGGCGAGCGTGTACATGGCGAGGTCGTTGGTGCCGATGGCGAAGAAGTCGGCCTCCAGCGCCAGCGCATCGGCCGACAGCGCTGCCCCCGGCGTCTCGATCATGATGCCGAGCGGCGGCAGCGGCTCCGGCAGCTTCTCGCCCCGGCGGCGCAGGCGGCGGGCGACGCGGTCGTAGATTTCGCGCGCCGCCTTCACCTCCGCCACCGTCGTCACCATCGGCAGCAGCACCCGCACCGGCCCGGCCACCGCGGCGTGCAGGATGGCGGCCAGTTGCGTCTCCAGCAGCGCCGGCTGGCGCAAAAGAAGGCGGATGCCGCGCAGCCCGAGGGCGGGG
>JAJZNE010000049.1 GCA_021847995.1 Pseudomonadota bacterium | reverse complement strand
GCATCTGGGGCTATCCGGTCGGCATCCTCGCCAACAATGGCGTGCTGTTCAGCGAAAGCGCCGTCAAGGGCGCGCATTTCATCGAGCTGTGCGTGCAGCGGGGCATTCCGCTCGTGTTCCTGCAGAACATCACCGGCTTCATGGTCGGCCGCAAATACGAGGCCGGCGGCATTGCCAAGGACGGCGCGAAGCTGGTGACGGCGGTGGCGACCGCCGCGGTGCCGAAATTCACCGTCATCATCGGCGGCAGCTTCGGGGCCGGCAATTACGGCATGTGCGGCCGCGCCTTTGCCCCGCGCTTCCTGTGGATGTGGCCGAATGCCCGCATCTCCGTGATGGGCGGACCGCAGGCGGCGGCGGTGCTGGCGGAGGTGCGGCGCGACAACGTCGAAGCGCGCGGCGGCACCTGGCCGGCGGCGGAGGAGGCCGCCTTCCGCGCCCCGATCGAGGCGCAGTACGAGACCCAGGGCCACCCGTACTACGCCAGCGCGCGCCTGTGGGACGACGGCGTGATCGACCCGGCGGAGACGCGCATGGTGCTGGCGCTCGGCCTGTCGGCGGCGCTGAACGCACCGGTCGACGGCTGGGGCGGGACCGCGCCGGCCGCGCCGCCGCGCTTCGGCGTGTTCCGCATGTGAGCGGCATGTTCGAAAGGATCCTGATCGCCAACCGCGGCGAGATCGCCTGCCGCATCATCCGCACGGCACGGCGGATGGGTGTGCGCAGCGTCGCCGTGTGCTCGGAGGCGGACGCACAGGCGCTGCATGTCGCGCTGGCCGACGAATCGGTGCTGATCGGACCAGCCCCGGCGCGGGAGAGCTATCTCGCCGTCGATCGCATCCTGGATGCGGCGCGACGCACCGGCGCCGCGGCGATCCATCCCGGCTACGGCTTCCTGAGCGAGAATGCGGTGTTCGCGGAAGCCTGCGCCGCGGCCGGCATCGTTTTCATCGGTCCGCCGCCCGCCGCGATCCGTGCGATGGGATCGAAGGCGGCAGCGAAGACGCTGATGCAGGCGGCGGGTGTGCCGGTGGTGCCGGGCTATCATGGCGATGCGCAGGATGCGGCGGCGCTGCATGCCGCGGCGGCCCGGATCGGCTTTCCGCTGCTGATCAAGGCGTGGGCCGGCGGCGGCGGCAAGGGCATGCGCGTCGTCGCGGCGGCGCAGGAGCTTGACGAAGCGCTGGCGCTGGCACGCGGCGAAGCACGCGCCGCGTTCGGCGATGACCGCGTGCTGCTGGAACGCTACCTGGCAGCGCCGCGCCACATCGAAATCCAGGTCTTTGCCGACACGCACGGCAACATCGTGCACCTGTCCGAACGCGACTGCTCGATCCAGCGCCGCCACCAGAAGGTGGTGGAGGAAGCGCCTGCGCCCGGCATGGATGCGGTGCGGCGCCGGATGATGGGCGATGCCGCCTGCGCAGCCGCGCGTGCCGTCGGCTATGTCGGTGCCGGCACGGTCGAATTCATCGCTGCCGGCGACGATTTCTTCTTCATGGAGATGAACACGCGGCTGCAGGTGGAGCATCCGGTGACGGAGGCGGTCACCGGACAGGATCTGGTGGAATGGCAGTTGCGTGTCGCTGCCGGCGAGAGGCTGCCGCGTTCGCAGGACGCGCTCGGCATCGCCGGCCACGCGATCGAGGTCCGCGTCTATGCCGAGGATCCGGCACGCGACTTCACCCCCGCCATCGGCACGCTGCATCATCTGCGCGCGCCCGCGGAACGGGGCGGGGTGCGGGTCGATACCGGCGTGCGGCAGGGCGATGCGATCGGCGTGCATTACGATCCGATGATCGCCAAGCTGATCGTGCATGGCGCCGACCGGGCGGAAGCGGTGCGCCTGCTCCGGCAGGCGCTGGCGCAATACGAGATCGGCGGCGTGCGCAGCAACCTGGCACTGCTGCGCGCGATCGCCGCGCACCCGGCGTTCGCCGCCGGCGCCACCGACACCGGCTTCATCGCCCGCCATGCGGAGACCCTGCTCGCGCCTCTCCCGCCCCCGCCGCCCGCCGTGCTGGCCGCCGCCGTCCACACAAGGCTGCGCGCCCAGGCGGCGGCGGTGCGTGCGATGGCCGGGGAGGCCGATCCGTGGTCGCCGTGGCACGACATGACGGCATGGCGCCTCAACGGCGAGGGCTGGCAGGATTTCCACCTGCGCATCGGCGAGGCCGGGCAGGTGCTGCGGGCCTATCTGCGGGCCGACGGCATCTTCCGCCTCGATCTGCCGGAGGGTATGGCGACGGCGGCGGTGACCGTGCGCGATGACGGGATGCTGCTGGTCCGCCTCGACGGCGCGGGCGTGCCGCTGCGCAGCGCGGCGCACGGTGATCTCGTCTGGGTGTTCGGTGACGGTGCCGCGCACGAGCTCCGGTTCCTCGACCCGCTCGCTGCCGCCGGCGGGACGGAGAAGGGGGGCGGGCGGGTGCTGGCACCGATGCCGGGGCGGGTGCTGGAGGTTCTGGTCGGGCAGGGCGACCAGGTGGCGCGCGGCGCGCTGCTGCTGGTGCTGGAGGCGATGAAGGTGCAGATGCGCCTGACAGCGCCGGCGGCCGGGGTGGTCGCGGCGGTGCGGTGCCGTCCCGGCGATCTGGTGGAGGACGGCAGCGAACTGGTCAGCCTCGCCGCGGAAGCGTGAGGCGAGCGGCAATCCAGCGATCGAAAGCGATCGATCGAGGTTTTGGCGATTATCTCGCCTGCCGGCCGCCACCATATCCGCGACGGCCCCTTGGAGAGCGAAGCCATGTCCGCATCCCCCCCGCGCCAGCCCGTGCTGTTCATCCCGCATGGCGGTGGCCCCTGCTTCTTCATGGATCCGCCGCCGGCGGCACCGCAGCTGTGGGACGCGATGGCCGCGTTCCTGCGCGCGATCCCGGCCGGCCTGCCGGCGCGGCCCGCGGCGCTGCTGGTGGTTTCCGGCCACTGGGAGGCGCCGGTGCCGACGGTGAACACCGCCGCACATCCCTCGCTGCTGTTCGACTATTACGGATTTCCCGAACATACCTACCGCCTCACCTGGCCGGCACCCGGTGCGCCTCTGCTCGCGGAAAAGGTGCGGCGGCTGCTGGCGGATGCCGGCATCGACTCGGCGGAGGACGGTGAACGCGGTCTCGATCACGGCGTGTTCGTGCCGCTCAAGGTGGCGTTCCCCGAGGCCGACATCCCGGTGTTGCAGCTTTCCTTGCAGGAAGGCTACGACCCCGCGGCCCATCTCGCGCTCGGCCGGGCGCTGGCCGGGTTGCGCGATGCGGGGGTGCTGATCATCGGATCGGGCATGAGCTACCACAATCTGCGGCTGCTGTTCAGCGGCCGGGGCGATGCCGAGGCGGCGGCGTTCGACGAGTGGCTGGTCGCCGCCGCGACCGCCCGCGACCCGGCGCGGCGCGATGCGCTGCTGGCGGAGTGGGAACGGGCGCCCTTTGCCCGCCAGTGCCATCCGCAGGAGGAGCACCTGATCCCGCTGCTGGTCGCCGCCGGCGCGGCGGGCGGGGATGTCGGCACCCATGTCTATGGCGAGCGGCTGGCCGGCAAGGCGCTGTCGGCGTTCCGCTTCGGCTGACGCGGCGGCCGGCGGCGTGCCCGCGCCGCGATCGCCCCTCACGCCAGCCGGGCGAGGGCGAGCAGGGCCAGGGTGACGGTGACGGCGCCGCCGATGCGGGTCGCGATCTGCGCGAACGGCATCAGTTCCATGCGGTCGGCGGCGCTCAGGATCATCACGTCGCCGGTGCCGCCCTGGCCGCTGTGGCAGGCGTTCACGATCGCCGCCTCGATCGGATAGAGCCGCACCAGCCGGCCGACCAGGAAGCCCACCGTCATGATGGTTGCGACCGTCGCGAAGATCACCGCGATGATCGCCGGTTGCAGCACCGCGACCAGCTTGTCCCACGGTGTCATCGCCACGCCGATCGCGAAGATCAGCGGATAGGTCACGCAATCGGCGAAGAAGCGATAGACCACCGCCGCCCCTTCGCGCAGCCGGGCGGACACCGCGCGCATCAGCTTGAGCAGCACCGCCAGCGCCAGCATCAGCACCGGCGCCGGGAATCCGGTGACGTCCTGGACCAGAATGCCGAGCAGATAGAGCGTCACCGCAGTGACGCCGGCGGCGGCGATGGTGCGGGCATCGACCGGCTGGCCGGACGGCCGCTCCTCCTCATCCTGCTCGGCGCCGTGCAGCGCGTCGCCGTGGACCGCCGGTTGCAGGCGCCCATGGCCGGTCAGATCCGGCCGCCGGTGTCCGATCCAGGCGAGACCGCCCGACATCAGCAGCGCCGCGAGATTGCCGAGCAGCACCGGCGGCAGCACCTGCGCGAACATCTCGCCCTGCGGCTGATGCAGGATCGCCGCGTAGCCGAGCGAGAGCGGCAGCGCCCCTTCGCCGATGCCGCCACCCATGATCGGGGTGACGACGAAAAACAGCGTGTGCCGCCAGCCGAGGCCAAGGGCGGTGCCGAGCGCCGTGCCGACGGCGAAGGCGGCGAGCGAGCCGGCGAGAAGGGGGACGAAAATCTTGAGGAAGCCGCGGATCAGCACCTGACGGTTCATCCCCAGGATGCTGCCGACGATGATGCAGGCGATGAACAGATAGAGGAAGTTCGACTGCTTCGTGAAGGTCGCGACCGCAGCGATCATCGGCGCCGGCAGCAGATGCGCATGGACGAGCCAGGACGGCAGGAACACGGTCAGGATCGCCGGGCCGCCGATGCTGCGCAGCACCGGGATGCGGCTGCCGAGCTCGGCACAGGTATAGGCGCCGAGGCCGATCACCGGGATCATCGTGGTCAGGTCCGCCGGCAGCTTGCCGATCAGCACGAAGCCGGCGAGCAGCGCCAGGATCACCGGCCAGAGCGGCAGGGGAATGATGCCGATGCGCGCATCGAGCAGCCGCCACCACGCCGCCAGCACGCCGGCCGCCGGTGCCGGGGCGGTGCGGGGTCGGGCCTGTTCGATCTTGTCCAGACGCTTCCTCGCTGCCGCGCTGCGGCGGCGTTCCTGATCCGTGCGCGAGGATAGCGGCGGCGGCGCGCGATGGGAAGCCGCCGCCCCATGCTCAGAAACGGAACACGTCCATCAGGTCGCCGATCGCGGGGGCGTTGGTCGGCGTTTAGGCACGGTCGCGCAGAATCAAAGGTTCGGCAGATTGTCCCCGATGTACAACCTGACACGCTGCACAAAAAAGCGGATGTCGGATTCCGCGGGTCGGCGTTCCGCGAGCTTCACGGCCGCTGGCCGCAGCAGATCGTCTGGCGGACAGTGACCCGCGATGCGGCCGACCGACAAGTGTCATCGCCGACCCGAAGCAGGTTTTGTGATTTATTAACTTTTATCGAAATTGGGATGCGAGATTATGAACACACATAAAGCCGGGACGCCGCGGTGATTCACAAGGATTTCATCAGCGTGGGACCATGGGGATTGACGCCATATTTAATCGACAGCCATTCGGCGTAGCACTAGCAGTTCCGATGAACGCGCGACGTTTGTTCCACGTCGTTGCGTGCAATGGCGGATATGGAGCGCTAAGCCATGCGGGCCAGCGTCGTGGTGCATCGCGGTACATTTGCGCGCCGCGAGCGCTTCATCGTCTTCAAGCGGGGTGGCATGGGTAGCGTGATGGCGAGCATCCCCTTCGTCGCGAGGCTAAAGGAGTGCTTTCCGGAGTCGCATATCCTGTTCGTAACGGACCGGGTCAACCTGGAGCTTGTCGAACGGTGCGGCATTGCCGACGAAGTCGTGTCGATCGACGCTGGGTCTGATGAAGTGCCGGGATGGCGCTTGGTAAAATTAATGGTGCGGCTGCGCCGGAGTGCGCCGACGGCATTTTTCGATCTTCAGCTGCACACGTACCGGCAGGCGTCGGCGTGGCTCGCGGCGGTCTCGAACGCGAGTCTTCGTGTCGGGTTCCTGCGCTTCGGCGACCGCCTTCGGCCACGTCTTTTCGACACACTCGTGATTGCCAACATGTTCGCGCCAGTACAGGATCTGTATCTCCAGATGGCACGGGCGATCGGGTGTCCGATGCCAGGACACTTCCCCGCCGCGCCTCCTCGGGTGACAGCGGCGGACAGACAGGAGGCGCGCGGGCTGTTGGGGGCCTGGACGGATCCGCAGTACCGTCTGCTGGTCGTCAATCCAAATACCTCGGCCAAGGCGACGGAGCGGCGCTGGCCGCTCGGGAAGTTTGCTGCGGTCGTCTCCGGGATAATCGCCCAGCGGGACGACGTGCGCGTCGTCCTGATCGGCTCTGTAGCTGAGTCCGAATTGGTCGAGAATCTGCGTCGCAGTCTTGGTGACGCCGGGGACCGGGTGCGAAATCTGGCCGGCCTGACAAGCTTCGGCGGATTGCTTGCGGTGCTCCGGCGAGCGAATTGCGTCCTGACGAACGATTCGGGGCCCTTTCACTTTGCCGTGGCGCTCGGAGCCCCGACAGTCGGTCTGTTCGGCCCGGTGCACCCCGATCATTATGCGCGACTCGGTGATCCAGAGCGGACTGTGGTGTTCTACCGGCCGATGGTTTGCAGCCCTTGTGTGCATTTTGTTCGTACGCCGCCATGCCGTGGCGACAATCAATGCATGAAGAGCATCGACGCTGTGGAGGTCCGTGATGCCTGCCTGACGCTGCTGGCCGGGAGCAGGCGGGAATCAGACACTGGCTGGCAATTCTCAAGGCTGCCGCAGACTTCTGCGCGGGACGGCGGCGCTCTTGGTGTCTGGCGCTGGCCGGACGCGGCGGCAGCGTTGTAGATTGGCGCATTTGCAGGATGAAGTATCGGGGCAGTGTGTTGGCGGATAGCACGACGCCTGTGCGGCTGTTGCTGGCTGCGCGGCTTTTCCGCAGCGTCTGGCAGGGGGCGCTGGTCGCCGACTTCGCGCTCTATCTCGGTCGGTTGGATTGGCGGGGGGAGCAGATCGGCGCGCTGTTTGCCGCGAGCTTCGTCGTCGGAGCGGCTCTCAGCCTGCTTGTCGGACCGTTGAGCGATCGCTGCGGCTATCAGCGGTTGCTCGTCGGTTACGAAGCGGCGGTTGCGGGGCTGTTCGTCGCGGCAACATGTTCCGCCAATTCCTTGCTGATCTCGATCGCGGCGACTTTCGGGGGATTCGGCCGCGGTGCAAACGGTGCGCCCGGGTGCTTCGTTCCGGTGGAGCTTGCCTGGCTTGCGACCTTAATGCCAGAGCGGCGGCGTGCTTCGGTATTCAGCGTCAATACTGCGTTGGGCTTTGTGGGCATGGCCATCGGGGGAATCATTGCCGCGGGACCCGGCCTTTGGAAGGGGTGGCTGGACGGACCGGCTGCGTTTCGGCCGTTGTTCGCGATCGGCGCGGCGCTGGCACTGGTCAATGTCGGTCTGCTATCCTCTACGGGCGCCGGCGGAAATGGCCGCCCGATTGCCGCCGACAGGCACGGGCGGACGGCGACGATGGATTGGCCCCGGGGATTGCTCCTGCGCGTCACGGCGGTCAATGTCTGCAACGGGCTTTCTGTCGGTCTCTCCGGGCCGCTGATCGCGTATTGGTTCGCGACGAAATTCCGTGTCGGACCGATAGAGATCGGGGCTCTGATGCTGGCGGGTTTCCTTTCAGCCGCAGTGTGCGCTGTTGGCGTCGGCATCGTCGTCGAGCGCACGGCCGCTGCTACTGTTTTCATTCTTATGCAGTGGGTTTCGCTGCTTTTGATGCTGGCGCTGCCGTTCGGCGCAAGCTTCCCGATGGCTGCGACCACGTGGGTCATCAAATTTGCTCTCGAACGCGGCTCCGGAGGTGTCCTAGAAGCGGTGAATGTCGGCTTGGCAGGCCCCGGTCGCTGGGGGCTGGCGAGTGGGTTGACCGTCGGGTCACTTGCCCTGCCGCGGTCGGTCGGGCCGCTGATGGCCGGTCACTGGATTGCCTCCGCGGCCTTTGCGCCGCCGCTGCTGGCCGCCGTCGTGCTTCAGGCGACTTATCTGATACTCTACCAGGCAGCATTAGTAAAGAAGCAACGGCAGGCAAATCGACTTGCCCATCGTACAAACGGATAAATAACGAATTGAAAAAAGAGGAAAATATAGACGATATTTCGCAATAGTGCAGTGCAGAGTCGGACAGAGGTAAGTATGCAAATCATGAAATCTGCCAAGAGAGTGAAGATATTGGCAATGTTATGTGCAGCGATAAATTGCGAGGTTTCTATATCATGCTATGGTGCGGGGCAGCCAGACGCGAGGCGGAGACAGGAAGTCTTCGTGATCGTAAAGGGAGTCACGAACCCTTTCGCAACATTCGGCCTTCTCAAACACCTGGAGCAAATTCCAGGTGTAGAGCATGTCACTTTCAGTCTCTTGCACGGCCTCGCCGATCTCCGGTTGAAGCCCGGAGCGCAGGTAACGGATGCCGAAATACGACAGGCAATCCGCAGCGCAAGCTACACGCCCGGCGACGTAACCTGGTCTTCCGGCGGTCCGCCTGTCGGCAACGAGCCTGAGGTCGGGGGCGGGCACTGACCGCATCCTGGAGACGTAACGATACGCCAAGCGCGCCGGCACGGGCGCAGGCCGCTACTGCCCGATTCGTCCCCACGCTTCCACCACCTCGGCGAGCCGCGCCCCGACGGCCGCGCCGCGCGCCGCGGCGACGGCGTTGACCGCCGAGATCACGCCGTCGCGGAGGGTCGATCCGGCCTCGCCGATGCGGGCCGAGACGGCGGCGACAGTGACGGCGGCGATGCCGCGGGCGGCGAGCGGTGCCAGCCGGCCGATGCCGGCCGCTTCGATGCCGATGCCGGCATCGTTGAACGCCGCCGCCCACGCCTCGGCCCGCAGGGCCATCGCCGCCTCGCCGCCGACCAGCCCGCCATGCGAGCCGGTGACCAGGATGGCGCCGCGATCCTCCTCCGCCCGCACCAGGGAGGCCGAATCGAGCAGCACCACGCGCCGCACCGCGCCGGGCAGGGGAAGCGTCCGCCGTGCCTCCGCGGTCCCTTGCGGCGGCGGGTAGTCCTGCACCGGCGCAGCGGCGAGCCGGTCGAGGGCCTCGGCGCAGGTCATGCCGGGGACAACGCTGAGCGCCGCGGCGGCGGCATTGGCGCAGCTGATGCGGCCGCGGGCCAGCATGTCGGCGGCATCGCCGATGCGGGCGCTGGCGTGGCCGATGGCGGCGGCGGGAATGCCGGTGCCGGCGGCGTCGCACAGCCCGAGCGCGGCGATCCCGGCCGCGTCACGGCCGATGCCGGCATCATGGAACACGACCGCGCGCACGCCGGCCAGCAGCGCGCAGCCTCCGGCATAGCGCCCGCCGTGAGAGGCGGTGAGCAGCACCGCGCCCCGCGCCTGCGGCGGCAGCTTGGTGACGGTGGGGGCAAGAACCAGACCTTCCGGGGATGATCGCATGCGATGTCTGTCGTGCCTCTGGCTGCAACAAAGCAAAAAATAGGCCGCACGTCTCCTCCCGCCGGTTTCAGCCGCGCCAGGGCGGGCCGGTGGCCGCCGGGAGGGGAAACAGGCGGAACGGCCGCCGCTTGCGCTTGCGCTTGCGCTTGCGGGGCACGAAGGCGGGAAACGGGCTGTCGGGTTTTCGGTTCGGCTCCGCCGCCTTTGTGTCCGCCCGGGGACTTCGGCGGCGCGGGTGGCCTTGTCCGGCGGGGCGGATGGGGCAGGGGTGTCAGGCCAGATGGCAGGCGGCGCGATGGCTGCCGTCGCCGTCCAGAACCGGCCGCTCCGCGGTGCAGCGGGCAATGGCGCGCGGGCAGCGCGGGGCATAGGCACAGCCGGCGGCCGGCGGATCGGCGTCCACCGGCGGCGCGGCGCGGCGGCGCTGCCCGCCGATGCGCGGCATCGCCGCCAGCAGCGCCTGCGTATAGGGATGGCGCGGTGCGTCGAACACCGAGGCGGTCGGCCCTTCCTCGACCACCCGGCCCCGGTAGAGCACCGCGACCCGCGCCGTGATCCAGCGCACCACGCCGAGATCGTGGCTGATGAACAGCCATGCCAGCCCGTGCCGCGCCCGCAGCTCCCGCATCAGGGCCAGCACCTGGGCCTGCACCGAGACATCGAGCGCCGACACCGGCTCATCCGCCACCACCAGCGCCGGGCGGGTGACCAGGGCGCGGGCGATGGCGATGCGCTGGCGCTGCCCGCCGGAGAATTCGTGCGGGTATTTGCCGGCCATTCCGGCCAGCCCGACATCCTCCAGCATCGCCGCCACCCGCGCCCGCCGCTCCGCCGCGCCGGTGCCCGGTTCCAGCGCCACGATCGGCTCGGCGACGATGCGCCCGACCGGATGGCGCGGATCGAGCGAGCCGTAGGGGTCCTGAAACACCGCCTGCATCCGCCGCCGCGCCGCCCGCAGCCCGGCCCGCCCCAGCGCGAACAGATCCTGCCCGGCCAGCCGCACCTGCCCGCCCTGCGGCGGTTCCAGCGCCAGCACCGTGCGCGCGAGGGTGGATTTGCCGCTGCCCGATTCACCGACGATGCCGAGGCTGCCACCCTCCGGCACCAGCAGATCGATGCCGTGCAGCACGCGCCGGCGCGGCGCCGCGGCGAAGGGATGCGGCCGTATCAGGATGTAATCGCGCACGAGGCCGGTGACCTCCAGCAGCGGGGTCTCCGTCATCGGGCGGCGTGGGGGTGAAAGCAGGCGACCCGGTGCGCGTCGGTGCCGAGGAGCGGCGGCACCGTGCGCGTGCATTCGCCGCCCGCGCGGGCGCAGCGCGGCGCGAAGGCGCAGCCGGGCGGACGCGCCCGCGGGTCCGGCATGACGCCGGGGATCGGCGCCGGATCGCCCACCGCCGCATGGGGCGAGGCGGCGAACAGCGCGCGCGTATAGGGATGCGCCATGCGCGCGAACACCGCCGCCGTCGAACCGCTTTCCACCACGCGCCCGGCATACATCACCAGCACCTGCTCCACCGTCTCGCTGACCACGGCAAGATCGTGGGTGATGAGCAGCAGCGCCATGCCCGCTTCGGCGGTGAGGGCGGCGAGCAGGTCGAGCACCTGCGCCTGCACCGTCACGTCGAGCGCCGTTGTCGGCTCATCGGCGATCAGCAGGTCGGGGCCGCAGGCCAGCGCCGCCGCGATCACCACGCGCTGCCGCTGCCCGCCCGACAACTGGTGCGGATAGAGATCGGGCGTGACCCGCGGCGGTGCCAGGCCGACGCGCGCCAGCAGCGCCGCCGCCCGCGCCGCCGCCGCCGCCCGCGACAGGCCGAGATGCCGGCGCAGCGGCTCCGCCACCTGCGCGCCGATGCGCATCAGCGGGTCGAGCGCCGTCATCGGCTCCTGGAACACCATGCCGATGCGCCGGCCGCGCAGCGCGCACAGCGCCGCCTCCGGCGCGGCCAGCAGGTCGTGGCCGTCGAAGCCGATCTGCCCGCCGGTGCGCGCGCCCGGCGGCAGCAGGCCCATGACCGCGAGCGCCGTCATCGACTTGCCGCTGCCGCTCTCGCCGACGAGGCCGACGCTGCCGCCGCGGGGGAGCGTCAGCGAGACGCCGGACAGTACCGGCACCGGCACGCCGGCCATCGGCAGGGTGACGGAAAGGTCGCTGACCGTCAGCATCAGCGGGCGCGCCGCAACCGCGGGTCGAGCAGATCCTGCAGGCCGTCGCCGAGAAGGTTGAGGCCGAGCACCGCGAGCATGATGGCAAGCCCGGGAAAGATGGCGAGCAGGGGGGCGCGCCAGATGAAGGTCTGCGCCTCGTTCAGCATCCGCCCCCAGCTCGGCTGCGGCGGCTGCACGCCGAGGCCGACATAGGAGAGGCCGGCATCGGCGACGATCGCCAGCGCGAACTGGATGGTCGCCTGCACCATCAGCACCGCGGCGATGTTGGGCAGGACGTGGACGACCGATATCGCCGCATCGCCGCGCCCGGCCGCGCGCGCCGCCAGCACGTACTCCCGCGCCCACACGCCGCGCGCCGCGCCGCGGGTGACGCGTGCGAACACGGGGATGTTGAAGATGCCGATCGCCAGCATGGCATTGCCCGCCCCCGGCCCGGCCAGCGCCGTGATCATCACCGCCGTCAGCAGCGCGGGAAAGGCGAAGGCGAGATCGCAGCCGCGCATCACCAGATCGTCCAGCAGCCCGGCCCGCGCGGCGGCGAGCGCACCGAGCGGAATGCCGAGGCCGGCGCCGACCGCGACCGCGATCAGCGCCACCGTCAGCGAACTCTGCGCGCCGGCCATGATCATCGACAGCACGTCGCGCCCGAAACTGTCGGTGCCGAGCGGATGCACGGCCGACGGCGGGGCCAGCCGATGCACGAAATCCATCGCCGTCGGGCGATACGGCGTCCACACCAGCGACAGCAGCGCCACCGCCACCATGACGGCGGTGATCGCCGCGCCGGCAAGGAGGCTCGGGCTGCGCCAGGCACTGCCCTTCATGCCGCCAGCCGCTGCCGCGGGTCGAGCCAGGCGGCGACCAGATCGACCACGAAATTCACCGCGATGACGCTGCCGGCGAGCAGCACGACGAGATCCTGCACCACGATCAGGTCGCGCTGCGCGATCGCCTGGAACACAAGGCGGCCGAGGCCGGGAAGGGTGAACACGTTCTCCACGATCACCGTGCCGGCCAGCAGGAAGGAGAATTGCAGGCCGATCAGCGTCACCACCGGCACCAGCGCGTTGGGCACCGCATGGCGCCACAGCGCGGCGCGGCGGCTGAGGCCCCAGGCGCGCGCGGTGCGCACGAAATCCTCGCCCAGCGTCTCGATCACCGCCGCACGGGTGACGCGCGCGAGGATCGCACCCTGCGGCAGCCCCAGCGCCAGGGCGGGCAGGATCAGCGCCCGCAGCGCCGGCCAGGCGCCGCCGTCCCAGCCGGGAAAGCCGCTGGCCGGCAGCCACGGCAGCCGGATCGCGAACAGCAGGATGAGCAGCAGGCCGAGCCAGAAATTGGGGATGGCGACGCCAACCTGGGCCACGCCCATCATCGCCGCATCCGCCGCCCGCCCGCGCCGCGCCGCGGCCAGCACGCCGACCGGGATCGCGATCGCGGTGGACAGCACGATCGCCAGCACGGCAAGCGGCAGGCTGACCAGCACCCGCTCGCCGATCAGCGTGCGCACCGGCACGCTGTAGGTATAGCTGATGCCGAAATCGCCGGTGGCGAGACCGGCGATCCAGCGCAGATAGCGCAGCGCCAGCGGGGCATCGAGGCCGAGGCGATGGCGCAGCGCCGCCACCGTGTCGGGCCGCGCGCCGGTGCCGAGCATGATCGCGGCAGGATCGCCGGGCAGCACCTGGAGCACCGCGAACACCACCAGCGAGGCGGCGATCAGCGTCGCCAGCAGGATCAGCAGGCGGCGGAGCAGGAAGCCGGTCATGACGCGCGGCATCCGCGCCGCGGCGGCAGCGCCGTCATGTCGGCATGGCACCCGCATCCACGGCGATGCGCCCGGGCGGCGACGGCACCGTGCGCGCTGCGGCGCGGCGCGGGCGGACGCCGCCCCGCAAGCTTACCGGCCGCACGCCACCAGCTTCCGCCAGCACGACGATCATGCCGCACGATAGTCGGCGCCGGCACGCCGCGCCAGGGCGGGCGATTTCCTATTCCGCCCAGCTTACCCCGGTCACGTCATTGGCCGGGATCGGCTGGTTCTCCCACAGGCCGCGCAGGCGGGCATCGGCGACGCCGACCGCGGCGAGGGCGAACAGAAACACGTTCGGCTCATCCTCGGCCAGCTTCTTCTGCAACGCCCCGATCAGATCCGTCTGCGCCTTCGGATCGACCGCCTGCACGTAGGTCTGATAGAGGGCGCGGTACGCGTCGCTGTGATAGTTGAAGTAGTATTTGTCGCGCGCATAGATGTCGAGATCACGCGCCTCGGTGTGGGAGATGATGGTGGCGTCGTAGTCGGTGCGCTTGAACACCTGGTCGAGCCATTGCGCCCATTCGATCGGCACCAGCTTCGCCCTGATGCCCACCTGCTCCCACATCGCCGCGATCACCTCGCCGCCGCGGCGGGCATAGGGCGGCGGCGGCAGCATCAGGGTGATTTCGGTGCCCGGCTTCACCCCCGCCTCCGCCAGCAGCGCCTTCGCCTTTGCCGGATCATACGGATAGGTGCCGGTGAGATCGACATAGCCGGGATCGGTCGGCACGTAATGCGAGCCGATCGGCTTGCCGAACCCCGACTGCGCCGCCTCGATCAGCTGCGTGCGGTCGATCGCATAGGTCAGCGCGCGACGGACCCGGATGTCGTCGAACGGCTTGCGCGCGTTATTGAGGGCAACGATGGTCTTGCCTTCGGTGGTGCCGACATGCACGGCGAAGCGCTTGTCGGCGCGGAACTGGTCGATCGCCTCCGGCGCCGGGAACAGCGGGAAGGCGTCGATGTCGCCGGCCAGCACCGCTGCCGTTGCCGCCGACGGGTCGGAGACGAACTTGAACGTCACCGCCTTCAGCTTCGGCTGGGAACCCCAGTAATCGGGGTTGCGCTCCAGCTCCACGCGGTCGCCGTGGACCCATTGCCGGAAGCGGAACGGGCCGGTGCCGACCGGATTGGTCTTGTCGGTCGCGGCCGATTTGGGCGACACCATCACCGCGTCGCCCCACCCCATGTCGAACAGGAACAGGGCGCTCGGCCGCTTCAGCGTCACCACCGCAGTAAAGCGGTCGGGACAGGCGATGCCCGCGATCGGCTCGAACAACTGCTTCTGCGCGTTGACGCTGTCGGGCGCCATCGCCCGGCCGTAGGAGAACTGCACCACCGAACAGTCGAACGGCGTGCCGTCGTGGAACTTGACGCCGGCCACCAGCTTGAACGAGTAGGTCAGCCCGTTCGGGGACACCGACCAGCTCTCGGCCAGCGCCGGCTGGACGGCGCCGGTGCGGTCGATCCGCGTCAGCCCCTCGTAGATGTTGGCATAGGTCACCTCGCGGATCGCCGATGCGGCGCCGGCGGTGGGATCGAGGTGCGGCGGCTCCAGCACCATGCCCAGCGTCAGCGTGTCCTTTGCCTGCGCCGCGCCCGCGCCCGCCAGCAGCGCCCCGGCCGCCAGCGCCAGCAGCATCCGTTTCATGTCCGGCACTCCCCCTGACCTGCCGCGCGAAAGACAACAGCGCCGCGCGCCGCGGTCAAGGCAGCGCGGGCAAAATCCTTCCCCCGCCCGGCCGATGCCCCGCCGGTGACCGGCTCACGGCCGCCCGCCTTCCGGGCGTCCGAAATCCACGCGCTGATGACGGGCGCGGGCGCCGCGTTCGATCGCGGCGGCGACCAGGGGATCGAGATGCAGTTCGCTCTTGACGAACTCCAGCATGCGCAGGCTGTCCTGTTCGGCGAAGCGGTCCGCCGCCACCACCTCGCAGGCCAGGGCATAGGCCGTCTCGCGCAGCCGCGGCTCCAGCGCCTCGCGGATCAGGCGGCCGGCATGGGTCAGCCCGTCCTCCTCGCGCAGCAGCGCGATCGCGGCCTCGGTCGCCGCGTCGAGCCGCGCCGAGGAGAAGTCGTGGAACACCGGCAGCGTCTGCACCAGCCCGGCCATCACCCCGATCTCCCGGTCGGTGATCCCGCTGCCGGCGACGGCGACCAGCACCATGGTGCAGACCAGGGCCTCCTGCGGCTCCAAGCCGGTGCGGGCGAGCATCGTCGTCTCCCTTGCGTTGCCCGCGGACGGTGCGGGATGCCGCGGCGGCAATCAAGCCGTGGCCCGATTACCTTTCCGTCAGCCTCGGCACCGCCGGGTCGGGCCGCAGCACGAACAGCGCCGAGGCCCGGCCGGCGAGTTCATAGGCCGCCCCGAACGGGCAGATCGCGGCCGCGCCCGGACGCGGCGGTGCCGGGCCGGAAGTGTCGAACACGAGCGCCCAGTCCTCGCCGCCGGTGACCTCGGGCAGCGTGAACACGACCGGCTCGTGCCAGGCATTGAGCAGCCACAGCAGCGTCGCATCGCCCGCCGGGCGGCGGATGCCGGTGGCCTGGGCGCGGCCGTCCATCAGCATGGCGAACGAGCGGGTTTCCGGGTCGGTCCATTCCTCGCCGGTCATCTCGCTGCCGCCGGGGGCGAGCCAGGTCACGTCCTTGACGCCGAGATCCTCGTTGTATTCGGCGGTGAGGAAGCGCGCCCGGCGCAGGATCGGGTAGCGGTGGCGCACCGCGATCACCTGGCGGACGAAGGCGGTCAGCGCCGTGCCGTCGTCGTCGATCTCCCAATCGACCCAGCTGATCGCGTTGTCCTGGCAATAGGCGTTGTTGTTGCCCTGCTGCGTGCGGCCGAATTCATCGCCGGCCAGCAGCATCGGCGTGCCCTGTGCGAGCAGCAGCGAGGCCAGCAGGTTGCGCTGCTGGCGGGCGCGCAGGGCCTTGATCGGGGGATCGTCGGTCGGCCCCTCCTCTCCGCAGTTCCAGGAGCGGTTGTCGGCATGCCCGTCGCGGTTGTCCTCGCCGTTCGCTTCGTTGTGCTTGTCGTTGTAGCTGACGAGATCGCGCAGCGTGAAGCCGTCATGCGCGGTGATGAAGTTGACGCTCGCCCACGGCTTGCGTCCGCGGCGGTTGAACACGTCGGCGGAGGCGGCAAGGCGCGTCGCCATATCGGCCGCGGTGCCGCCGTCGCCCTTCCAGAAGGCGCGCACGGTATCGCGGAAGCGGTCGTTCCATTCCGCCCAGCCGGGCGGAAAGGCGCCGACCTGATAGCCGCCCGGCCCCACGTCCCACGGTTCGGCGATCAGCTTGACGCTGGAAAGGACCGGATCCTGCCGGCAGCTGTCGAGGAATCCGCCGCCCTCGTCGAAGCCGTACGGCTCGCGACCGAGAATGGTGGCGAGGTCGAAGCGGAAGCCATCGACATGCATCTCCGTCACCCAGTAGCGCAGGCTGTCGGTGACCATCTGCAGCACGCGCGGATGCGAGAGATTGAGCGTGTTGCCGGTGCCGGTGTCGTTGATGTAGTAGCGCCGCTGGTCCGGGATCAGGCGGTAGTAGCTGGCATTGTCGATGCCGCGGAACGAGAGGGTGGCGCCGCGCTCATTGCCTTCCGCGGTGTGGTTGTAGACGACGTCGAGGATCACCTCCAGCCCGGCGTCATGCAGGTGCGCCACCATCTCCTTGAACTCGTTGATGGCGTGCGTCGCGGTGTAGCGCACATCGGGCGCGAAGAAGCCGATCGTGTTGTAGCCCCAGTAATTGGTCAGCCCCTTGTCGAGCAGCAGGCTGTCGTTGATGAAGGCATGGATCGGCAGCAGTTCGACCGCGGTGACGCCGAGGCTGCGGATATGGTCGATCACCGGCTTGACCGTCAGCCCGGCGAAGGTGCCGCGCAGCGGCTCCGGCACCGCCGGATGGCGCATGGTGTAGCCGCGGACATGGGTTTCATAGACGATGGTGCGTTCCCATGCGATCTGCGGCGGCCGGTCGCGGCCCCAGGTGAAGGCGGGGTCGATGACGCGGCATTTCGGCATGAAGGCGGCGCTGTCACGTTCATCGAAGGTGGTGTCGTCGCCGCTCTCCAGCGTGTAGCCGAACACCGCCGGATCCCAGGTGAGTTCGCCCACCAGCCCCCTGGCGTAGGGGTCGAGCAGCAGTTTGTTGGGGTTGAAGCGATGGCCTTCGTCGGGCGCGTAGGGGCCGTGGACGCGGTAGGCATAGACTTGGCCCGGCCGCGCCTCCGGCAGGTAGCCGTGCCACACCTCGTCGGTGAATTCGGGCAGTTCGATGCGCTGCACCTCGGTCGCGCCGTCGGCGTCGAACAGACAGAGCTCCACCCGGGCGGCGTGGGCCGAGAACAGGGCGAAATTGACGCCGAGCCCGTCCCAGGTGGCGCCGAGCGGAAAGGGCAGCCCCTCGCGGATGCGGGTCTTGGGGGTGGTGGATGCGGACACGCGCCTCTCTCCTGGCCGATGCACAGGCATAAGCGCGCCGCGCGGCCATGGTTGCAGCCGCCGCGGCCCGGCCGGTGCCGCTAGGCCGCGCGCCGCTCCAGATTGGGCAGGAAGGCGGTGAGCAGGCCGATCGCGGGCAGCCAGGCGCAGACCGCGTACACCGTCTCGATGCTGGTGCGGTCGGCGAGCCAGCCGAGGGCCGCCGCGCCGAGACCGCCGAGGCCGAACGCGAAGCCGAAGAACAGGCCGGACACCATGCCGACCTTGCCCGGCATCAGCTCCTGCGCATAGACGACGATCGCCGGCATGGCGGAGGCCAGGATCAGGCCGATCGGCACCGTCAGTACCACGGTCGCCATCGGTCCGACATGCGGCAGCACCAGGGTGAACGGCAGCACACCGACGATCGACGCCCAGATCACGTATTTGCGCCCGATGCGGTCGCCGATCGGACCGCCGAAGAAGGTGCCGACCGCGGTGGCGGCGAGGAAGACGAACAGGTCGATCTGCGCCGCCTCCACGCCGACATGGAAATGCCGCATCAGGTAGAAGATCAGGTAGGTGTTGATGCTGGCGAGGTAGAAGAACTTGGAGAACACGAGCGCGACCAGGATCGCGAGCGAGATGCCGACGCGCCGGCGCGACAGGCCGGTCGGCAGCGCCACGGCGCGCCGTCCGCGCAGGCTGCCGAGCATCTGGCGGCGGACATACCAGCGCCCGACCGACCCCAGGATCACCATCGCCAGCAACGCCACCGCGGAAAACCAGGCAACGCTGCGCTGCCCGTGCGGCAGCACCACGAAGGCGGCGAGCAGCGGCCCCATCGCCGAGCCGGCATTGCCGCCGACCTGAAACACCGACTGCGCCAGCCCGTGCCGCCCGCCGGAGGCATAGCGCGCCATGCGCGAGGCCTCGGGATGGAACACCGCCGATCCCATGCCGATCATCGCCGCCGCGGCGACCACCACCGGCAGGCTCGGCGCGACCGACAGCAGCAGCAGCCCGGCGAGCGTGAATCCCATGCCGAGCGCCAGCGAATAGGGCATCGGCCGCCGGTCGGTGACGATGCCGACCAGCGGCTGGAGCAGCGACGCGGTGAGCTGGAAGCTCAGCGTGATCAGACCGACTTCGCTGAAGCTGAGGTCGAGGTTCTGCTTCAGCATGGGATAGATCGCCGGCATCAGCGACTGCATCGTGTCGTTCAGCAGATGCGATACCGAAAGGGCGGCGACGATGAGGAAGGCGGCATTCTCCGCCCCGATCGCGACTGGCGCTGCAACCTGCTTCTGCATCGAATGACCCCGTCCGACCCCCGACTATCGCCGAACCGCCCGCGCCGGCCAACCGCGGCACTGCAACGCTGGGCTGCGCCGATTTGCCCGCCCCCGGCCGCGCCGCTATGGTCCGCCCGAAGTGCCCCGACCGGAGGGGCCGCGAGCATCCGAGGATCACGTGCCCGACATCTTCGACGAAGTCGAGGAAGACCTTCGCGCCGACCGGGCGCAGGCGCTGCTCAGGCGCTATGGCGGATTGCTGGTGGCGGCGGCGGTGCTGGTGGTTGCCGGCGCCGGCGGCTGGCGCGCCTGGCAGTGGTACGAGGCGAAGCAGATCGCCGTCGTCGCCGACCGTTTCATCGCCGCCATGCAGACTGCCGACACCGCCAAGGGGCCGGCACGCGCCGCGGCGATCCCGGATTTCGCCAGCGTCGCCGCCCAGGGACCGGCCGGCTACCGCACCCTCGCCCGGCTGCGGGAGGCGGCGCTGAAGGCGGATGCGGGCGATCTCGCCGGGGCCAGCGCGCTGTGGGACGACGTCGCCGGCGACGGCGCGGCCGATCCGCTGCTGCGCGACCTCGCCAGCCTGCAATGGGTGCTGCACCACATCGACAGCGCCGATCCCGGCCAGCTCGCCGCCCGCCTCGCCCCGCTCGCCGCGCCGAACAGCCCCTGGCACGCGATGGCGGAGGAGGCGCAGGCGATGCTCGATCTGCGCCAGGGCCGCACCGCCGCGGCGCGCGCCACGCTCACCACGCTCAGCCAGGACGTGACCGCGCCGCAGGGCGTGCGCCGGCGGGCCGAAGGGCTGCTGGCGCGGATCGGCACCTGAGATGGCCGAAGCGGGTGCGCGCCTGACGCGCCGCGGGGCGCTGCTGCTGCCGCTCGCCGCCGCCGGCTGCGAGACGCTGGACAACTGGTTCGGCGACAAGAAGACGCCGCTGAACGGCAACCGCGTCGCGATCGGGGCGCCGCAGAAGGGGCTGGCGGTGGACAACCCCGCCGGAAGGACGGTGAGCCTGCCGGCGCAGCAGATCAATGCCGCCTGGCCGCAGGCCGGCGCCGACCCCACCCATGCGCCCGGCAACCCCGCGCTCGGCCACGCGCCGGTGCCGATCTGGAGCGCCGGCATCGGCGCCCCCGGCGGCTACCGGCGCCGCATCACCGCGACCCCGGTGGTGAGCGGCGGGCGCGTCTTTGCCATGGACTGCAACGCCGTCGTCAGCGCCTTCGATGCGCAGGGCGGCGCGCGGCTCTGGCGCACCCCGACCGCGCAGAAGGGCGATCGCAGCACCAATCTCGGCGGCGGGATCGCGATCGCCGGCGACACGCTCTATGTCTCGACCGGTCTCGCCTCGGTGGTGGCGCTCGATGCCGGCAGCGGCAGGGTGCGCTGGCGGCAGGCGCTCGATATGCCGGCGCGTGCCGCCCCCACGATCGTCGCCGACCAGCTCTATCTGCCGACGCTCGATGACATCGTGCTGGCACTGGCGCGGTCGGACGGCCGCAAACAATGGTCCTACCAGTCCACCCAGACGCCGACCTCGGTGCTCGGCCCGCCTTCGCCCGCCTTTGCCGACGGGCTGGTGGTGGCCGGGTTCGGCGCCGGCGATCTGGTCTGCCTGCGCGCCGCCACCGGCTCCGTATCCTGGAGCGACGGGCTCGCCTCGGCGCGCGGGCGCACCTCGATCGCCGATTTTTCCGCCATCACCGGCCTGCCGGTGATCGCCGACGGCAGCGTCTATGCGATCGGCCTGGGCGGACTGTTCGTGTCCCTCGACCTGCGCACCGGCCGGCGGGTGTGGGAACGCGAGGTGGCGTCGTCGCAGACGCCGTGGCTGGCCGGGGACTGGCTGTTCGTGCTGACGCCCGACCAGACGCTCGGCGCCGTCCACCGCGCCGACGGCTCGGTCGCCTGGGTGACGCAGCTGCCGCTGTTCCGGAACGAGAAGAAGAAGAAGGGACCGATCACCTGGATCGGCCCGGTGCTGGCCGGCGACCGCCTGATCCTGGGCGGCAGCAGCCGCGAGATCGCCAGCGTCGATCCGCTGAACGGCAAGCTGCTCGGCCGCTTCAAGGTCGCCGGGGTGCCGACCGTGGCACCGGTGGTCGCCAACCGCACCCTGTTCGTGGTGACCGAGGACGCCAAGCTGGTGGCGCTGCGCTGATCGCCATGCCGCCGCCCGTCGTCGTCATCGCCGGCCGCCCCAATGTCGGCAAATCGACCCTGTTCAACCGCCTCGCCGGCCGCCGCGCGGCGCTGGTGGCCGACACCCCCGGCGTCACCCGCGACCGCAAGGAAGCCGAGGCGATGCTGCGCGGGCGGACGGTGCGGCTGGTCGATACCGCGGGGCTGGAGGAAGCGCCGCCCGGATCGCTCGCCGGGCGGATGCACGCGACCGCCGCGGCCGGGGTGGCGGAAGCGGCGCTGGTGCTGTTCGTGATCGACGCGCGCGCCGGTGTCACCCCGGCGGACGCCCATTTCGCCAGCTGGCTGCGCCGCCAGGGCCGCCCCCTGCTGCTGGTCGCCAACAAGGCGGAGGGCCGCGCCGGCGCCGCCGCGGCCCTCGACGCCTATGCGCTCGGCCTCGGCACGCCGGTTGCGGTCTCGGCCGAACATGGCGAAGGGATCGCCGATCTGATGGGCGCGATCGCCGAGCGCCTGCCCGAAGCGGCCCCCGAGGCGGCGGAGGAAGACGCGGCGCGGCCGTTGCAGCTTGCCATCGTCGGCCGGCCGAATGCCGGCAAATCGACCCTTGTCAACCGTCTGCTCGGGGCCGAGCGCATGCTGACCGGGCCGGAGCCGGGGCTGACACGCGATGCCGTCGCGGTGCGGCTGCACGACGAGGACGGCACGCCGGTCGAACTGGTCGATACCGCCGGCCTGCGCCGCCGCGCGCGGATCGATGGCGCGCTGGAGCAGATGTCGGTGGGGGCGGCGATCGGCGCCCTGCGCATGGCGGAGGTGGTCGTGGTGGCGGTCGATGCCGCCGAGGGGCTGCATGACCAGGATTTGCAGATCGCCCGCCTGATCGAGCGCGAGGGCCGCGCCGCGGTGCTGGCGCTGACCAAATGGGACACGGTCGCGGACCGCAACGCCGCCCGCCGGGCAGCGGCCGAGCGGCTGGAGCGCAGCCTGGCCCAACTCAAGGGGCTGTCCGTGGTGCCGCTTTCGGCGATCACCGGCGAGGGGGTCGGGCGGCTGCTGCCGGCGGTGCGGGCGGCGCATGCGGTGTGGAACACGCGGGTGCCGACCGCGGCCCTCAATCGTTGGTTCGAGCAGACACTGGCCCGCCACCCGCCGCCGCTCGCCGACGGGCGGCGGCTCAAGCTGCGCTACATCACCCAGGCGAAGGCGCGCCCGCCCACTTTCGTCGTGTTCGGCACCCGCGCCACCGGGACGCCGGAGGAATATCGGCGCTATCTGGTGAATTTCCTACGCGAGACCTTCACCCTGCCGGGAACGCCGATCCGCATCGAATTCCGCGACACCAGCAACCCGTTCGACGGGCGCTCCGCGTCCCGCTAGACGTGGAAACTCTCGCCGCAGCCGCAGCGGCCCTTCTCGTTCGGATTGACGAAAGTGAAGCCGGCCGACAGCGCCTTCCTCTCGTAGTCCATCACGGTGCCGATCAGGAACAGGCTGGCCTTGCGATCGACCAGCACGGTCAAGCCCTTGTCGGTGACGATCTCGTCACCCGGACCGGGGCCGTCCACCCATTCCATCCGGTAGGAGAGGCCCGAGCAGCCCTTGGTGCTGACGCCGATGCGCAGCGTCCGGCCCTGCTGTCCGCTGGCATAGAGCGCGCGCAGCCGCTCCGCCGCGGCATCGGTCAGCGTCATCAGTTGCGGCAACGGCCGGCGCGGCCGGGCGGGCTGGGTGGTCGTGGTGGTGCTCATCGGCGCAATATCCGTCTCAGAACATGTTCAGCGACAGGCGGGCTTCTTCGCTCATCCGGCTCGGATCCCAGGGCGGATCCCAGACGACCTCGACATCGCAGGCGGCAACACCGGGCACGGCCATCACCGCCTCGCGCACCTGGTCGGGCAGTTCCTGCGCGCTCGGGCAGCCGGGCGCGGTCAGGGACATCTCCACCCGCACCTGTCCGCCCGGCTCGATCTCGATCGCATAGATCAGGCCGAGTTCGTAGATGTTGACCGGAATTTCCGGGTCATAGACGCTGGCACAGGCGGCAATCACCGCCTCCTCGGCGGGCGGTCCGGCAGGCGTCTCGCCCGCCGGCGTCCACGCGGTGTGGACCGAAGTCGCCGTCGGTGCCGGGGTTACATCGTCATTCACTGCTCGCCTCCCCCTTGCCGTCCAGTGCGGCCAGCAGCGCGTGCCAGGGCAGCGTCGCGCATTTCACCCGTGACGGAAATTCGTGCACGCCGGCCAGTGGCCGCAGCCGCTCGATCGCCGCATCGTCGCCCGCACCTTCGCCGCTGCGCGCCATGTCGCGGAAGCGCGCGGCCAACGCCTGTGCCTCGCCCGCGGAAAGCCCGGCCACCGTCTCCGCCATCAGGTCGGCGGAGGCGATGCTGATGGCGCAGCCGCGTGCCTCGAACCCCACTTCGGCGATGCGCCCGGCGCCGTCGCGCCGCACGAACACCTGCACGCGGTCGCCGCACATCGGATTGTCGCCCTTCGCGGTCGCGTCGAACGCGGCAAGCCGCGCGCCGTGCCGTGGCCGGCGCCCGTGGTCGAGGATCACTTCCTGATAGAGATCGCGCAGATCCTCGAACATCAGGCAAAGAACTCCCGCACCCGGGCAAGTGTGTCGGCAAGCTGGTCGATCTCGTCGCCGGTGGTGTAGACGCCGAAGCTGGCCCGCGTCGTGCTATCGACACCGAAGCGGCGCATCAGCGGCTCGGCGCAATGCTGGCCGGCGCGCACCGCGATGCCCTGCCGGTCGAGCAATGTCGCCACGTCATGCGCATGCGCGCGATCGAGCGTGAAGCTGACCACGCCGCCGCGGTCCTGCGCCCGGCCGAGCACATGGACTCCCTCGATCACGGAGAGCCGTGCCAGCGCGTGTTCGGTGAGCGCCGCCTCGTGCGCGGCGATGGCGTCGTAGCCGACCGACTCGACGAAGCCGATGGCGGCGCCGAGACCGATCGCCTCGATGATCGCGGGCGTCCCGGCCTCGAATTTGTGCGGCAAATCGGCCCAGGTTGAGCGTTCCCAGGTGACCGAGGAGATCATGTCGCCGCCGCCAAGGAAGGGCGGCATGGCATCGAGCAGCGCGCGCCGTCCCCACAGCACGCCGATGCCGGTCGGGCCGTACAGCTTGTGGCCGGTGAAGACATAGAAATCGGCGTCGATCGCCTGCACATCGACGCGGCGATGGACGATCGCCTGGCTGCCGTCGAACAGCACGCGTGCGCCGTGGTCGTGCGCCAATGCCGCGATGCGCTGCGCCGGCGTATAGCTGCCGAGCACGTTCGACATGTGCGTCACCGCGACCAGTCCCACGCGCCGGTCGGCAAGCAGGCGTTCCAGCGCCGCCATGTCGAGCTCGCCGGCATCGCTCACCGGTGCCACGCGCAGTTCGATGCCGTGGGCATCGCGCAGCATCTGCCAGGGCACCAGATTGCTGTGATGCTCCATCTCCGAGACCACCACCGCCTGGCCAGGGCGCAGGACGCCGCGCCCGTAGCTGTGCGCGACGAGATTGATCGCCTCCGTGCTGTTGCGCGTGAACACGATCTCGTGCCGGTCGGGCGCATTGATCAGGCGTGCCACCGCATCGCGGGTGCCTTCATAGGCATCGGTGGTACGCTCGCTCATCCAGTGCAGGCCGCGATGCACGTTGGCGTATTGCGTCTCCATCGCCTGCACCATGGCGGCGATCACCACGCGCGGCTTCTGCGCGCTGGCGGCGCTGTCGAGGAACACCAGCCTCCGTCCCCGCACGGTCTGGCGCAGGATCGGAAATTCCTCGCGCAGGGCTGCGATGTCGAGCGGCGCAGGCGGGCTTGCGTCGTTCATGCGGCTTCGCTCTCCCACCATTGGTCGATCGCGGCTTCCAACGCGCGCCGCCCGGCCTCGTGCGCGATCGGCTCCAGCGCGCCGCCCAGGAAGGCGCGCACCAGCATGGCGCGGGCGTCGGTGGCGGCGATGCCGCGGCTGCGCAGATAGAAAAGCTGCTCCGCGTCCAGTTCGCCCACGGTCGCGCCGTGACTGCACTTCACGTCGTCAGCATGGATCTGCAATTCCGGCTTGCTGTCCACCTCGGCGTCGGGGCTGAGCAGCAGCGCCTGGTTCATCTGGTAGCCGTCGGTCTTCTGCGCATCCCGCGCCACCGCGATGCGGCCCTGGAATACGCCGCGCGCATGGCCGGACAGCACATTCTTCACCGTCTGGCGGGAGATGCAGGCCGGAGCATCATGCGTGATGACGCTGGTCACGTCGCCGTGCTGGCGCCCGCCGAGCAGCTGCGCCGCATTGACATGCGCGGCGGCGCCGCGCCCGGCCAGCCGCGCATGCACCTCCAGCCGCCCGAGCCGGGCGCCGACGGCAAGGGTGAACCCGTCATAGCTGGCGCCGGCGGCGATGTCGGCATAGAGGGTGGCGAGGTGGAAGGCGGCGCGGCTTTCGTCCTGCAGGCGCAGATGCGTCAGCACCGCCCCCTCTTCCAGCGTCGCTTCCAGCACCGGATTGTGCAGATAGACACCCTCGCCGATCGCAACCTCGATCAGGGCGAGCCGCGCCGCCCTGCCGAGATGCAGCGCATGGCGCGGATGGAAGGCGATCGGCCGCTCGGCGGTGCCGCCGCTGCCGAGGCTGACCAGCAGCAGCGTCCCGCCATCGGCGCCCGCCGCCACCTCGATCGCGGCACCGTCGCCGGTCAGCATGGTGTTCAGCGCCACCATGTTGTCACGCTCCGGCTGCGCAAGGCTGCCATAGGCCGGGCCGCCGACCCGCACCGCGACCGCGCCGGGCACCACCGACAGGTCGTCGCGGTAGCGGCCATCGACGAAGACGAGGCGCGGCGCGTCGATCGCCGGCAGTCGCGCCATCAGCCGGTCGCAGGCGGCGATCGCGGTCAGCGGCTCGGCAAAGCGCGTCTCGGCAAGCGGGCGCAGGCTGGTGTAGTGCCACGCCTCATCGCGCACCCCGGGCAGGCCGCGGGCACGGAACGCCGCCGCCCCCGCCTCGCGGACCGCGGTATCGCCGGGCAGACGGGCGCGCAGCCCCTCATAGCGGGCGAGGAACGAGGCCGCCCCCTCGCGCAGCCATGCCGGCTGGAGCGCGACGATCGTGTTCATGCCGCGTCCGCCGCCATGCCGGCATAGCCCTCCAGCTCAAGCTGGCGCGCCAGTTCGGCGCCGCCGGAGCGGACGATGCGCCCGTGTGCCAGGACATGCACGCGGTCCGGCACGATGTGATCGAGCAGGCGCTGATAATGCGTGATGACCAGCGCCGAGGTCTGCGGCCCGCGCAGGGCATTGACGCCGTCGGCGACGATGCGCAGCGCGTCGATATCAAGGCCGCTGTCGGTCTCGTCGAGAATGGCGAGGCGCGGACGCAGGATCGCCATCTGCAGCACCTCGTTGCGCTTCTTCTCGCCGCCCGAGAAGCCGACGTTGACGTTGCGCTTCAGCATGTCCTCAGGCATCGACAGACGCTTCGCCTCGGCACGGGCGAGCTTGAGGAACTGCACGGCATCGAGCTCGCTTTCGCCGCGCGCGCGGCGGACGGCGTTCAGCGCAGTGCGCAGGAAATTGGCGTTGCCGACGCCGGGCAGCTCGACCGGATACTGGAAGGCGAGGAACAGTCCGGCCGCGGCGCGTTCCTCGGGCGCCAGCGCCAGCAGGTCGCGCCCGCCGAAGCCGACCCGCCCGCCCGTCACCTCATATCCGTCGCGCCCCGCCAGCACATGCGCGAGCGTCGATTTGCCGGAGCCGTTCGGCCCCATGATCGCATGCACCTCGCCCGCCGGCACGTCGAGGTCGATGCCGTGCAGGATCTCCCTGCCGTCCACCGTCGCGGTCAGTCCCCTGATCTCCAGCATCGCGTTCAGCCCACCGACCCTTCGAGACTGACCGCCAGCAGCTTCTGCGCTTCCACCGCGAATTCCATCGGCAACTCCTTGAGGACTTCCTTGCAGAAGCCGTTGACGATCAGGTTCACCGCGTCCTCCTCGGACAATCCGCGCTGGCGGCAGTAGAACAGCTGGTCGTCGGCGATCTTCGATGTCGTCGCCTCATGCTCGACCTTCGCGGTCGGGTTGCGGCTTTCGATATAGGGCACGGTGTGGGCGCCGCAGCGGTCGCCGATCAGCAGGCTGTCGCACTGCGTGTGGTTCCGCGCCCCCGCCGCCTTCGGCATGATGCGCACGAGGCCGCGATAGGTGTTGTCCGACCGGCCGGCACTGATGCCCTTGGAGACGATGGTGCTGCGCGTGTTGCGGCCAATATGGATCATCTTGGTGCCGGTGTCGGCCTGCTGGCGGTTGGTGGTCACCGCGACCGAGTAGAATTCCCCCACGCTGTCGTCGCCCGCCAGGATGCAGCTCGGGTATTTCCAGGTGATCGCCGATCCCGTCTCCACCTGCGTCCAGCTTATGCGGCTGCGCGCGCCCCGGCAGGCGCCGCGCTTGGTGACGAAGTTGTAGATGCCGCCACGGCCCTCGGCATCGCCCGGATACCAGTTCTGCACCGTGCTGTACTTGATCTGCGCGTCGTCCAGCGCCACCAGCTCGACCACCGCCGCGTGCAGCTGGTTTTCGTCGCGCTGCGGCGCGGTGCAGCCCTCCAGATAGGAAACATGGCTGCCGGCGTCGGCGATGATCAGGGTCCGCTCGAACTGCCCGGTGTTGCGCGCATTGATGCGGAAATAGGTAGACAGTTCCATCGGACAGCGCACGCCGGGCGGCACATAGACGAAGCTGCCGTCGGTGAACACGGCGGAATTGAGCGCGGCATAGAAATTGTCGCCCTGTGGCACCACGCTGCCGAGGTATTTGCGCACCAGGTCGGGATGCTCGCGCACCGCGTCGCTGATCGGGCAGAAGATCACGCCGGCCTTCGCGAGCGTCGCGCGGAAGGTGGTGGCGACGGAAACGCTGTCGAACACCGCATCGACCGCGACCGGCGCCGCCTCCCCCGCCGCCGGTTCGACACCGGCGAGGATGGCGCGCTCGCGCAGCGGGATGCCGAGCTTCTCGTAGGTCGCCAGCAATTCGGGATCGACATCCTCCAGCCGCGCCGGCCCCGCCCTGCGCTTCGGCGCCGCGTAGTAGTGCAGATCCTGGTAGTCGATCGGCGGATGATGGACATGCGCCCAGTGCGGCTCCGCCATCGCCTGCCATGCCGTGAACGCGGCGAGCCGCCAGTCCAGCAGCCACGCCGGCTCCTCCTTGCGGGCGGAGATCAGGCGGATGATGTCGGGGTTCAGCCCCTTCGGCGCGAGTTCGGTTTCGATCTCGGTGGCGAAACCCCACTTGTAGGGCGTGCGGGTGACGGCCTCGACGGTTCCGGCCGGGTCGGCGGCGTGTGACATGTCGTCTCCTATTGGGCGGCTTCCGGCGCGGCGAGCTTCATGCGCAGCGGCGGCGGCAGCGGCAGCGGAATTGCGCGCATGTCGGCCAGCGTGATGCGGTCGAGGGCGGCGCGGATGGCATCGTTCACCAGCTCCCACCGGCCGCGGACGGCGCACAGGCTGGCGACATCGCAGCCGCTCGCCCCGCCATCGACGCAGGCGGTGAGCGCGATCGGACCATCGACCGCGGCGATCACATCGACGACGGAAATGGCGGCGAGCGGTCGCGCCAGCCGGTAACCGCCATGCGCCCCACGCTGGGAGGCGACCAGCCCGGCGCAGGCCAGCGCCTTCAGCACCTTCGCCACCGTCGGCTCCGGCACCCCGGTCGCCGCGGCGATGCCGGGGGATGTCTGCACTCCCTCCTCGCCACGCCCCGACCCGCCACGCTCGCCCTCGGCAAGCCGGATGAGCACGACCACGGCATAGTCGGTGAGCCTGGACAGCCTGAGCATGGTGCTGACGCCCTGATGGACGGATATCCGGACCCACAGGGTCCGGTTTGTCGGAGATGGGCCGGAAAATGCGGCAGGTCAAGGTCGCGGCGACGGATTCCGCCATGTTCGGGGGGATGGTACGCGCCGGCTTCCCGCTCCTGCTCGCGGTGCTGCTGCCCGGTCTTGCCGGGGCGGCGCTGGCGGCACTCGGGCACGCTCCGGCGGCGCGGCTGGCGTGGGACGTGGCGGTGCTGCCGGTTGCCGTCCATCTGGCGCTCTCCGCGGTCCGCGCCCTGGCCGGGGGGGCGCCTGGCGTGGACGTGATCGCGCTGCTCGCCATCGTCACCGCGGTCGTCCTGGAGGAGCCGTTTGCCGCGGCGCTGATCGCGCTCATGGTGGCCGGCGGCAACGCGCTCGAAAGCTTTGCCGGGGGCCGCGCCGGGCGGGAGATGGCCGCATTGCTGGCACGCGCCCCGCGCATCGCCCATCGCGTCGAGGGCGAAAGTCTGACCGACCTTGCGGTGGAGGCGGTGCAACCGGGCGATCTGCTGCTGGTCAGGCCGGGCGAGAGCCTGCCGGTGGACGGGACGGCAGAGGGGGCGTCGGCGCTGCTCGACGAGGCGGCGCTGAGCGGCGAGCCGCTGCCGGTTGCGCGGGAGCCCGGGGAGGCGTTGCGCAGCGGCGCGGTCAATGTCGGCGGCCCACTGCGCCTGCGCGCCGCCGCCAGCGCCGAGGGCAGCACCTATGCGGCCATCCTGCGCCTTGTCCGCGCCGCGCAGGCGGAACGGGCGCCGATGGCGCGGCTCGCCGACCGCTGGGCGCTGGCCTTCCTGGCGCTGACGCTGTTCGCTGCCGGGCTGGCCTGGGCGCTCGCCGGCGATCCGCGGCGCGCGCTCGCGGTGCTGGTGGTGGCGACACCCTGCCCGCTGATCCTGGCCGCGCCGGTGGCGCTGATGTGCGGCCTGTCGCGGGCGGCGCGGCACGGCGCCGTCATCAAGGGCGGCGGTGCCCTGCAACGGCTGGCGCGGGTGCGCACGGCGCTGTTCGACAAGACCGGCACGCTCACCTCCGGCACGCCGCAGCTCGCCTTCGTCGAGCCGATGCCCGGCCATACCGCCGATGAGGTGCTGCGGCTTGCGGCCTCGCTCGACCTCGTCTCCCAGCACGCGGTGGCGAAGGCGGTGGTGGCGGCGGCAGAGGCCGCCGGCCTCGCCCTGGAGGCCCCCGGCGATGCGATCGAGCAGCCGGGCGGCGGCGTCGCCGGAACGGTCGCCGGGCGCGCGGTCGTGGTCGGCAGCAGCGGGCTGCTCGCCGCACAGGGCTGTCAGCTGCCGGCGGCGGGCGCGGCGGCCCGGCTCGCCGCCGCCGCCGCTGCCGCCGCCTGGGTGATGGTGGACGGGCGCGCCGCCGGGGTGCTGCTGC
>JAJZNE010000061.1 GCA_021847995.1 Pseudomonadota bacterium | reverse complement strand
ACAGGGAGGTCGCGGCCGCGCTGCGCGCCGCCGCCGACGCCGCCGCCCTGCGGCGCGCCTTCCTGGCCGCCGACGGTGAGACCTGAGGCCCGTCGGCTAATAATTTTCCGGGCGCGAGGGGGCGAGCGACTTCACCAGTTCGACAATGCGCTGGCGCACCACCGGGTCGCTGATGCGGCCGAAAGCGTCCAGCAGATCGCGCGCATCGGCCGGCGGCTCAGGCCGCTCCGGCGCGTCCCCGAACGGTTCCTGCCCCGGCATGGCGAAGCCGGCGAGAGGGCGGGCGGCGGCGGCGCCACCCTGATAGAACCAGCCGATCGGCACACCCAGCGCCCGCGCCAGTTCCCACAGTCGGGAGGCGCCCATGCGGTTGATGCCGCGCTCGTATTTCTGGATCTGCTGAAAGGTCAGCCCGACCGCGTCGCCAAGCTGCTCCTGCGTCAGGCCCAACATCAGGCGGCGGGCGCGCAGGCGCGACCCGACATGCATGTCGAGCGCATCGGGACGCGGCCGGCCGCTGCGGCTTTCATACTCCTCGCTCATCGTGTCGGTTTCGGCTTCATAACGTAAGCCCGGCCAGGCCGGATGCCTGACGGGTACGTAACGCTTAAGCCAGCGTCGTTAGAGAGGTCAACTTTTTTCACGTCTGGGGTGAATAATCTCACGCTGTGGAACCCGACGCGGACGGCGATACAGCCCCGCACCAAGGCAAAGCGCCGCCAGCAGTGCCGGAACCGCCAGCCCGAAGCGCGCGAACGGCGGCGGCGGCAGATGGCCGGGCAGAGCGGCCGTCAGCGTCCCGGTGCGGCCGAGGCCAAGCCGCGCCTGCTCGCGCCCATAGGCATCGAACACCGCCGAAATGCCGGTATTGGCGGCGCGCGCCAGCGGCAGCCCCTCCTCCACCGTGCGCAGCCGTGCCGCGGCGAGGTGCTGGCGGGGGCCGGCAGAATTGCCGAACCAGGCATCGTTGGTGATGTTGACCATCCAGTCCGGCCGGTCCGCTTCGGCCACGACCTGGGCGGGAAACACCACCTCATAGCAGATCAGCGCGCCGACCGGCGGCAGGCCGGGGACGTGCAGCGTCAAGGGGCCGGCACCGGGCACGAACCCGCCGCCGGGCACCAGTTGCACCGCAAGCGGCACCCAGAGCGGCGCATATTCGCCGAACGGCACCAGGTGCCATTTGTCGTAGATCCATTCCGGCGCCGCCGCACCGGTGACGGCGACGAGGCTGTTGCTCGGCCGTCCCAACCCGTCGAAGCGCACCGTGCCGGCCAGCACCGGCACGCCGCCCGCCGCCTCCGCCAGCGCCGCGCGGGCGCCGACATCGTTGGCAAGCGCGAACGGGCTCGACGATTCCGGCCAGATCACGACCGGTTTGGCGTTCGGAAAGGCGATGCCGGCATGGGCGAGACCCTCCCGGGTCAGGGCCAGATAGCGGTCAAATATGGCAACCGCCTGGCGCATGTCGTGCTTCTGGCCTTCCGGCACGTTGCCCTGCACGATCACCGCGACAAGGCCGGGCGGGCGCGGCGGCGGCGCCGAGAGGCGGAGCGCGCCGACACCGGCCCAGGCCGCCAGCCCGATCGCCCCCGACGCCATGCCCCGCAGCCCGAACACCGGGGTCGCGGCCAGCAGCAGCGTGGCGAGGGTGAGGCCGGGCGTGCCGATCCAGGCCGCCGGCTGGATCAGGACGTCGCCGACCGGCCCGGGGATGGCCCAGTCGGCGCCCCACGGATTCCATGGAAACCCGGTGCCGACGAACTGGCGGAGCAGGTCCATCAGCACCCAGGCCCCCGCCAGCGCCAGCACGCGCGGCCAGCCGGCGGGGGCCATGCGGGCCAGGGCGCAGGCGGCGGCGATGAACGGCGCCAGCACCGCGGCCAGCGCCGGCACCGCCAGCGGCACCAGCCACCAGTAGCGCGCCGCCTCCACCAGCACCGCCTCGGTCACCCAGTAGAGGCCGAGCAGGTGATGGGCGAAGCCGAACCAGAAGCCGCGCCATGCCGCCTGCTTCAGGGTCGGCGCGCCCTCCAGCAGGGCGAGCAGGCCGGGCACCGCGATCAGCAGCACCGGCAGCACATGCAGCGGCGGCAACGCCAGCGCGCTCAGCGCCCCGAGCGCGACGGCAGCGAAGCCGGCCTGCCGGCCGCGCAGGCCGACGAGCAGGGAATGCAACGGAAGGGCGGACACGGGCTGCGGCTACACGCGTGCGCCGCCTGGCGCAAGCAACCGGATCATGAAGCTCCTGTCACCACGATGCGCTCCGGCGGCACCGCCGCACCGGTGAGGCGCAGGGCGATGCACTCCGCCGCCGCAACCCCCATGTTGACGAGTGCCCCCGGCGTAGTGCCGGCGACATGCGGGGTCGCCAGGAGGCGCGGATGGTCGCGCAGGGGGTGATGCGGCGGCGGCGGTTCCTGGTCGAACACATCGAGCGCGGCGCCGCCGATCTGGCCGGCATCGAGGGCGGCGAGCAGCGCCGCCTCATCGACGATGCCGCCGCGCGCGGTGTTGACCACCCACCCACCGCGCGGCATCCCCGCCAGCACCGCCGCCCCCACCAGCCCGCGCGTCGCCGGCGTCAGCGGGCAATGCACGGAGAGCACGTCGCTGCCGGCGGCGAGCGTGGCGAGGTCCGGCAGTCGGGCGATGCCGGGCAGGCCCCCGGCCGGCAGGGCCGGATCGTTGCTCGCGACGCTCATGCCGAACGCCGCCGCCAGCCGCGCCACCGCCCGCCCGATCGCGCCGCAGCCGACCAGGCCGAGCCGCAGCCCGGCCACGTCGCGCCCGCCCCGCGCCGGATCACGCCACGCGCCGGCGGCGATCGCCGCACCAAGCGGACGCAGCTCCTTCACCAGCGCGAGGATCAGCGCCAGCGTGTGCTCGGCGACGGCGGTGGCGTTGGCGCCGGGGGTGTTCGTCACCATCACCCCGTGCGCCGCCGCCGCGGCGACATCCACTTCATCGACGCCGACGCCGTGGCGCGCGACGATGCGCAGCCGCGGCGACGCGGCGATGGCCGCCGCATCCACCTGACCCTGCCGCGCCAGGATGGCATCGGCCCGCACCCGCGCCGCCAGCGCCGCGACCGCGGTGCCGGAGGGATAGGACGGCATGTAATGGACGGTGCAGCCCGCGGCGTCGAGGATCGTCACCGCCTCCGCCGCCAATCGCGGCGAGGTCATGATGACGTTGAAGCGACCGCTCACGATGCCGCTCCGTGGCGTGGCCGCCTGCGCACCGCCGCCAGGGCAGCGAGGCTGACCAGGGCACAGAAGATCACGTAGAAGCTCGGCGCGCGGATGCTGCCGAGATGCGGGATCAGCCAGGTGATGATCGCCGGCGCGAAGCCGCCGAAGCTCATCACGCCGAGGCTGTAGCCGATCGACATGCCGCTCGAGCGCGTCTGCACCGGAAACAACTCCCCCATCAGCGCCGGCAGCGCGGCATTATAGCCGATCTGCAACAGGGTGCTGAGCGCCACCAGCCCGAGCAATGTGCCGATCGCCGGATGGCCGACCAGATAGAGAAACCCGGGATAGACCAGCAGCAGCACGGCCACCGCCGCAAACGGCGCGATCCGCGTCCGGCCGATGCGATCCGACCAGTGCCCAACGAGCGGAATGAGCAGCAGCGAAAGCGTGCTCTTGGTCAGCAGGGACGTGAGGCTGATCGTCGGCGGCAGCCCGAGCTGACGCACCGCGTAGCTCGGCAGCAGCAGATCGAGATAGGTGACGCCGGTCGCCATCGCGATCAGTCCGGCGGTGAGCAGAATGCCGGCGCCGTGGTCCGCCAGCAGCACACGGATCGGCGCGCGGATGGCGGGGGCGGCGAGGAATTCGGGCGTCTCATCGACATGGCGGCGGATATAGAGGCCGACCGGCCCGATCAGCAGCCCGAACACGAACGGCAGCCGCCACCCCCAGGCATCGAGGGAGGCGGCCGGCAGCGTGCCGGTGACCAGGATGGCGATGCCGGCGCCGAGGATGCCGGCCAGCGCCTGGCTCGAGAACTGGAAGCTGGCGAAGAAGCCGGCGCGGCGCGGCGCATGCTCCATCATCATGGCGGTGGCGCTGCCGAACTCCCCGCCCACGGCGAAGCCCTGGATCAGGCGCGCCGCCAGCACGCCGAGCGGCGCCGGCAGGCCGAGCGTGGCGTAGCCCGGCATCACCGCGAGCAGCAGCGTGCCCAGCGTCATCAGCAGGATGCCGAGGGTGAGCGCCGCCTTGCGCCCCGCCCGGTCGGCATAGGCGCCGAGTACGATGGCGCCGAGCGGACGGGCGAGGAAGGTGACCCCGAAGGCGCCCCAGGCGAGCAGGAGGGAGATGGTGGCGCTGCCGCTGGGGAAGAACGCGTGCGCGATCGGCGCCGCGAACAGGCCATAGACGACGATATCGTAGAATTCCAGCGCGTTGCCGATGGAAGCGGCGGCGATGACGCGCACCATGGAGGCCGCCGGAGCCAGGGCGGCGGGGGATGCGCGGGTGTTGGTGGCGGCAGTGTCCATCCGATGCTCCCCGGCGTTGCGGCTTCGGGCGAGCCTGCCAGAGGATGCGCGGGGGCGATAGCGGGGACAGCCGGGGATCGGGACGGCCGCGCGCCCCCCCTTCCCGACCCCGCCTCAGCCCGGCCAGGGCGGGCCGGTGGCGGCGGGCAGGGGGAACAGAGTGAACGGCCGCCGCCGCCGCTTTCGCTTGCGGGGCACGAAGGCGGGAAACGGGCCGTCCGGCCTTCCGGTCGCCGCCGGTTTTTCTTCCGCCGCCTCCGGCGCCGGTTTCGGCGGCGCGGGCGGCCTGGTCCGGCGCGGCGGGCGGCGGGCGGGAAAGAGGCCGGGCGGGGGTTTGACCCCGAGCATCCGGCAGATCGGGCGGAGATGATGCGCCACCTGCGGGGCGGCCTGGATCAACTCGGCCATGTCCGGTTCGGCGAGGAGATATTCGAGCTGGGAGCGGCCGAAGCTGAGCGCCGTCACCCGCCGGAGCAGCCAGCCGAAGCCTTGCGGGATGTCTTTTCGTCTGGCTTTGGAGGCGGCGGGCTTTGCTTCCGTCAGGGGCATGAGGGGCGGCAGGGGCCGGGGCGGGCCGAGGCGCAGCGTGCCGGCCTCAAGGGCGGCGGCGAACCGCAGGATGCGGGCACCGGTGCTGCGCAGTTTGCACCACACCAGGGCGAGCCAGGGCGCCACCAGCCCCAGCCGCAGCCCCTCGGCGGCAAGCGCCTTGGCGACGCCTTCCACGAGGATGGCGAAGCGTTCGGCCGGGGGGCGGGGGGTGCGGTTGTTCACGTCGAGAGTTATACATGATAACGAACTGCCGGGGCAAGCGGGATGTGCGGCGCGCCTGCCCGGCCGTGGGGTGGTGCGCAACGACCTCGGCTCCCTCATCAACTCACATTCTGCCTGCCGGGAGATCTTTTGGGAATTATGTAGCAAGCACTCCAACGGCGTACTGCCTGAGCGGTTACCCCATCTTATTCACCGTGTTTCTGCGTGATTGGCTTACCGAGCGCCGGACGCGGTTACCCAACGCGCTGGCCCATCGCGGTTTCAGACCATAGCTGGCAGGCGTTGG
>JAJZNE010000078.1 GCA_021847995.1 Pseudomonadota bacterium | reverse complement strand
CAGCGTCCAGCGTCATCGCCACCGGCCGGCTGCATGGCCTGTCCGCGCTGGAGGCGCTGCGGGCCAGCTTGGCCGGCGTGCCGATCATCCGCTCAGGGTGATGCCCGCACCAGGGGTGAGCAATTACTGTGGAAGAGGTGGCGAGACGGATCGCGGCCTGTTTTGATCGGGAAAAGGCAGGCTCACGGATTCTAGCGGCCACCCGCACTGCGCTCATGCGCGCGCGGTCTGGCAATTCCGACCTGCTGACTGATGGAACCTTCTAGTATACTCAGACACAGGCTGATGCGCCCCCGGTGCGTGATCGCTCAGTGGAAACGGGTGCGACCATTAAAGCAGACAGTATCTCCCTGTTGGAGATCAAGGCTGCTTTCAAGATTGCCCGCGACGATAACGCCGGGGGCGACGACGCTGACTTGGTTCGGACCGTGGCAAGGTTGATGGGCTTCAAGCGCGTGGGGCCGGACCTGCAAGCAAGGATTGCCGCAGGGCTGGCCACGTAGTCGTGCCGTGGATGGTCGTTGCCTATCGTCGGGCTATAGCGTAGACATAGTGCTCATCACTATCGGCCGTGGCCCGCCAGTTCGATCCCTGAACAGGCACCCCGTCTGCTCCCGGCATCGTCGCCGTCGATGCGGGACACACGATTGCCGATGACGCCACCATCGGCTGCCCGATGGCCCGAGCGTCGTCAACACCGGCGCGCCTGTGTTCGACATGATTTTCAGCGGCGACGGCGGCGGCCGGCGGCGGCTCCCCCGGGGCGGGCGCGCCCGCGGCGATCCGGCTTCCCAGCCGCGCCGGCACAGGGCACACTCCCGGCGGCAGCGGCGAAGGAGCGGGGCGATGCGGCGGCGGGATGTGCTGATCGGGGCGGCGGCGGCCCTTGCGGCGCCGCATATCGGGCGGGCCGCGAACCAGTCGGTGCTGCGCTTCATTCCGCAGGCCGATCTGGCCACGCTCGATCCGCACTGGACCACCGCCTATGTCACCCGCAACCACGGCTTCATGGTCTTCGATACGCTCTACGGCAACGACCACACGCTGCAACCTTCGCCGCAGATGGTCGCCGGCCACGCGATCGAGGACGACGGCAGGCGCTGGACGCTGGTGCTGCGCGACTTCCTGCTGTGGCACGACGGTACGCCGGTGCTGGCGCGCGACTGCGTCGCCAGCATCCGCCGCTGGGCGCAGCGCGACGCCTTCGGCCAGGCGCTGATGGCCGTCACCGACGACCTGTCCGCCGCCGACGACAAGCGCATCGTGTTCCGCCTCAAGCAGCCGTTCCCGCTGCTGCCGACCGCGCTCGGCAAGAGCGCGCCGGTGATCCCGGCGATGATGCCGGAGCGGCTGGCCACCACCGACGCGATGACCCAGGTGAAGGAGATCGTCGGCAGCGGCCCGTTCCGCTTCCTCGCCGATGAGCGTGTGCCGGGCGCGCACGTCGCCTATGCCCGCTTCGACAAATACGTCCCCCGCGCCGACGGCACGCCGGACTGGACGGCCGGGCCGAAACGGGTGCATTTCGACCGGGTCGAATGGACCGTGATTCCCGATCCCGCCACCGCGTCCGGCGCGATCCAGAGCGGCGAGCAGGACTGGTGGGAATATGCGACCGCCGACCTGCTGCCGCTGTTGCGCAGGGACAGGAAGCTGACGGTGACGGTGCTCGACCGCTTCGGCACCACCGAGATCATGCGCTTCAACCAGCTTTTCCCCCCGTTCGACAATGCGGCGGTGCGGCGCGCCGTGCTTGGCGCCGTCACCCAGGCCGATTTCATGGAGGCGGTGGCCGGCGACGATACGGCGATGTGGCATGACGGCGTCGGCATCTTCTGCCCCGGCACGGCGATGGCGAACGATGCCGGCATGGAGGTTCTGACCCGCCCGCGCGACCTCGCCCGCTCGAAGGCCGAGCTTGCCGCCGCCGGCTATAGGGGCGAGCGGGTGGCGCTGATGGTGCCGACCGATTTTCCCTCGCTCAAGGCGCTGTCGGACGTGACGGCCGATCTGCTGACGCGGCTCGGCATGAAGGTCGATTATCAGGCGACCGACTGGGGCACCCTGGTGCAGCGGCGTGCCAAGCGCGACCCGATCGACCGCGGCGGCTGGAACGTGTTTTGCACCGGCTTCAACAGCAGCGACTTCCCCACCCCGGCCGGCCATCTGCCGCTGCGTGCCAACGGCGCCAAGGCGTGGTTCGGCTGGCCTGACGACCCGAAGCTGGAGCAGCTCCGCGATGCCTGGTTCGCCGCCCCCGACCTTGCCGCCCAGCAGCGCATCTGCGCCGACATCCAGCGGGAGGCGCTGACCACCGTGCCCTATGTTCCGCTCGGCTCCTATCTCCAGGCCACCGCGTTCCGCAGCGATCTGCACGGCGTGCTGGACGGGTTCGCGATCTTCTGGAACGTGCAACGCGGATGAGCAGCATGAGCTTCGCACGGCGCGATGTGCTGAAATTCGCGGCAGGCGCGCTCACCGTCCCGGCGGTGGCGCGGGCGGACGCGGCCCGGGTGCTGCGCTTCGTGCCGCAGGCCAATCTCTCCAGCCTGGATGCCGTCGCCGGCACGCAATACGTGGTGCGCAACGCCGCCGCCATGGTGTGGGAGACGCTGTACGGCGTGGACAGCAGCTTCACCCCGCAGCCGCAGATGTGCGAGGGGCACGAGGCGAGTGCCGATTTCCGCACCTGGACCTTCCGCCTGCGCCCCGGCCTGCAATGGCACGACGGCGAGAAGGTGACCAGCCGCGACGTGATCGCGAGCCTCGATCGCTGGATGGTGCGCGACACGATGGGACAGGTGATCCGCACCCGCCTCGATGCGCTGGAGGCGATCGACGACCGCAGCTTCCGCTTCCGGCTCAACCGGCCGTTCACCAAGATGCTGTTCGCGCTCGGCAAGAGCAACGCGCCGATGGCCCTGATCATGCCGGAGCGCATCGCCCGCACCGATCCCTTCCAGCTGATCAGGGACTATGTCGGCTCCGGCCCGATGAAGTTCCGCGCCGATGAATGGGTGCCCGGCTCGCGCGCCGTGTTCGAGACCTTCGCGGCCTATCAGCCGCGGCCGGAGCCAGCGGATTGGCTCGCCGGCGGCCGGCGGATGAATTTCGACCGCATCGAATGGCAGATCCTGCCCGACGCCGCGACCGCCGGCGCCGCCCTGCAGAACGGCGAGGTCGATTGGTGGGAGACGCCGATCCCCGATCTGGTGCCGCTGCTGCGGCGCAACCGCGACGTGGTGGTCGATATCGCCGACCCGCTCGGCAATCTCGGCAGCCTGCGCGTCAACCATCTCTATCCGCCGTTCAGCGACGTGCGCGCCCGCCGCGCGCTGCTGATGGCCGCCTCCCAGCCCGACTACATGGCGGCGGTGTGCGGCGGCGACGATGCGCTGTGGCAGACGACGCTGAGCTTCTTCACCCCCGGCACGCCGCTCTATACCGAGGACGGCGGCACCCTGCTGAAGGGCGCGCGCGACTACGCGGGAGCAAGGAAGCTGCTGGCGGACGCCGGATACAACGGGGAGAAGATCATCCTGATGGTGGCAACCGACCTTCCGATCACCAAGGCGGAGGGCGACGTGACCGCCGACATGCTGGCCAGGATCGGCGTCAATGTCGATTACCAGGCGCTCGACTGGGGCACCGTCGGCGCGCGGCGGGCGAAGAAGGATCCGCCGGGCAAGGGCGGCTGGCACATCTTCCACACCTGGCATGCCGGCGCCGACTGCATCAATCCCGCCGCCTACACCGCGCTCGACGCCGGCGGCGCCAAGGCGTGGTTCGGCTGGCCCGACAGTCCCGCGGTGGAGGAAGGGATCCTCGCCTGGTACGACGCCGCCGACGCCGCCGCCGAGAAGGCGGCCGCCGTCGCCATCAATCGCGCCGCCTTCGCCGACGTGGTCTATGTGCCGACCGGCTTCTTCCGCCAGTACCAGGCCTGGCGGCGCGACCTCGCCGGGGTGGTGCGCGCGCCGCTGCCGGTGTTCTGGGGCGTGCGCCGAAGCTGATGTGGCGCTATGCAGGCAGGCGCGCGCTCGCCACCGTGCCGGTGATGGCGATGGTGGCGCTGTTCGTGTTCTCTCTTCTCTACATCGCGCCGGGCGACCCGGCGGCGATCATCGCCGGCGATCAGGCGAGTGCCGAGGACATCGCCCGCATCCGCGTCTCCCTCGGCCTCGACCGTCCGTTCGTGGTGCGGTTCGGCGAATGGCTCTGGCATGTCCTGCATGGCGATCTCGGCACCTCGATCTTTGCCAACCTGCCGGTCACGCACATGATCGCCCAGCGGATCGAGCCGACGCTTTCGCTGATGGCGATGACTTTGGTCTTCGCGATCGTCGTCGCGGTGCCGGCGGGCGTGCTGGCGGCGGCGCGCGCCGGGTCGTGGATCGACCGGCTGGTGATGCTGGTCGCGGTGATCGGCTTTTCCGTTCCCGTGTTCGTGGTCGGCTACGTGCTCGCCTGGGTGTTTGCGCTGCAACTCGACTGGCTGCCGGTGCAGGGCTACACGCCGCTCGCCCGCGGCGTGCTGGCGTGGCTGCGCGGCCTCGTGCTGCCGGTGGTGGCGCTCGGCGCCATCTATATCGCGCTGATCGCCCGCATCACCCGTGCCGCGATGCTGGAGGTGCTGGGGCAGGACTACATCCGCACCGCGCGGGCCAAGGGGCTGGGGCTGGCGCCGATCCTGTTCGTGCATGCGCTCAAGAATGCCTCGGTGCCGATCGTGACCGTGATCGGCCTCGGCGTCGCGCTGCTGATCGGCGGCGCCGTGGTCACCGAAAGCGTGTTCGCCATCCCCGGCATCGGGCGGCTGGTGGTCGATGCCATCCTGCGCCGCGACTATCCGGTGATCCAGGGGGTGACGCTGCTGTTCAGCTTCGTCTATGTCGTGGTCAACCTGATCGTCGATTTGCTCTATTCCGTGCTCGACCCCAGAATCCGCCAATGATCCGCTGGCTGCGGCGCAATCCCGCCATTGCCGCGGGTGGCTTCCTGCTCGCCCTGATCGTCCTGGTCGCGGTGCTGGCGCCGCTGCTGTTCACCGTCGATCCGACGGCGCTGGCCCCGGCGCGGCGCACCCGCCCGCCCTCGGCGGCGCACTGGTTCGGCACCGACATGCTGGGCCGCGACATCTATTCCCGCGTCCTCTATGGCGCGCGCGTCTCGCTCGTCGTCGGCTTCGCGGTGGCAGCACTCGCCTCCGCCGCCGGACTCGCGATCGGCGTCATCGCCGGCTTCGTGCGCTGGCTCGATGGCGTCATCATGCGCGCGATGGACGGGCTGATGTCGATCCCGCCGATCCTGCTCGCGATCGCGCTGATGGCGCTGACCCGCGGCAGCGTGCAGAACGTCATCATCGCGATCACCATCGCCGAGGTGCCGCGGGTCAGCCGCCTCGCGCGGAGCGTGGTGCTGTCGCTGCGCGAACTGCCGTATGTGGAGGCGGCGATCGCCGCCGGCACCCGCACGCCGCGGCTGATCTGGCGGCACATCCTGCCCAACACGCTGGCGCCGCTGATCGTGCAGGCAAGCTATATCTGCGCCTCGGCGATGATCACCGAGGCGATCCTGAGTTTCATCGGCGCCGGCACGCCGCCGATCGTGCCGAGCTGGGGCAACATCATGGCGGAGGGGCGGGCGCTCTAGAT
>JAJZNE010000075.1 GCA_021847995.1 Pseudomonadota bacterium | reverse complement strand
CAGGCGGGACTTGCCGGGCAGCGGGTCTGAAAGCGGGCACATGGAGGCGGCTCCGAATCGGGATAGCCGCATCGAATCGACGAAACGTCGCGCTGTCACCCGTTGTCACATGAGTTCGGAGCCCTGCTGACCATCCGGGGCGGCCATTGCCGGGTTGGCGGGCGGCGGCGCGCGAAAAGAGACTCAATACCGGCCGATGGTGACCCATCCTTCATGGGTCACCATCCATGACGGCCGGTATTATGCCTCAGGTTGCCATCGTTGCCCGCACCGCCGCCACCCCATGAACCCGCTCCAGCCGGCGCACCGTGAAATGGGCATGAGCACGGCGCCGGTAGTGGCGCAGGAATGCGGTGTTGACCAGGGCGCCGCCCGCCGCCCCCATCAGCGGGGCCGCCTGCGCCGCCAGCTTCTCGGCGAGGCCGATGCTCCAGCGCCGTGCCGCCTGCGCCAGCACCGCCGCCACCGGCGCACCACGCAGCAGCAGCCGCGCGCCGAGATAGCCGCTCTCCCCCTCGGCCCCTTCCAGCGCGAAGACTTCGAGGCAGGCGCGGCGCGTGTCCTCCGCCCGCACGTCCTCGCCCGCGGCCACCGCGACGGCGGCGATCTGGCGCATGATCAGCAGCGTCGTCAGCGCCGCGTCCGGCAGCGCGCCGAGCAGCCCCGCCGCCCCGCTCACCGCCCCCGACAGTGCCGTTGCCAGATGGGCAGCGGCCGGCGAATCGAAGCGGCCGACATCCTCGCCCGCCTCCGGCAGCCCGAGCACGGCGATGTCGAAGGCGCGCGCCAGCGCTGCATGCGCCAGCCCCTCCAGCGTCGCCGCGGCGCCCGTCCGGGTGGCGAGGCCGCGCAGCACCGGCCCGCTCGCCAGCGCCGACACCCGCCGCGCCGCCCGTATCAGCTTGCCGTCATTCGCCTGCAGTACCGCCAGCGCCGCCGCCAGTTCGGCGCGCGCCGCGGGCGGCAGTGCCGCGCTTTCCGGATCAGCCGGCACGGCGCAGATCGCCCGGCCACGGACGGTCCGGGCGGAAGAACAGAGCAAGCCGCAGGCTCTCGGCGATGTTGCGTGCCTTGGTGACGAACCGCGCGGCCAACGCCGGCACGAACAGCGCCTGCGCCGTCGCCTCGAACAGCGCCAGCCAGTCGGGGAACAGATCCGGGGTCAGGCCCGACACTGCGGCATGCACCGCGACCGGGTTGCCCTTGTAGCGGCCGGAGGTCAGCATCACCGACGACCAGAACGCGTACATCTTCGCCAGATGCGCGGGCCATCCGTCCCCGGCGATGGCGGCGTCGAACACCGGGCCGAGCCGGGGATGGACGCGCACGCGGGCATAAAAGGCATCGACCAGGGGGGGAATGGTCGCTTCGCTGATTTCGCTGAACATTTCTCATAGGTTGGCGCGCAGCGTGGCGCATGCAAGCGCCACCTGCGCGTCGCTCAGGTCGGGATGGATGGGCAGGGCGAGGATGCGCTTCGCCAGATCCTCGGCCACCGGCAACGCAACCCCGTCATGCGCGGCGCGATAGGCCGGCTGATGGTGCAGCGGGCGCGGATAGTAGATCGCCGTCGGCACGCCCTGCCTGCGCAATCCCTCCTGCACCCGCGTGCGGGTGGCCTGATCGGGCAGCAGGATCGCGTAGATCGCCCAGGCGCTGGTGCTGTCGGGCACCCGCGCCGGCACCTGAACGATGTCGGCCAGAGCCGCGTCATAGGCCGATGCGATGCGTTCGCGCATCGCCAGTTCATCCTCGAACACGGTCAGCTTGCTCAGCAGCACCGCCGCCTGCATCGTGTCCAGGCGGCCGTTCATGCCGGTGCGCAGCACCTCGTAGCGCGTCGTTCCTTCGCCATGCGAGCGCAGGCTGCGATAGAGCGCGGCGCGCGCCGCATCCTCGGTCAGCAGCGCGCCGCCGTCGCCATATGCGCCGAGCGGCTTGGAGGGAAAGAAGCTGACCGCCGTCGCATCCGCCGCATGGCCGAGCCGCGCGCCGTGCAGGCTGGCGCCGAAGCTCTGCGCGCAATCGTCGAGGGCGAACAATCCCTCCCGCTGCGCCAGCGCGGTCAGCGCCGGCCAGTCGGCGGGCTGGCCGAACAGATCGACACCGATCAGCGCCCGCGGGCGCAGCCGCCCGGTGGCGCGCACGGCAGCGATGCGCGCGGCGAGGGAAACCGGGTCGATCTGGAAACTGCGCGGATCGACATCGCAGAACACCGGCGTCGCCCCCAGCAGCAGCGGCACCTCGGCGGTCGCGGTATAGGTGAAGGCCGGCAGAAACACGGCATCGCCCGGCCCCACCCCCTCCGCCATCAGCGCGATCTGCAACGCATCGGTGCCGGAGGAGACCGCGACGCAGTGCGCCGCACCGCAGAACGCCGTCAGCCGGTCTTCCAGCTCGGCAACCTCCGGCCCGAGCACGAACTGGCAATGCGCCAGCACGGCATCAAGGCGCCGGCGCAGCTCGGCGGCGATGCGCGCCTGCTGCGCCGGGAGATCGAGGAAGCGGATGGGCGTAGCGGTCATGCGGCAGGCCGGGGCGCAGGGACGCCGAACGAGACGGCTGGGCGCATGGCGAGTCCTCGCAGAGTTGGGGCGGAGAGAGAGAACGCTTAGCCCCGGCGAATGACAAGCCGGCGGTTAGTCCACGATCTCCGGATGCGGCACGATGGTCGCCTTGACGCAGCGCATCTCCCGCGCCGCCGCGATCGCCTCGGCAATGCCGGCTTCGGTGAACGGAAAGCGCATCTGCAGCTCGGCGAAAGGATAGCGGCCGCAGGCGCGGTCCAGCATGCGGATGCCGTCCCAGATGTCGTCGGCGGTGAACGCCCAGGAACCGAGGACGCTGATGTCCTTGGTGCAGATGCGGTGCCAGTTGGTCGCGATCGCGCCGGCATCGGTGAACTGCCCCATCTCGACATAGGTGCCGCCGTCGCGCAGCATCTCGATCCCCTCCGGCCCCGCGGAGGGATGGCCGGAGCAGTCCATCACCAGGTCGGCGCCGAAACCGCCGACGATCCCGCGCACCTCGGCGATCCGCTGCGCGGCCGGCTTGCCGGTGATATCGACCGTCACCTCCGCCCCGAAGCGGCGGCAGAGCGCGAGCCGCGGCTGTTCGGGGGCGCCCGCGACGATGACGCGCCCCGCCCCCATCTCCCGCGCCGCCACGATTGCGAGCACGCCGATCGGCCCCGATCCCTGGATCACCACCGTATTCCCCGCCTCGAACCCGCCGGCGCGGGCAGCGCGGCGGAAGGCGCGCAGGCAGGAGGTAAGCGGCTCCGCCAGCGTGCCGAGCCAGAGCGGCATGTCGTCGGGCAGGCGATAGACCTTGGTGCCCGGCAGCATGCCGAGATCGATGTATTCCATCTCCGCCCATCCGCCCCACAGATGCGGCGCCTTGTCGAAGCCGAGATAGCGGCCGTAATAGACCGGTGTAAGGCACTTGTTGGCATTCGCCGGATAGTGTCGGCAGTAGTAGCATTCCCCGCACGGCATCAGCGGCGGGATCATGATCTTGGCGCCAACCTCCAGCTTGTTGCCCATGTAGTCATGGGTCAGCTCCGGTCCGATGTCGGCGATGATCCCGGCAACCTCGTGGCCGAGCGTGAACGGCCAGGGCAGCGGCTTCGGCCAGTGGCCTGCCAGAATGTGCAGATCGGTGCCGCACACGCCGCAGGCGCCGACGGTGAACAGCGCCGCCCGCGCCGGCACCGGCGGGCGCGGCACGCTGCGGATCACCGGCGGCGCGCCGGGACCGTCGAACGTCGCCACCCGGATCGTCGCTGGCATTTTCAGGCCCTCCCTTCCCCCGTTTCCGCGCCCAGCTTGACAACCCGGCGCGGCGGGTGCAAGGAATTCCGAATTCCGAATGCGCAAACCTGTCCACCCGGACCCAATCCCGCATGATGCACCCGCTCGCTAGCGGCCCCATCCTCGTCGATCAGGTCTATCAGCGCGTGCTGGAGGCGATCGCCGACGGCACCCTGGCGCCGGGGCAGCGGGTGCGGCAGGGCGAACTGGCCGAGCGCCTCGGCATCTCCCGCCAGCCGGTCAGCCATGCTCTGCATCTGCTCCGGCGGCAGGGCCTGATGCGCGACAGTGGGCGCAAGGGGCTGGAGGTGGTGCCGATCGACCCGGTGCGTATCCGTCAGCTTTATGAGGTGCGGGCGGCCCTCGACGGGGCCGCTGCGCGTCTCGCGGCGGGGCGCGCCGCCGCCGATGCGCCCGGCCGCGCGGCGCTGGAACGGGCGCTGGCCGCCGGGCGGGAGATCGCCGCCGCACCGGCGCCCCCGCCGGTGGCGCTGCTGGTGACGTGCGACGCCGGCTTTCACCTCGCCCTCTATCGCCTGTCCGGCAACCCGGTGTTCGAGGAGATCACCGCCCCGCACTGGCCGCATCTGCACCGCGCGATGGCGGCCGTGCTGGCGCTGGCCGATCTCTGCGCCCGCCTGTGGCAGGAGCATGCCGCGATCGCCGCCTGCGTGCTCGCGGGCGACGCCGACGCGGCCGGGGCAGCGGCACGGGCCCACGCGCTCGCCGCCGGCCAGGCCGCCGCCGACACCATGTGCGGCCCCGCCGCCGCCTGAACCGCATCGACCAGGGAGAGACGCCGACATGCACCTGACCGACCAACAGATCGCGCAGTTCCACCGCGAGGGCTGGCTGTTCCTGCCCGAACTGTTCACGCCCGGGGAAGTGGCGCTCCTCAGGCGCGAGGCGGAGGACATCTATCGTCACGACCGCCCCGAAGTGTGGCGGGAGAAGAGCGGCGCGCCGCGCACCGCTTTTGCCGCCCACCTCTACAGCGAGCCGTTCCGCCTGCTCGGCGCCCACCCGCGCATGATCCGCCCGATCGAGCAGGTGTTCGGCGAGCCGGTGTACATGCACCAGTTCAAGATCAACGCCAAATCCGCCTTCACCGGCGAAGTGTGGCAGTGGCACCAGGATTACGGCACCTGGAAGCGCGACGACGGCATGCCGGAGCCGCGGGCCATGAACATCGCCGTGTTTCTCGACGAGGTGATGCCGATCAACGGCCCGCTGCTGCTGATCCCCCGCTCGCACACGGCGGGCGATCTCAAGGCGGCGCACGACCTTGAAACCACGTCCTATCCGCTGTGGACACTCGACAACGACGCGGTGACGCGCCTCGCGGAGGCCGGCGGCATCGTCGCCGCCACCGGCAAGCCGGGCGGCATGCTGATGTTCCACGGCAACCTCGTCCACGGCTCGGCCGGCAACATCACCCCCTATCCGCGCAAGATCGTCTATCTGACGCTGAACGCCGTCTCCAACTACATCCGCACGCCGACACGCCCCGAGTTCATCGCGCACCGCGATTTCGCCCCGATCGTGCCGGTCGCCGATGACGCGCTCCAGCAGCTCGCGCAGCATCTGCCGATGGCGGCGGAATAGTGCCGCGATGAACCTGCATCGTCTCCTGCGTGCCCGTGCCGGGGCCGGTCGTCCGGTGCGCGTGGTGCTGATCGGCGCCGGCAAGTTCGGCTCCATGTTCCTCGCCCAGGTGCCCTCGACGCCGGGGCTGGAGGTGGCGGCGATCGTCGATCTCGCGCCCGACCGCGCCCGCGCCGCCTGCCGCGCCGTCGGCTGGGACGAAGCGCGCATCGCCGCGACCCGTTTCCTCGACGACGCCGAGGCGGCGATC
>JAJZNE010000161.1 GCA_021847995.1 Pseudomonadota bacterium | reverse complement strand
GTTCGCCTCCGAACCGGAATTGGCGAAGAACGCACGGCTCATCGGTACCGGCGCGCGGGCGATCAGCATTTCCGCCAGTTCGATCATAGGCTCGTGCGATTTGGCGGCGAAACTGTGATAGAACGGCAGGGTGCGCATCTGTTTCGCCGCCGCCGCTACCAGCCGCTCGTTGGAAAACCCGAGGGAGGCGCACCACAGGCCGGCGATCGCGTCGATATAGCCTTTGCCGGCATCGTCCCACACCCGCACCCCCTGACCGCGGGAGATCACGGTTGGCCCGGCTTCCAGGTGCGTGCGCAGGTCGGTGTAGGGATGCAGCGCATACGCGATGTCGCGGGCGGCGGACGAGTTGGCGCGAGGGGGGGTCATGGCAGCGCTTCCTTCACCGAATGCTCTGAACCCGGCATACTAGGCCCAGTCTGCCGCCCCGGGGAACCCCGCACAATGACCGATCTCTTTCCGCACGCCGCCCATTGGGGCGCCTTTACCGCCGTTGTCGAGGGCGGCCGCCTGGTCGGCACGCGGCCGTTCCCCGGCGATCCCAACCCGCCGGCGCTGCTGGCCTCGATCCCCGATGCGGTGCACGCGCCGACCCGCATCGACCGCCCGCATGTGCGGCAGGGATGGCTGCATGGCGACCGGCGCGGCGGCACGCCGCGCGGCGGGGAGCGGTTCGTGCCGGTCGCCTGGGATACGGCGATCCGCCTTGTGGCGGAGGAACTGGCACGGGTGCGCGACGCGCATGGGCCGGCCAGCATCTTCGGCGGCAGCTACGGCTGGGCCTCGGCGGGGCGGTTCCACCATGCGCGCCAGCAACTGCACCGGCTGCTGTCGGTCGCCGGCGGATATACCGGACAGCTTACCAACTACTCCTACGCCGCCGGCATGACGCTGCTGCCGCATATCGTCGGCACCAATGACGTGGTGACCGGCCCGGTGGTGGAGTGGCGTGACATCGTCGCTCACGCGAAACTGATGCCCTGTTTTGGCGGCATCCTGCTGCGCAACGGCCAGATCACCGCCGGCGGCGCCGGGCGGCATGAGATGGCGACATGGCTCGACCGGGCGGCGCGCGCCGGCGTGCGGCTGGTCAACATCTCCCCGGTGCGCGGCGACATGCCGGGCTTCGCCGGCGCCGAATGGCTGCCGATCCGCCCCGGCACCGACACCGCCCTGATGCTCGGCATGGCGCACGTGCTGTTCGCCGAGGGGCTGGCCGACCACGGCTTCCTCACCCGCTGCACGGTGGGGTGGCAGCAGGTGCGCGCCTATGTGCTGGGCGAGGCCGACGGCATCGCCAGGACCCCCGCCTGGGCCGAGGGCGAGACCGGCATTCCGGCCGCGCGCATCGCGGCGCTGGCGCGCGACTGCGCCGCGCTGCCGACAATGCTGACCGCGGCGTGGTCGCTCCAGCGCGCCGAGCGCGGCGAGCAGCCGTTCTGGATGCTGGTCGCGCTCGCCGCCATGCTTGGGCAGATCGGGCGGCGCGGCTGCGGCTTCGGCTTCGGCCATGCCAGCATGAACGGAATGGGCACGCCGCAGAGCGCGCTGCCCTCCGCCAGCCTCCCGGCGCTGCCGAATCCGGCCAATTCCTGGATTCCGGTGGCACGGCTGACCGAAATGCTGGAGCGGCCGGGCGGTGCATACGACTATAACGGCCACCGCCTGCACTACCCCGACACGCGGCTGATGTGGTGGTGCGGCGGCAACCCGCTGCATCATCATCAGGATCTCAATCGCCTGCTGCGCGCCTGGGCACGGACGGAGACGGTGATCGTGAGCGAGCCGTGGTGGAACAGTCTCGCCCGCCATGCCGACATCGTGCTGCCGGCGACGACGACGCTGGAGCGCGATGACATCGGCTCGGCCGGCCGCGACCGCTTCCTGATCGCGATGAAGCGGGCGCTGCCGCGCTTTGCCCAGGCACGCGACGAGTTCGACTACATGGCCGACGTGGCCGAGGCGCTGGGCGCCCGCGACCGCTTCACCCAGCAGCGCGACGTGCCGGCCTGGCTGCATGCGATGTACGAGCGGGTGCGCGGCGCGGCGGGGCGCCAGCAGGTCGCTTTGCCGGACTTCGACCGCTTCTGGGAGCAGGGATCGGTGGAGATCGCGCCACCGGCCGAGGCGCCGGTGCCGTTCGCCGATTTCGCGGCCGACCCGGCGGCGGCGGCGCTGAATACGCCGTCCGGCCGGATCGAGCTGTTCTCGGAAACCATCGCGGGTTTCGGCTATGATGACTGTCCCGGCCATCCGGTCTGGTTCGCGCCGCGCGAATATCTCGGTGCCCCGCGCGCCGCACGCTTCCCGCTGCATCTCCTGACCAGCCAGCCGCCGACGCGGCTGCACAGCCAGCTCGACCAGGCACGAATGAGCCTCGCCAGCAAGCTGCATGGCCGCGAGCCGATCCGGCTGCACCCCGACGACGCGGCGGCGCGCGGGCTGGCGGAGGGCGACGTGGTACGTGTGTTCAACGACCGCGGCGCCTGCCTCGCCGGGGTGGTGCTGGAGGAGGGGCTGCTGCGCGGCGTCGCCGTGATGTCCACCGGCGCGTGGCTCGATCCGCTGCATCCGGGCGAGCCGGGCAGCCTGTGCGTGCATGGCAACCCGAACGTGCTGACGCAGGATGTCGGCACCTCGCGGCTGGGCCAGGGGCCGAGTGCGCATAGCTGCCTCGTCGAGGTCGAAGCGTGGCGGGACGCCGTGCCGCCGATCAGGGTCCACGCACCGCCCGGGACTGCGGCGTGACGCTGACCGCGACGCAGCAGGCCGAAATCGCCGCGGCGCGGGCGGCGAGCGGGGCGACGCACCGGCCGAGCGTCGCCGCACTGGAGGCGATGCTGTTCACGCCGCTGCCGGTGCTCGACCACGGCTTCGTGCGCGTCATCGACTACATGGGCGACGATGCCGCGGTGGTGCAGGCGGCGCGCGTGTCCTACGGCCGCGGCACGCGGCGGACCAGCGAGGATGCCGGCCTGATCCGGTATCTGATGCGCCACCTTCACACCACGCCGTTCGAGATGTGCGAGATTAAATACCATGTGAAGCTGCCGATCTTCGTGGCAAGGCAGTGGATCCGCCATCGCACCGCCAACGTGAACGAATATTCGGCCCGCTACTCGATCCTTGACCGCGAATTCTACCTGCCGGCGCCCGCGCACCTCGCCGCCCAGTCCACGAACAATCGCCAGGGACGCGGCGAGGTGCTGGAGGGCGAGGAGGCGGCGGAGGTGCTGGCGCTGCTGGCGCGCGATGCCGGACAATGCCACGACGACTACGCGCTGATGCTGAACGAGGACGGCGCGGCCGGGCGGCGCGGCCTCGCACGCGAACTGGCGCGGATGAACCTGACGCTGAACACCTACACGCAGTGGTACTGGAAGACCGATCTGCACAATCTCCTGCATTTCCTGTCGCTGCGCGCCGATCCGCACGCGCAGTATGAAATCCGCGCCTATGCCGAGGCGATGATGACCACGCTCGACGCCTGGGTGCCGCTGACCGCCGCGGCCTTCCGTGACTACCGCCTCGGCGCCTTCACCTTCTCCGCCGGCATGCTCGCGGTGCTGCGCCGGATGCTGGCGGGCGAGGTGGTCACGCAGGCAGAGAGCGGGCTGTCGAAGCGGGAATGGGTGGAAATGATGGCGGCGCTGGAGCGGGGTTGACTTTCTTACGCGAATCGCGTATAAAATAGAATCAATAAACGAGGCACTGGAGGATACTTCATGAGCAGGAATGTCGAATGGAGGGTTCGCCAATGTGCTGTAGGCTCATCCGTGCCGTATGCGATGGCACGATCGTGGAAGCAGAGTTTTGCATCAGGGGCAAGTCCGTTTCTATCCTGGCAGAATATACGGTGTCAGAGTGCGCGATTCATTTGTCAGGGTGCCACGTGGCGGGACCGGGGCCTAACTTGATTGGGCCGAGTGACCTGCGAAGACTGGTGAACTGGGTAATGGAGCAGCTCGATGTCGATGAACTCCGACTTGAGGGCGCGACTCGAACGACTGGGACCGGTCCGGGACGCCGCCCCCGACCGATTGCTTTCAGGCGAGCTGGTGCCAATTCTGCTGCGCCGCACCGGCGCCTTTCGTGACCGGATCACAGTTGCGCGCCGGCTGCGCGAATCGGGTCTGTCGCTGCGCGCCGCGCATGCCGCGGTCACACGGCTGGCCCGCGACGACTGGACCATTTGCGACATTCCCGCCGATGGCAGCATCGAGGAACTCGCGCACGACCTTGCACCGCTCGATGTGGCAGTGAGTCGTTCGCAGGCGGTGGTGGCGTCGGCATCCACGTTCCTCACGGCGGTACGCGAACGGCATGGCCTGTCGCAGCGCGCCTTTGCCGCCGCGCTCGGGATCGACGTGCGGACCTTGCAGAATTGGGAACAGGGGCGAAACCGGCCGGACGCCGCCGTGCTGTCCCTTGCCGCCCTGTTCGATCGCAACCCCCGTCTCGTGCTCGACGCGACATTCGCACCGGCGCCAGATGCGGCTCTGGCAGGCGCGTCATGATCGTCGGCTTCGGCTCCGTCAATCTCGACCTGATCTTCCCCCTCCCGGCCCTGCCGCAGCGCGGGCAGACGGTGCTGGGCCGCGCCATGCAGGCCGCCCCCGGCGGCAAGGGGGCGAACCAGGCGGTGGCGGCGGCGCGGGACGGCGCGCGCGTGGTGTTCGCCGGCGCGGTGGGGGCCGATGCTCTTGCCGATCAGGCGCTGGCAACGCTGCGCGACGCCGGCGTCGAACTCAGCCGCGTCGTCACTGCCGACATCTCCACCGGCTGCGCTGCCATCTGCGTCGATCCCGCCGGCCACAACCAGATCGCGGTCGCCTCCGGCGCCAACCTGCTCGCTCATTCCGATCAGGTGGAAGATGCGCTTCTGGATGACCGGACCACGCTTCTGGTGCAGGCCGAGACCGATCCCGGCGAAACCGCCGCCCTGATCCGCCGCGCCCGCGCCGCCGGCGCCCGGGTGGTGCTGAACCTCGCGCCGGCGGCACCGCTGGCCGAGGACGCGCTGCGGCAGGTCGATGTTCTGGTGGTGAACGAGGACGAAGGTGCGGCCCTCGGCGGGCGCCTCGGCGTCGGCGGCGACGCCGCTTCGCTGCATGCCGCACTCGGCGTCGCAGTGGTCGTCACCATGGGCGAACAGGGCGTCGCCGCGGCCACCGCTGCGGGGAAGCTGCGTCTGCCGGCGCACCAGGTGACGGTGATCGACACCACCGCCGCCGGCGACTGCTTCACCGGCGTGCTCGCCGCCGCCCTCGATCGCGGCGAGGAGATGGCAGCGGCGCTGCGCCGTGCCAATGTCGCCGCCGCCCTGTGCTGCACCCGCGCCGGCAGCCAGGACAGCCTGCCCGGCCGGCGCGAAATCGACGCCGCACTGCACGGCTGACGGCATGGCGCCGTGCGCCGGGGCCACAGCCGCGCCGCAATCGGCGCCGACATCACGAAACCGTGCGAATCGCCGCTAGAGTAGGGGGGTTGTCCACGCCTGCCGGGGATTCGCCATGCATCGTCTTCTCCGCCTGCTGGAACGCGCCGCTGCCGGTCTCGACCGGCGCGGCCGGCGGATAGTGCTGTTCGCTGCCGCAACGGCGCTCAGTTTCTTTGCCCATGCCACCGCCGCCGCGGGGCAGGCGGGGGATTACGCCGGCGCCGCGATGTCAGCGGCGTTGATGCTGTTCGCCGCCCTGCTCGCGGCGCTCGCCTGGTCGGTGCGGCGAGGTGCCGGCCATTCGTGACGCCGAAGCCGGGTCACGCCAGCGCCTCGCGCCCCATCGCCAGGTAACGCTCCCGCCGCCGCGCCATCAGCGTCGCGGCATCGAGTTGGCGCAGCGGCGCGAGGGCCGCCGCCACCGCCTCCCCCACCGCCTCGATCGCCGTCGCCGGGTCGCGATGGGCGCCGCCCAGCGGTTCCGGCACGATCGCATCGATGAGATCAAGGCGCTTCAAATCCTCCGCGGTCAGCTTCAGCGCCTCCGCCGCCGCCGGGGCCTGGGCCGCATCCTTCCACAGGATTGCGGCACAGCCTTCCGGCGAGATCACAGAATAGATCGCATGCTCCAGCATCAGCGCCGCATCGCCGGCGGCGAGCGCGATGGCGCCGCCCGATCCGCCTTCGCCGATGATCGTCGCGACCACCGGCACGGGTGCCAGCAGACAGGCCTCGATCGACCGGGCGATCGATTCGGCCTGGCCCCGCGCCTCCGCCTCGATGCCGGGGAAGGCGCCGGCGGTATCGACGAAGGTGAGCACCGGCAGCGCGAAGCGGCCGGCAAGTTCGATCAGCCGCCGCGCCTTGCGATAGCCCTCCGGCCGCGCCATGCCGAAATTGTGGCGCACGCGGCTGTCGGTATCGGCCCCTTTCTCGGTCCCCAGCACGACCACCGGCTGGCCGCGGAAGCGGCCCAAGCCGCCGACCACGGCGGCATCATCGGCGAAGCTGCGGTCGCCGGCGAGGGGGGTGAACTCGGTGATCAGGGCCGTCAGATAATCGCCCGACTTCGGACGGTCGGGATGGCGGGCAACCTGGGTCTTCTGCCACGGGGTCAGCCTGGCGTAGGTGGCGCGCAACTGACGCTCGGATTTCTCAGTGAGTTTGCCGACCTCCTCGGCGATGTTGAGACTGTCGTCCCCCTCCGCCATCCGTCGCAGTTCCTCGATCTTGGCTTCCAGTTCCGCGATCGGCTTTTCGAAGTCGAGGTAATGGCGCATGGCGCGCGGCTGTAGCATCTGAAGCATGGCCGGTCAGCCCCCGCCGGCCGGCCGCGCCAGCGGGTGGTGCGCCGCCACCAGCCGGGCCAGCCGCTCGGCCAGCACGTGCGTATAGATCTGCGTCGTCGCGATATCGGCATGGCCGAGCAGCATTTGCAGGCTGCGCAGATCAGCACCGCGCGCCAGCATGTGGCTGGCGAAGGAATGCCGCAGCACATGCGGGGAAACGCGCGCCGGATCCAGCCCGGCATCCAGCGCCACCTGCTTCAGCGCCCGCGCGAAGCCCTGCCGCGTCATCGCGTGGCGCGGATCGCGCCCGGGAAACAGCCAGCGCCCGCGCCCCGCCAGCAGCGGCGCCGCCGCCGTCCGCGCCGCCTCCGACAGCGGCACCAGCCGCTCCTTGCCGCCCTTGCCGCGCACCAGCAGCAGCGCCGCATCCCCCGCCAGTGCGCTGCGCGGCAGGGCGAGCAGTTCCGAGATGCGCAGCCCGCTGGCATAGAGAACCTCCAGCGCCGCCCGCATCACCACCGCCTGCCGCGCCGAGGGGCGGGCGGCGGCGGCGGCCAGCAGGGCATCGACCTCCGTTTCCGACAGCAGTTTCGGCAGGGCACTTGGCAGACGCGGGCGATCGAGTTGGTCGGTCGGATCGTCACCGCGCACCGCCTCACGCAGCAGGAAGCGGTGGAACTGCCGCAGCGCCGACAGCCGCCGCGCCGCCGTGCGGGCCGACAATCCGGCGGCGGCGAGGTGGCCGAGCCAGGCGGAGAGCGTCGCCTGCGTCATGGTGCCGGCGGTCTCGCCGCGGCTTGCGGCGAAGGCGATGGCGTCGGCAAGATCGGCGCGGTAGGCCGCCAGCGTGTTGCGCGCGGCACCGCGCTCGGCGGCGAGCATTTCCAGGAATGCCTCCACGTGCCGGTCCATCGCCGGTCAGCTATGCTGGAAGCGATCGTTGGGGAGAACCTTCTGGATTTGCTGCGGATGCGGCTGCGGCGGGAACGCCCCCAGCATCACCAGCCCGACCGCCGCCACCACGAGCCCAATCAGGACGACCAGAAGGAACAGACGCCGCATGACCGTCCTTTGCTGCGAGGCGCGAGGCGTTCGCCGACCCGGCCGGGGCGCGCGCCCCGGCGGCGTGTGCTAGCGTTCGCAATCATGACACGCAACGGTGCATTGAAACTGCCGGGAATCAGGGACGCCGCTGTGGCGCTGCCGCCCATGCTGGCCGGACGCAGCGTCGTGCTGGTCGGGCTGATGGGGGCCGGCAAGACCTCGATCGGCCGGCGCCTCGCGGCGCGACTCGGGCTGCCCTTCCGCGACGCCGACGCCGAGATCGAACTGGCGGCCGGCTGCACCATCCCGGAAATCTTCGAGCGCTACGGCGAGCGCGAGTTCCGCGCCGGCGAACGCCGCGTGATCGCCCGGCTGCTGGCCGGCGAGCCGCTGGTGCTGGCGACCGGCGGCGGCGCCTTCATGGATCCGGCGACGCGCGCTGCGATCCGGCGGGATGCGGTGAGCATCTGGCTGCGCTGCGACCTGCCCACGCTGCTGCGCCGCGTCGCCGGGCGGACGCACCGGCCGCTGCTGAACGATGCCGACCCGGAGGAGGTGCTCGCCCGCCTGATGGCGCAGCGCCACGCCGTCTATGCGGAGGCGGACGTGATCGTCGAATGTGACGACGAACCGCCCGACACCACCACCGCGCGGGTGCTGGAGGCGCTGCTCGCCTGGCGGCAGCCGCGCCGGCTGACGGTGGCGCTGCCTTCCGTCACCTATGACGTGGCGGTGGGCGCGGGGCTGCTGGCGCGGGCGGGCGCGCTGCTCGCCCCGGTGCTGCCGCAGAAGCGCGCCTTCGTTGTAACCGACGAGACGGTTGCCGCCCTGCATCTTCCGGCGCTGCTCGCCAGCCTTGAGCAGACCGGCTTCACCGCGACCGCGCTGGTGGTGCCGCCCGGTGAGCGCAGCAAGCGGCTCGACCAGTTCGAGCACCTCACCGACCGGCTGCTGGCCGAGGGGGTGGAGCGGCGGAGCGCCGTGCTCGCGCTCGGCGGCGGCGTGGTGGGCGATCTCGCCGGCTTCGTCGCCGCGGCGACGCTGCGCGGCCTGCCGTTCGTGCAGGTGCCGACGACGCTGCTCGCGCAGGTGGACAGTTCGGTCGGCGGCAAGACCGGGATCAACACGCGGCACGGCAAGAACCTGCTCGGCGCATTCCACCAGCCGCACATGGTGATCGCCGACACGGCGACGCTGGCGACGCTGCCGGTGCGCGAACTGCGCGCCGGCTATGCCGAGATCGCCAAGGCCGGCCTGATCGGCGATGCCGCGTTCTTCGCCTGGTGCGAGGCGCATGCCGCCGCCCTGCTCGGGTCGGATGCCGCGGTGCTGGCTGAGGGGGTGCTGCGGGCGGCGGCGTTCAAGGCGCAGGTGGTGGGCGACGACGAGCGAGAGGAGCGGCCGTCGGGTGGACGGGCGCTGCTCAATCTCGGCCACACGTTCGGCCATGCGCTGGAGGCGGAACTCGGCTTCGGCACGATCCTGCACGGCGAGGCGGTCGCGGCCGGCATCGGGCTGGCGTTCCGCCTGTCGGCGCGGCTCGGCCTGTGCGATGCGGCGGAGGCGGAGCGCGTGGTGGCGCATTTCGAGGCCGCCGGCCTGCCGGCCGAGCTGTCGCACCTGAACCGCCGCCTGTCGGCCGAACGGCTGGTCGCGCACATGCGGCGCGACAAGAAGACGCGCGACGGCCGGCTGACCCTGATCCTCGTCCGCGGCATCGGTGATGCGTTCACGCAGGACGACGTGCCGGCCGGGGAAGTGGCGAAGCTGCTGCGGGCGGAGGGGTGCGAGGCGTAGCGTCCAGGGACGCCCTTTTTCCCGTTCATGCGCCGGCGCCGCGGGAGTCGGCCACACGATGCGCCGCCCGCTCAGCCGCCCGGCGCGCTCGCGCGTTGGCCGTGTCGTGACGGCGGGAGAGAGGCTTTGGACGATGCAGGCGGCGAGGCGGGGCGCGCAGGTTCCGTCGGGAGGCTGTGTGGCATGGCGGCGGCGCGGCTGCCGCGGCTGCGGCCGACGACGTTCCACGTCCCTTCCCTCGATGCGCTCAATTTCCTCGCCGCCGACGTGCGCGGCGCACTCGGCCCCTATGTCACCGTCTATCTCGCGACCGAACGGCACTGGGATCTTGCGGCGGTCGGCCTCGTCACCACGCTCGGCGGCTGGATCGGGCTGCTGGCCCAGACCCCGCTCGGCGCCCTGCTGGACGCGACCCGGCGCAAGCGCGGGATGATCGCCGCGGCGCTGGGCGTGCTCGGTGCCGGGGCGCTGGTGATCGCCCTGTGGCCGGCGTTCTGGCCGGTGCTGGCGGCGAATGCGCTGATGCAGGTGGTCGGCGGCATCTTCCAGCCGGCGGTGGCGGCGCTGACCGTCGGCCTGTTCGCGCGCCGCGAGCTGACGCGCCGCATGGGCCGCAATGCCGCGTTCTCGCGCGCCGGCAATCTCTTCATCGCCGCCCTTGCCGCCCTGCTCGCCTGGCGCTTTTCGGCGCGCGACGTGTTCCTGGTGGTGCCGCTGCTGTCGCTCGGCGGCATGGCGGCGGCGCTGTCGATCCCGCACGGCGCGATCGACCTGCGGCGCGCGCGCGGCCTGCATCCCGCCGCAGACGGCAAGGATGGCGGACCCGCGGCATGGTGGCGGACGCTGTTCGGCTCCCGCGCCATGATCGTGTTCGCCGCGACCAGCCTGCTGATCGAATTCGCCAGCGCGCCGCTGCTGACCATGGTCGGGCAATTGCTCGGCGCGGCCCATCCGGGACTCGGGGTGGAGATGACCTCGGGCTGCGTCATGGTGCAGCAGGCGGGAATGCTGGCGGCGGCGCTCGCGGTCGGGTGGCGCGGCGACCGCTGGGGACACCGGCGGCTGCTGCTGGCCGGGTTCGCGCTGGTGGTGGTGCAGGGCGTCCTGACCACGCTCGGCAACCGCGTGACATGGCTGATCGGGCTGCAGATGCTGGGCGGCCTCGGCACCGGCCTGTTCAACGCCCTCACGCCGCGCGTGCTCAGCGACGTGACCGCGGGCAGCGGCCATTACAATCTCGCCCAGGGCATCGCCGCCACCTTGCGCGCGCTCGGCGTCACCTCCAGCGGATTGGCGGTGGAACTGGCGGTCAAGCGATTCGGTTACGGCCTTGCCTTCGCCGGCTGCGCCGGGGTCGCGGCGCTGGCGCTGGCGCTGTTCTGGCTGGCGATGCCGCGCACCCAGCAGGACGCAAGCTGAGCGTGCTTCAGTCGGCCGCCGCCGGGGCTTCGCTGCGTACCGCCGGCCAGACCTGCCCGATCACCAGATCGGCCGGCACCCGCGCGAGGCGGGAGGGGCGGACCTCCGGTGTCGCGGCAAGGTAGCGCGCGACCAGCGTCCAGCCGAGACTGTAGCCGGACCACGGCAGCACGCCGCGCGGATCGCCGCGGAACCACCGTGCCAGATCGATGCCGGGATCCCACAGGGCCGGCTCCGCCGCCGCCGCCGCCGCGGCCAGGGCGCCATCGTCAAGGGCGACGCACCACGGGTCGGGGGTGCCGCCCAGCACCTCGCGCACGAAATGATCGGCCAGTCCCTCGCTCACCAGCACCTCGCCGAGCCGCGTGCCATAGCCGGGGCCGGCTTGGCGCAGGCAGTGATGCGCCTCATGCACCACCACCCGCCGCAGCCCGCCGACCAGCCGCTCCTCCATCGCCGGATGGGCGGTGTCGAAGCCGAGGAACATCGTGTTGCGGCTCGGCGCGCTGCCGCCGAAGCCGAGTTCGGGCACCGGCCAGTGCGGGATTTGGTGGATCACGATATCGACCCGCGGCGGCACGATGACCGCGGCAATCGCGTCGAAGGCGGCGTCGATCTCGGTCCGGATGCGGCTGCGCCACGGCGCCAGCGTTCCGGCGGCCTGTAGCCAATGCAGCGTCCATGTGCGATCCATCGTCCGGCCGTGCCCCCGCTCGCCAGATTCCGCAACGCAAGCGCGGGCACCGGGTTCTGCGCAGGGGCGCGGCACGGCGCGCCGTGGTAGAACCCGTCCGCCACGCCGGGAAGTTGCCATGCACGCGCATGCCCACGATCACCACGACCATTCCCACGACCACCGTCATGGCGAGGGCCGGGAGGGGCGCGATTTCGGCCCAGCCTTTGCCGTCGGCGCTGTGCTCAACACGGGTTTCGTGGTGGTGGAGCTGGCGTTCGGCATGGCGGCGCAGGCGACGGCGCTGCTCGCCGATGCCGTCCACAATGCGGGCGACGTGCTGGCGCTGCTGCTCGCCTGGGCGGCGTCGGTGCTGGCGCGGCGGGTGCCGTCCCTGCGGCGCACCTATGGCTGGGGGCGCGGGTCGATCCTGGCGGCGCTGGCCAATGCCGTGGTACTGCTGATCGGCGTCGGCGCGATCGCGCTGGCGGCGGCGCAGCGCCTGCTGCATCCGCTGCCGGTCGGCAGCGCGACGATGGCCTGGGTAGCGGCAGCGGGCATTGCCGTGAACGGCGCGACGGCATGGCTGTTCGCGCGCGGGCACGGCGACCTCAACATCCGTGCCGCCTTCCTGCACATGACGGCCGATGCCGCCGTCTCCGCCGGGGTGGTGGTCGCGGCCCTGCTGATCACGGCGACCGGCGCGGTCTGGATCGACCCGGCGGTCAGCCTGGTGATCGCCGCGGTGATCGTCGCCGGCACCTGGGGCGTGCTGCGCGATTCGGTCAATCTGGCCCTGGACGGCGTGCCGGCCGGCATCGCGCCGACCGAGGTCGAAGCCTTCCTGCGCGCGCTGCCGGGTGTGGTGGAGGTGCATGACCTGCATATCTGGGGACTTTCGACCACCGAAACGGCTTTGACCGCGCATCTCGTGCATGACGGCGGACCGCCGTCCGAGACCGTGATCCTGGAGGCGACGCGCGGCCTCGGCGCCCGGTTCGCGATCGGACACGCGACGCTGCAACTGGAAACGCAGGCGCTCGCCTGCACCTGCCGGCTGCGGCCGGCGGATGTGATCTGATGCGCCTGCTGTTCTGGCGCCCTCGCCCGGTGCCGGTGCTGGAACTGCACGGCATCCTGGCGGCGCGGCCCGGCGCGCTGAACATCCAGACACTCGGCCCGCTGATCGACCGTGCCGTGGCCGCCGCCGCCGCCGGGCCGGGCCGAGTGCTGGTGCTGGATATCCAGAGTCCGGGCGGCTCCCCGGTGCAATCCGACCTGATCGCGACCCGCCTTTGCCGCCGAGCGGCGGAAAGGAAGGTGCGCCTGATCGCCGTGATTGGCGAGGTCGGTGCCTCCGGCGGCTATTGGCTGGCCTGTGCCGCGGATGAGATCGTGGCGAATGCGATGAGCGTGGTCGGCTCGATCGGCGTGGTCGGCGGCGGCTTCGGCGTCCCCGCGGTGCTGGCGCGCCTCGGCATCGAGCGGCGGCTTTATACGGCGGGGGCCAACAAGGCGCGGCTCGATCCGTTCAGCCCGGAACGGCCGCAGGATGCGGCGTTCCTGCGCGCGCTGCTGGACGATCTGCATGCCCGCTTCAAGGACTGGGTGCGCACGCGCCGCGCCGGGCGGCTCAGGGCGGACGAGGCGGCGCTGTTCGACGGCGGCTGGATGCTCGGCGCGCGGGCGGCGGAGGTCGGGCTGATCGACCGGCTGGACGATCTGGACGGGGTATTGCACGCGATCGGCGGGGCGAAGGCGCGGCCCTATGTGGTGCGTCCGCGCCGGCGCGGCTGGCTCGCCCGCCTGCCGCGGATGCTGGCGGCGGAACTCGCCGCCGCGATCGAGGAGAGCGGGCTGCCACGGCTGTAGCCCGGCAGGTGCCAACCGGCACTTCTTAACCCTTGACCAGCGAAGCACGGCGGCTCTAAAATTACAAAAATTTGTATTGCCGGCACGTTCAATTCGTGAGTCGCAACAATGTAGCGATGTCCGGTTGCCACGACCTCGCCCCGTCCGCAGCCGGAACAGGGAGGCGGAAGCCATGACCATAACAGTCGCCAGCGGTCAGACCTATGTTCTGTCGAGCGCCGCCGCCGATATCACGGTGGAGGCCAGCGGGTTTCTGCAGGTCATATCGGGCGGCATCGCCACCTTCGCCACCATCGACGCGGGGGGCGCCGTTTCCGTCTCCCCCAACGGTCTGTTCGAGTCCGGCAACCTGCTTTCGGGCGGACGGCTGAGGGTCGGTTCGGGCGGCACGGCGAGCGCGGTCGCGATCGATTCGGGAGCGACGGAGGAAGTGTTCTCGGCCGGCACCGATTCCGCGTCGTTCGTGTCATCGGGCGGCGTCTTCACGGTGTCCTCCGGCGGCCTTGCCATCGATACCCAGGGGGTGGGGGGATCGGCGGTCGTTTCCTCGGGCGGCACCGAACAGGTTGTGAAGGGAGCCGTCGGTGTCACGCTGCTCTCCGGCGCGCTGGTGAAGGCCGCGTCAGGCAGCGTCGTGAGCATGTTCCAGCTCGACAGCGGCGCCGTCCTCACGGTCGCGAGCGGGGTCACCGAGGCAGGCACAACCGTCAGTTCCGGCGCGCAGGAAATCGTCTCCTCCGGCGGCTGGGCGGCGCCGGTGGTGCTGGCCGGCGGCACGCTGACGGTGCTGTCCGGCGGCAGAGGCGGGCCCGCCGCGCAGCTCGGCACCAGGGGAACTTTCGTCTCAGTCGGTGCCAGCGGTCCGGTCTTTTCCGGGGGCGCCGCCGGCGGCGACCTGATCGTGTCGTCGGGAGGAGAAGCGTTCACCACGTTCATTTACTCTGGCGGCAGTGAGACGGTTCTTTCCGGCGGCACCGACAACGTGGCGAATGTATCATCCGGCGGTACGCTGACCGTCTCCTCCGGCGGCAACGCTTTCGGAACGGCCGTTAACGGCGGTGGCGCCGCATTCATTCTTTCGGGCGGCAGCGAGACCGTGCAAATCGGCTTCTTTGCCTCCGGCGTTACTTTGTTGTCCGGCGCGGTGCTGGTGGCTCAGCCGGGTGGCTCAATCTCTTCCTTTGTGCTCGAATCCGGCTTCACACTGGGCGTGTTTTCCGGCCTATCCGACTTCTTGACGACCGTCAGTTCCGGCGCCGCGCTGACGGTTTCAAGCGGCGGGACCGCGACTTACGACGTTCTGCTTTCCGGCGGCACGCTGACGGTGCTGTCCGGCGGCAGTGCTTTCAACACGATACTCGGTACCACGGGAACCTTCGTCTCCAACGGCATCAACGGTCCGGTCTATTCCGGTGCCGCCGCTGGCGGCGACCTGATCGTATCGTCGGGCGGCACGGCAAGCGGCGTCACCTTTCTCTCCGGCGGCAGTGAGACGGTGCTGTCCGGCGCCAGGGACATCGCTGCGGCGGTGCAGTCCGGCGGTACGTTGACGGTTTCCTCCGGTGGCTATGCCATCGACACGAGCGCGGGCAGCGGCGGTGCCGCCGTCATTCTGTCCGGTGGGTGGGAAACGGTACTGGCGGGTGCATCGGCAACCGGTGTCACCCTGACCTCCGGCGCCACACTGGCGGTGGCACTAGGCGCCTCTATCAACGACTTCGCGCTTGTATCCGGCTACACGCTGACCGTGTTCTCCGGCGTGTCCGACTTCCTTACGATCGTGTCTTCCGGCGCCGCGCTGACGGTTTCAAGCGGCGGGACCGCGACAAGCGACACCGTTCTGTCCGGCGGCACGTTGACGGTCCTGTCCGGCGGCAGCGCTGCCAGCACGGACCTCGGCACGTCGGGAAGCTTCGTCTCCTACACCAGTGGGTTTCCCTACAGCGCGGTCTATTCCGGTGCCTCCGCCGGCGGCGACCTGATCGTATCGTCGGGCGGCACGGCAAGCGGCGTCACCGTCTTTTCGGGCGGCAGCGAGACGGTGCTGTCGGGCGGCACCGACAGCGCCGTGACGGTGTCGTCCGGCGGCACGCTGACGGTTTCCTCCGGCGGCAATGCCGTGGACACCGATGGTCGGGGCGGCACCGCGGCGATCTTGTCCGGCGGCAGCGAGACGGTACTTTCGGGCAGTTTTGCCTACGGCGTCACCCTGTCGTCCGGCGCCGTGCTGGCAGCGGCATCGGGCGCCGGCATCGACGGTTTCATTCTCGGATCCGGCTTCACGCTGGACGTGACCCAGGGACTCGCCGATAGCTTCGCCCGCGTCGGTTCGAGTGCGGCGGAAATCGTCTCGTCCGGCAGCACGGCAACCGAGGATATGGTGCTGTCGGGCGGCACGCTGAGGGTGCTCGCCTCCGGCACCGCCGCCGGCACGCAGCTCGGCTTCGACGGAACTTACCTCTCCTACGGCGCCAGCGGCCCGGTCTATTCCGGCGGAACACCGGGGGGCGACCTGATCGTCTCCTCCGGCGGCACGGCGGGCGGCATTGTCATCTACTCCGGCGGCAGCGAGACGGTGCTGTCGGGCGGCACCGACAGCGGGGCAGCGGTCCACTACGGCGGCACGCTGACCGTCTCCGACGGCGGGAATGCCGTCGATACCAACTCGGGAATCTATTTCTCCTACTTCGGCGCTGCCGTCATCCTTTCGGGCGGCAGCGAGACGGTATCTTCGGGCAGCTACGCCTCCGCCGTCACCCTGTCGTCCGGCGCCGTGCTGGCGGCGGCATCGGGCGCCGCCATCGACGGCTTCATCCTCGGATCCGGTTTCACGCTGGCCCTGGTGCCGGGGCTCAGGGATTCTGCCACCGTGGTCGGCTCAGGTGCCGCGGAGATCGTCTCCTCCGGCGGTCGGGCATCCTACGATGACGTGCAGTTCGGGGGGTCGCAGACCATTCTCGCGGGCGGCACCGCAAGCGCCGACAACGTTGACGGCAGCGTCACCGTCGCCTCGGGCGGCACGCTTTCCAATGCCGACGTGAACGGTTCCGCCCCTTATCTGGGTGGCCCCGGCTACGGCTCCGTCACCGTATCCTCGGGCGGGGTCGCCATCGGCGACAACGTCACCGGCAACCAGACCATCCTCTCCGGCGGCATCGATAGCGGCACGTTCGTGGGCTACGGCGGCGTGGAAACCATCCAGGCCGGCGGCACCGGCATCAACACCAATGCGCCAACGGACGGCGACGGGCTGGCCGCCGTGCAGTCGGGCGGGATCGAACTCGTCAGCGGCCGCTTCGCCAGCGCCTACGGCGTCACCGTCCTCTCCGGCGGCAATACGGAGATTTTCTCAGGCGGCAGCGGATTCGGGTTGCGCGTCCTGTCGGGCGGCAATCTGTCGGTGCTCTCCGGCGGCTTCGCCTACCAGGCCCAAATCGGCAGCGCCGTCTCCGGCCGGTTCGTCGTCTCGTCCGGCGGCGACATGACCGTCTCCTCCGGCGGCTCCGCCTATGGCACCCATATCTGGGCGGACGGCGTGCTGAACGTGGAGTCGGGCGGCGTCGTCAGCCAGACCGCGATCGACAACCGCGGCTCACAGATCCTGTCGGCCGGCGCCAGCGAAAGCGGCGCCGTGATCGCCTCCGGCGGCGCCGACACGATCGAGGCCGGGGCCAGCGCGATCGCGGATTTCACCTTCGGCGGCAACCTGATCGTCGCCGGCACGGCAACCAGCACGATGGTCTCGGCGGGCAGCGAGACCGTGCTTGCCGGCGCTTCCTCCGTCGAGGACACGGCGACCTTCGGCGGCGCCGTGATCGTCTCCTCCGGCGGCTTCGCGCTCGACCCGAATATCGGCTCGGCCGGCACGCTGGAACTCGCGGCGGGCGCCGTCGTCTCCGGCGCCATCAGCTTCGTCGCCGGCAGCGGCGGGATCGTCGGCAGCAACGGCGTGCTGGTGATCGACGGCACGACGATGCCGACCAACGTCATCAGCGGCTTCGACCTGCGCAGCGTCTCCCAGGGCGATACCATCGACCTTGCCAACCTCGCCTTTGTCGCCGGCGGGTCGGCGACGCTCGGCGCGAACAATGTGCTGAGTGTCACCGAAGGCAGCACCACCGTCACGCTGCAGTTCGACCCGGCGCAGGTTTTCACCGGCCAGACCTTCCAGGTCGCGGCGGCGCCGGGCGGCGGCACCGATGTCACCGATACGCCCTGCTATGCCGCGGGCACGCGGATTGCGGCGCCGGCGGGGCAGGTGCCGGTGGAATGTCTGCGCCCGGGCGATCAGGTGCTGGCGCTCGACGGGGAGGCATGGGTGGCGCGGACGGTGCGCTGGGTCGGGCGCGTCAGCGTCGATCTGGCACGCCACCAGCGCCCGGTGCGCGCCGCCCCCGTGCGCATCTGCGCCCACGCGCTCGCCGACAGCGTCCCGTCGCGCGACCTGCTGCTGTCGCCCGATCACGCGCTGTTCCTCGACGGCGCCCTGATCCAGGCGCAGGCGCTGCTGAACGGTGCCACCGTGGTGCAGGCGTTTCCGGCACGGATCACCTATGTCCATGTCGAACTGGACCGCCACGCCGTGCTGCTGGCGGAGGGCGCGCCGGCGGAAAGCTACCTCGATGCCGGCAATCGCGGCCTGTTTGCGGGCGAATCTGGGGTGCGCGCGTTGGCGCCCGATTTCGCCGGCGCGGTGGCGTGGGATGAGCGTGCCTGTGCGCCGCTGCTGCTCGGCGGCGCCCGCGTCGCCGCGGTGCAGGCACGGCTGCTGGCGCGGGCCGCGTGGCTCGGCTGGAGGCGCGTCGCCGATCCGGCGCTGCTTCTCACCGCGGACGGCGTGACGCTGCGGCGTGATGCCCTGGGACGCGCGCTGCTGCCGGCCGGCACGGCAACGATCGAAATCGGCAGCCGGAGTTTCGTGCCGGCCTGGCTCGGCCTCGGCAGCGATATGCGCCGGCTCGGCGTGGCGGTGACGATGGCGCGGCATGACGGGCGGATTCTCGGGCGCGCCGCTTTCGCCGCCGGCTGGTATGCCGCGGAAGCCGGCTGGCGCTGGACCGACGGCACGGCCACCCTGAACCTGCCCAGCCTGCCGCGCCCGTCGCTGCTGACACTGTCTCACGCGCCGGTCGGCGCCGTCTATTGGCAGGGTCAGCCGGGAGCGGCGACCGCCGCGGCCGGCTGAGGAACGGCTGCCGGCGCCCACCGCACCGGCAGCCGCTCAGGCACGGATCGCAGCCGCTCAGGCACGGATCGCGGTTGCGATATCCTCCGGAGCCTGGCGCGCCCGTTTGACCAGAAGCTTGTTCAGCGCGTGGACATAGGCGCGGGCCGAGGCGACAATGGTGTCGGTGTCGGCGCCCTGGCCATCGACCATCTTTCCCCCCTCCTCCAGCCGCACGGTCACGCGCGCCTGCGCGTCCGTCCCTTCCGTCACCGCGCCGACGGAGAACAGGCGCAACACCGCTTCATGCGGAAAGATCGTGCGCAGCGCGTTGAAGGTCGCATCCACCGGGCCGTCGCCGCTGGCCTCGGCGCCGCGCATCGCGCCGTCCACCTCCAGCTCCAGTTTTGCCGTCGCCGGTCCGCGGGAGCCGGCATGCACGTCGAGCGCTGCGAAACGGATGCGATCGTGGCCGCGCAGCATCTCATCGTCCACCAGGGCGGCGATGTCGTCGTCGTAGACGACCTTCTTGCGGTCGGCGAGATCCTTGAAGCGGCGGAAGGCGTCGTTCAACTGGTTGTCGCCGACCTCGCCATAGCCCAGCGCGCGCAGCTTGTCGCGGAATGCGGCACGGCCGGAATGCTTGCCCATCACCAGCGACGAGCGCGACCAGCCGACGCTTTCCGGTGTCATGATCTCGTAGGTGGCGGCGTTCTTCAGCACGCCGTCCTGGTGGATACCGCTCTCGTGCGCGAAGGCGTTGCGCCCGACGATCGCCTTGTTGGGCTGCACGTCGAACCCGGTGATGGCAGCCAGCAGCTTCGATGTCCTGAGGATGTTGGGCGTGACAATGCCGGTCGCGCAGCCGATGGCATCGTGGCGCGTGCGCACCGCCATCGCCACTTCCTCCAGCGAGGCATTGCCGGCACGTTCGCCGATACCGTTGATCGTGCATTCGATCTGCCGCACCCCGGCAGCGACAGCGGCCAGCGTGTTGGCGACCGCGAGGCCGAGATCGTTGTGGTTGTGCGTGGACAGCACCACGCCGTCCGCCCCCGGCACCCGTTCGCGCAGCATGCTGAAGATGCGGTGCATGTCCGCCGGCACCGCATAGCCGACAGTATCGGGGATGTTGATCGTGCTCGCCCCGGCGCGGATCGCCGCCTCCACGCAGCGGCACAGGAAATCCGGATCGGTGCGGCTGCCGTCCTCGGCCGACCATTCCACGTCGTCGGTATGCCGCCGCGCGAGTGCCACGCTGTCGGCCACCGCCTGCAACACTTCTTCCGGCTCCATGCGCAGCTTGTGCTTCATGTGCAGCGCGCTGGTGCTGATGAAGGTGTGGATGCGCCGCCGCTCGGCCGGCGCCACTGCCTCGGCCGCACGCAGAATGTCGGCGCGGGCGGCGCGGGCGAGGCCGGCGATCACCGGACCGCGGATGGCCTCGGCAATCGCCCGCACGCTCTCGAAATCGCCGGGCGAGGCGATCGGGAATCCGGCCTCGATGACATCGACGCCAAGCTCGGCCAGCGCCTCTGCCATGCGCAGCTTCTCCTGCAGGTTCATGGAGAAGCCGGGCGACTGTTCGCCGTCGCGCAGGGTGGTGTCGAAGATCAGGATGCGGTCTGGCGCCAGGGCGCCGAAACTGGGGTGCTGGATGGTCATGTCGGGTCGGCCTTATGCCTTGCGTGCGACGGTTGCCACGGAAGCCGGGCCCGGCGCGCTGCGCACGGCGGCCGGGGGTTTCCCCTGAGCGGCGCCGACGCGGCAAGGCGCGGCGCTACGCCCAGGGGCGGGTAAGTCGCAGCGGCAGCTTCGCCGGGCGGCGGGCATCGGCGCACGCAGGTGCGTGGGCGGGCCGAGCATGCGCGGGGGCGCCGTCGTTCATGATGCATCTCTATCCCGCCGGCTCGCCCGATGCAACCCGGACCGCGATCGGCAGGCCGTGCCGGCCGTGTGCGGTCACGTCCTGATCGCCGAAGCTGCGCTGTTACGCTCCCCCGATCCGGTGCTCGCCGCCGGCCCGGAGAATCCCGGCGGCGGGGCCTGCGCCGACGTGCGGCCCGACCCGGTGCCGAACGGGCAGCGGCGCTATGATCCCGCCGACCTGTTCATCCCGCAGCGGGGCTGCCGGTCAGTCCAGTTCCGCCAGCACCGGCACATGATCCGATGGCTGGTCCTCGCCGCGCTGGTGCCGGTCGGGCAGGCAGGCGACGAGACGCTCGGCGAGCTCGGGCGAGAGCAGCACATGATCGATGCGCAGGCCCCGGTCGCGCGGCCAGGCGGCGGCCTGATAATCCCAGAAGGTCCAGATCGGCCCCTGCGGGTGCAGGGCCCGCACCGCATCGGTCAGACCGAGCCACAGCAGAGCGCGGAACTGCGCCCGGACCTCCGGATGGACCAGGGCATCCTCCGGCGGCAGGGCGCCGGGGGCGAGGTCATCGTCAGTCGGACAGACGTTGAAGTCGCCGGCGATGACGAGCCTCTCATCCCCGGCCAGCAGTGCCGCGGCGCGGGCGTGCAGCGCCGCCATCCAGCGCAGCTTGTAGGCCAGGCCGGCCGCGCCGCCGGAATTGCCGTTGGGCAGGTAGATGCCGGCAACTGTCAGTGCGTCCGTCACGATCTCGATATAGCGGGCCTGCCCATCCTCCTCCGGCAGGCCGGGCAGGGCACGGTGCGTCACCTCGAACGGCACGCGCGCGAGAACGGCGACGCCGTTATACGCCTTCTGCCCCACCGCGGCGCTGCGATAGCCGAGCTCGGCAAAGCCTGCGGCGGGGAATGCCGCGGTTTCGCACTTGATCTCCTGAAGCAGCAGCAGATCGGGCTCGGCGCGGGCAAGCCAGCGCCGGACATGCCCCTCGCGCTGACGGATCGAGTTGACGTTCCAGGTGGCGAGCTTCACCGCCCGCCCTCAGCCCCGCGCGCGCCGCATGTGCGGGGTCAATCGACCGAGAAACTGGTGCCGCAGCCGCAGGCCGAGCTTGCGTTCGGGTTGCGCACGGCGAAGTGGCTGCCCATCAGTTCGTCGGTATAGTCGAGCTCGGCGCCGCTGAGCAGATCGAGGCTGGCGGGGTCGATCAGCACCCGCGCGCCGGCGTGCTCCACCACCACGTCGTCGGGCGCCGGATCGCCGTCCAGCGCGAAACGGTACTGAAAGCCGGAGCAGCCGCCGGCCAGCACGGCGACGCGCAGCGCGGCAGACCGTTCGGCCGCGGCAATCTCGGCGATGCGGGCGGCGGCGCGGTCGGTCAGGCGGAACGGGGTCGCGTTCATGCTGTCAACATAGGCATTGGCGGCGCCCGATTGAAGGGCACCGCGCGATCCTGTAAGGCGCCGGCCGTGACCGAGCTTGCCCCCTGGGCCGCCCGCCCCAACCCGATGCGCGGCCGGCTCCACCCGGAGCCGGAGAGCCCGCCGCGCCGCCCGTTCCAGCGCGACCGCGACCGCATCGTCCACAGCTCCGCCTTCCGCCGCCTGCAGTACAAGACACAGGTGTTCGTCAACCACGAAGGCGACTTCTTCCGCACCCGCCTGACCCACAGTCTGGAAGTGGCGCAGATTGCCCGCTCGATCGCCCGCGAGCTGCGGCTCGACGAGGATTTGACCGAGGCACTGGCGCTCGCCCATGACCTCGGCCATCCGCCGTTCGGTCATGCGGGGGAGGAGGCGCTGGCGCTGGCCATGCGCCCGCATGGCGGCTTCGACCACAATGCGCAGAGCCTGCGCGTGGTGACGCTGCTGGAAAGCCGCTATGCCGCCTTCGACGGGCTGAATCTGACCTGGGACACGCTGGAGGGCCTGGCCAAGCACAACGGCCCGCTGCGCAAGCCGCCCGCCTATGTCGCCGAATACGACGCGCGCCACCCGCTCGCGCTGCACACCCATCCCTCGGCCGAGGCGCAGGTCGCGGCGCTGGCCGACGACATCGCCTATCACAGCCACGATCTCGACGACGGGCTGCGCGCGCAACTGTTCACGCCCGCCGATCTCGCCCATCTGCCGGTGGTGGGGGAGGCGCTGGCGGAGGCGGCGCGCGCCAGCCTCGATGTGCCCCCGCCGCGCTTGCAGCACGAAACCATCCGCCGGGTCATCAACGGCCTGATCAACGACCTGGTGGCGGAGACGCGGCAGCGCATCGCCGCCCTCGATCCCGCCGATGCCGACGCGATCCGGCAGGCGAAGAAGCCGGTGGTGGCGTTCAGCCCGGCGATGGAAGAGAAGAACCGCGCCATCAAGGATTTCCTGTTCGCCCGCATGTACCGCCACTGGCGCGTCAACCGCATGACGGCGAAAGCGCGCCGGCTGACCGGGGAATTGTTCTCGCTCCTGCATGCCGATACCATGCTGTTGCCGGACGGATGGCGCGGCCGGGCGGGAGAGCCGGGGACGGCGCGGGCGGCACAGGCGGTCGCCGACTACATCGACGGCATGACCGACCGCTCGGCGCGCGACGAATATCTGCGGCTCACCGATCTTTCCGTCCCGGGGTAGCATGACCCACGACATCTTCGCCGAACTGCGTGCCGCTGTGCTGGCGGCGCTCGGCCGCATCCTTCCCGATCTGCCGGAGGCGGTGGCCGCGCGGGTGGAGGTGACGCCGGCACGCGAGGAAGCGCATGGCGACGCCGCGACCAACGCGGCCATGGTCGCGGCCAAGGCGGCGCGGCGCAATCCGCGCGAGCTTGCCGCCCTGCTGGCGGCGGCGCTGCCGGGCGGAATGATCGCCCATGCCGAACCGGCCGGCCCCGGCTTCGTCAATCTGCGGCTGCACGAGGCGGCGCTCCGTGCCGAGGTGAAGCACGTCCTGGAGGTCGGCACCGGCTACGGCGATTGCGACATCGGTGGCGGACTGCCGACCAATGTCGAATACGTGTCCGCCAATCCCACCGGGCCGATGCATGTCGGCCATTGCCGTGGCGCGGTGGTGGGCGATGCGCTCGCCAACCTGCTCGCCAAGGCCGGGTTCGCCGTCACCAAGGAATACTATGTCAACGATGCCGGCGCGCAGGTGGACGCGCTCGCCTGGGCCGCATACTGGCGCTATCTGGAGGCGCTGGGCACGACGCTGAGCGAGGACGAATTCGCGGCCCGGGTGCCGGGCGGCCTGCAATATCGCGGCGAGTATCTGACCGCGGTCGGCGGCACGCTGAAGGACCGCTTCGGCGACACCCTCGCCGGCCCCGGCCTGACGGTCGCACCGGCGGAAAGATGGTTCGCCGCGGTGCGCATGTTCGCCGTCAGCCGCATGCTCGATGCGATCCGCGACGACCTTGCGGCACTCGGCGTGCGCTTCGACACGTTCGCAAGCGAGCGGAGCCTGGTCGAATCCGGTGCGGTCGATGCGACGATCGGGCGCCTGGAAGCTGACGGCCTGATCTATCAGGGCGTGCTGGAGCCGCCCAGGGGCAGGACGCCGGAGGATTGGGAGCCGCGCGCGCAGACCCTGTTCCGGGCGACGCGGTTCGGCGATGACGTGGACCGGCCGCTGCGCAAATCCGACGGCAGCAACACGTATTTCGCCAACGACATCGCCTATCATGCGGACAAGCTCCGGCGCGGCGCGGCGCTGATGATCGATGTCTGGGGCGCCGACCACGGCGGCTACGTCCCCCGCATGCAGGCCGCCGTCGCCGCCCTCGGCGGCAGGCTCGAAGTGGTGCTGTGCCAGATCGTGCATGTGCTGCAGGACGGGCAGCCGGTGCGGATGTCCAAGCGCGCCGGCACCTTCATCACGCTGCGCGACCTGCTCGATGAGGTCGGGCGCGATGCGGTGCGCTTCACCATGCTGACCCGCAAGGCCGATGCACAGATGGAGTTCGACATCGCGCTGGCGGTCGCGCAGACCCGCGACAACCCGGCCTTCTATGTCCAGTACGCCCACGCGCGCTGCCGCAGCGTGCTGCGCGCGGCGGTTGAGATGCTCGGCGCCGGCGCGGTGGCGGAAGGGGCACTGGCGGCGGTGGCGCTCGATACCCTGGCCGATCCGGCCGAACTGGCTCTGATGCGCCGCCTGGCGTCCTGGCCACGCACCGTGGCAGCCGCGGCGGTGGCGCGGGAGCCGCACAGAATAGCGTTTTTTCTCTATGATCTGGCGGCTGATTTTCATATGCTGTGGAACCGGGGCAAGGACGATGCTGCGCTGCGGTTCCTGGTCGCCGACCGGCCGGCGGAGACCCTGGCCCGGCTGGCCTTGGTGGCGGCGACGGCGATCGTGATCCGCTCCGGTCTGGCGGTGATGGGGGTGGACCCTGTCGAGGAGATGCGGTGAGAGCACGGATCGAGCCCATGGCGGGCGGTGAGGATCTGGACATCCCGATGCCGGCGATGGCGCCGTCGTGGCGGGTGGCGCCGCGGGAGCGGGCGGCGATGGATGCCGGGACGCGGCGGCTCGCGATTTTTGCCGGCGTGATCGGCAGCGCGCTGCTGCTGCTGGTGGGCGTGTGGTCGTTCAGCGGCCATCGCCACGCCGGCGTGCCGGTGATCGAGGCGGACAGCCGGCCGCTGCGCGTCAAGCCGGCCAATCCCGGCGGCATGCAGGTCGCCGACGCCAACGAATCCATTCTGTCCGGCGAGAGCGAAGGCAAGGAGGCGATGGCGCCGCCGCCCGAAACCCCGGCACCGCAGGCGCTGAAGGCGGAGGAACCGGCCCCTCAAGCCGCCACCGAAACGCCGCCGCCGCCCGTCGTGGCGCCTGCCGCGGTGCCGGCAATTGCCCCCTCGCCACCGGCGCCCCCGGCCATGGCGGTGCGACCGGCGACGCCGGCTCCGTTGCCGATGCCGCCGCATCCGGCGGTGATGGCGAGTGCCAGGCCGGCCCCCGCCGCCGCTGCCCCGTCCGCCGCTGCCCCATCCGCGCTGGCACCGGTTTCGCTGGCGCCGGGGGCGGCGCGGCCGGCCGGGGCGGCCGGCGGGGTGCTGGTGCAGCTTGCGGCGGTCGAGTCGGAGCAATTGGCAAAGGCGGAGTGGCAGCGGCTGGCGCACCGCTACCCGGACCTGCTCGGTGGCCGCACGCCGAGCCTTTCCCGCACCACCCATGCCGGCAAGCTGTTCTGGCGCGTGCGCACCGGCGGCTTTGCCGATACCGCGCAGGCGGTGATATTCTGCGAGCGCATCAAGGCGAAGGGCGGCGGCTGTAGCGTCGCGAGTTTCTGACGGGGCGGCCAGGGGCGGGATGCGGTGTTGTCGTGGGCCGGGCATCCGTGATGATGTCTGACCGCTGCCTTCCGACCAGGGCCGAGCCATGATCACCGCCGCCCAGATGCGTGCCGCCAGGGCCTTGCTGGGGATCGACCAGCGGCAGCTCGCCGAGCTGGCCGGGATTTCGCTGCCGACCATCCAGCGGATGGAGGCGAGCGAGGGCACCGTGCGCGGCGTGGTGGATACGCTCACCAAGGTGGTCGAGGCGCTGGAGCAGGCGGGGATCGAACTGATCGGCGAGCATCGGCCGAGCCTTCACGGCGGACGCGGGGTGCGGCTGCGGCGGGCGGTGACGCCGGCACGGGATCCGGCGGCGTGAGCCTGATGGCGCCGCGGACCGTGCCGGTCGGCCGCACACCGCCCTGATGCCCCCTCCCCGCGCCGCCATGCTCGGCATTGCCGGGACGGCCGTTGCCGCCGGCGAAGCGGCGCTGTTCCGCGCTCATCCCCCGGTCGGGATCGCCCTGTTCCGGCGTAATGTCGAAACCCCGGAGCAGCTCCGTGCCCTGATCGCCGCACTGCGTGACCTGCTTGGGCCGGAGGCGCCGATCCTGGTCGATCAGGAGGGCGGGCGGGTGGCACGGCTCTCTCCGCCGCAGTGGCGTGGGCATCCGCCGGCTGCTGCCATCGGTCACCTTCATGGCCGCGACGCCGCGGCGGGCCTGCGTGCCGCCTGGCTCACCGGCGCGCTGATCGGCGGCGAATGCGCGGCGGCCGGGATCGATGTGGTGGCTGCCCCGGTGCTCGATCTGCGCCTGGCGGAGGCCCATGAGGTGATCGGCGACCGTGCCTATGCCGCCGATCCGCAGACGGTCGCGGCACTCGGGCGGGCGATGGCGGCGGGGCTGCTGGCGGCCGGGGTCCAGCCGGTCGGCAAGCATGTCCCGGGGCATGGCCGGGCGCGGGCTGACAGCCATCGCACGCTGCCGGTGGTGGACGCGGACGATCTCAGCGACGATATGCTGCCCTTTGCCGCCAATGCGGATTTGCCCTGGATGATGACCGCCCACATTACCTACCGCTCGCTCGACCCCAGCCGTCCGGCCACGCTGTCGCCGCGGGTGCTGGGCGGTGTGGTGCGCGGCGGCATCGGTTTCGGTGGGCTGCTGGTGTCCGACGATCTCGCCATGCAGGCCCTCGACGGGCCGCCGGCGGCGCGGGCGCTGGGGGCGCTGGCGGCTGGGTGCGACCTCGCGCTCTATTGTCCAGGCGATGAAGCCGGCAACGCGGCGGTGCTGCGGGCCTGTCCCCCGCTGAGCGGGGCCGCCACTGCGCGGCTGGCAGCCGGGCGGGCGCTGGCGGCGGCGCGGCGACAGGGGCTGGACGCCGCGTCACTGGCGGCGGAGCGTGCGCGGCTGCTGCCGGCATGATCGGCCTGATACTGTCCTTCCTGCTCGCGGCGGTGCCGACCATCATCGCGATCACGCTGCATGAGGCGGCGCACGGCTATGCGGCGCTGGCGATGGGCGACGACACGGCGCGGCAGGCGGGGCGGCTGTCGCTCAATCCGCTGGCACATGTCGATCGTGTCGGCACCATCCTGCTGCCCGGCTTCCTGCTGGTCAGCCAGTTGCTGACACTGCACCGTGTCGCGTTCATGTTCGGCTGGGCGAAGCCGGTACCGGTTTCCGCCTGGAAGTTCCGCGATCCGCGGCGCGGCATGATGGTGGTGGCGGCGGCCGGCCCGGCAATGAATTTTCTGCTCGCCTGGATCGGCGCGCTGCTGCTGCATGTCGTGCCGGTCCTGCACGGCGGGATGCAGGGTGCGGTGCTGCAATTCCTGTTCTATTTCATGCTGGCCAACATCGTGCTCGGCGCCTTCAACCTGATTCCGCTGCCGCCGCTGGACGGCGGGCGCATCGCGGTCGGCCTGCTGCCACTGGCGCTGGCGCGGCGCTGGGCGCGGCTTGAGCGTTACGGCATCGTCGTCGTGCTGCTGCTGCTGTTCGTCGTGCCGGCACTGGCGCGCTCGGCGGGATATGCGTTCGATCCGCTGCGGACGCTGCTCGGCGCGATGGCGGAGCCGGCGTTCCGGCTGGTGCTCGCCCTCGCCGGACAGCCGCAGGCCGGAACCGCCCTGCTCGGCGATGACTGAGGGCGCCGCCGCGCTGCTGCTGCGGCTCGACGGGTTCGAGGGGCCGCTCGATCTGCTGCTCGATCTGGCGCGGGCGCAGAAGCTCGATCTCGCCCGCATCTCCATTCTTTCCCTGGTCGAGCAATATCTGGCGGTGATCGAGAGCGCACGGGCGGTGCGGCTGGAACTGGCGGCGGACTGGCTGGTCATGGCGGCCTGGCTCGCCTGGCTGAAAAGCCGGCTGCTGCTGCCCGCCGGCAGCGATGCCGCGGAGGAAGGCGAGGAAGCGGCGGAGGTGCTGGCGGCGCGGCTGCTCGACCTGGAACGCATGCGCGCGGCGGTACGCTGGCTCGGCATGCGGACAGTGCTGGGGCAGGACGTGTTCGCCCGTGGCGCGCCGGAGGGATTCACGGAAACCGACCGCTCCCGCCTCGCCACCGATCTGCCGGCGCTGCTGCGCGCCTATCTCGGCGCGCTGCGGCGCGGGGCAGGCGCGCGGCGCTACCGGCCGCAGCCGATGACGCTGTGGGGCGTGCAGGACGCCCTGCGCCGGCTGGGCACGCTGCTCGGCCGGCTGCCGGACTGGGCGAGCCTCGATCAGTTTCTGCCGGAACGGCTGGGCGGCGCGCTGGAACGTCGTGCAGCCTTGGCCAGCACGCTGCTGGCCGGGCTGGAACTGGCGCGCGACGGCACGCTGCGGCTGCGGCAGGACGCCGCATTCGGACCCATCCTGGTGCGCAAGGGCAGTGGCGATGGCGGATGACGAGGCGGTGACGGAGGACGCGCTGCGGCTGGCCGAAGCCCTGGTGTTCGCCTCGGCGACCCCGGTTTCCGCCCGCCAGCTCGCCCAGGTGCTGCCGGAGGGAACGGAGCCGGAGGCGGTGCTGGCCGTCTTGCGGGGCCGCTATGCCGGGCGCGGGGTGGAACTGGCGGAGGTGGCCGGCGGCGTGCAGTTCCGCACCGCCGCCGATCTCGGGCCGCGGCTGCGCAAGGTGGTGCAGGTGCCGCGGCGGCTGCCGCGCGCGGCAATGGAAACGCTGGCGATCGTTGCCTATCATCAGCCGGTGACGCGCGGGGATATCGAGGACATACGCGGGGCCGCCCTGGCGCAGGCGACATTGGACGCGCTGCTGGAAGCCGGGCTGATCGCGCCGCGCGGGCGGCGGGAGACGCCGGGCCGGCCGACGCTGTGGGGAACGACGCCGGCCTTCCTGGCCCAGTTCGGCCTGAATGATGTGCGTGACCTGCCACGGCGCGACGATCTGCTGGTGGACCCGCCCAGCGCCGGCGCCGGCTTCGACGCGCCGCCGCCCGACTGAACGACGGGCACCCCGCAACCAAGCTAACCCGGACTTGAACAGTGGCTTCCAAAAAACTGTTGCTGGCCAGCGACTTGCGGGGAGGTAAGGGCAACAGGGGCAGAACTCCGGGCAGCCGCCGGCATCAGGCGGGCTGGCCGCGGCAGCGGATGAAGTCGGGAAGTGGTGGTGGGATGTCTTGGCATCCCGGAACACCGAGCCGATTGCCGAGGTAATCCCAGAGCGCCACGCCGAGCTTGGCGCAGGTCTTGACCAAACCAAGAAAGGCATCGCGGCAGTCGCGGCCCTGGTCGCTGCGGGTTCCGGCGCTGACCTTGCGTCGGGTGACCTGGCTGCGGATGTCGTTCTCGGAGCCATTGGTGTTGAGCGGCGTTTCGGGTCGGTCCAGCACCATCAGCAACTCGGCCTTGTTGGCATGGAGACGTGCAAGCAGGCGATCCAGCGAGACGAAGCCGGTGCGGCGGCGGAAGATGCGGTCGAACCGCGCGCGCAATGCCTGGCGGCGGCGTTTGTCGGGGTTGGCCCGGTATGCCTTGAGATCGGCGTAGAAGTCCCAGATCAGCGTGCGCATCCGCTGCTGGGCGGCACGGTTCGCGTCGGTGAAGGCCTCCAGCTTGTGCACCAGCCGCTCGGCGTGCACCCAGCACAGCGCATGGTAGCCCACGGCGAATTGTCCTGCATCGTCGCTCAGCACCACCGTGTCGCACAGCAAATCGTGGGCGTAAATGCTGCCCCAGAGTGCGCCTTCCGTGGCGATCTGCACCGGGTTTGGCGTGGTGGTCAGCGCGGTGAAGCCGAGCCGGTCGAGATGTGCGTTCCAGGCGGGCTGGTCGGCAAAGCTGGTCTGCGGCTGTTCGGCCAGCCGAGCGATCAGCGCCGCCGACAGAGCGTGGTCGCGCATATAGCCAAAAGCAGCGTCATTCAGCACGTAATCGGTATGGCCGGCACGCAGCAGGCCGAGGAAGTTCAGGCGGCTCTTCGATGAGCGCGTGCCAAACCAGGTGAAGCAGTCATTGCCGATCCGGGTGCAGAAGCCGTTGGCGGCCTTGTGCCGCGCCCCGGTGTCATCCACCGAAACCCAGGACGCAGCCTGCAATCCGGCGTGCAGCACCTCGTTCACCTCGGAAAGGAAGCTATCGTGCTTCTCCGTCAGCAGCCGCTGCACCTCTCGCTTGCTGATCGCGACCCCCAGAGATTGCAGCAAGGCCGTCAGACGCGGCAGCGTCGATTGCCCTTGATGGTAGGGCATCAGCACGAAGCGGCGCCGCTCGGGACCGAAGTGTCCCGTGGTTCCCTCCGGCAAGGGCGCGATGATGGTGCGGCCATCCGGCGTCACCCGGCGCTCGCGCTGATAGCGGATCGCCTGCACTGATAGCACAAGGTCCTGCACCAGATCGGTCTCATGGCCTTTGAAGCGCGATCCTGCCGGTGCAGCAACCGGCAGCACCCGATCCTCCACTTTGACCCGCGGCCTGACCTTGCCGTGGCGGCGCTTGTCTCGTTTGGATGGCCGGCGCGGCTCGGTTGCTGTCTCCATGCCGCTCGGCTTGATCGCGGGACGGCCCTTCAGTCCCTTCAGCCGGGCGATCTCCTCGCGCTGCCGCACCACGGTCTGGCGCAGTTGCGCAACCTCACCCAACAGTTGGATGACCAGTTCCTTCAACTGGCCGGGTGTCAGCGCGTCAAGGTCCGGCGGCTGGGTCACACACAGCTTGAATCGCAAAACGCTGCCGTTGCCAATCGGGAGAATTAGCCAGCCGAGCAATCCGGCTGGCAGTGTGACTTTTGCGACTCGCCACTCGGGCGGCACGGCGCCAATAGGGGCTCGGCCCTTGGCCGCAACCTCGATGCCCGGAGTTCTGCCCCTGTTACCTTACCTCCCCGCAAGCCGCTGGCCAGCAACAGCTTTTCGGAAGCCACTGTTCAAGTCCAGTCAAGGTGGTTGCGGGGGCAGGATTTGAACCTGCGGCCTTCAGGTTATGAGCCTGACGAGCTACCGGGCTGCTCCACCCCGCGTGGGTGGTGAGGTGGGGTGGGTTGGAGGACCTGGCGGCGACC
>JAJZNE010000046.1 GCA_021847995.1 Pseudomonadota bacterium | reverse complement strand
TGCCGCCCGGCGGCCCGATCCCGCGCCCCGACGTGCTGATCGTCGCGCGTGGCGGCGGCAGCCTCGAAGACCTCATGGCGTTCAACGACGAGGCGGTGGTGCGCGCCGCCGCCGCCTGCACGATCCCGCTGATCTCGGCGGTGGGGCACGAGACCGACACGACCCTGATCGATCACGCCGCCGACCGCCGCGCGCCGACGCCCACCGCGGCGGCGGAGCTTGCCGTTCCCTCCCGCAGCGATCTCGCCGCCGACCTCCAGCAGAAGGCCGCGCGGCTCGCCGCCGCCGCCCGGAACATCCTGCGGACCGAGCGCCTGCGCCTCGATCGCGCCGAACGTGGCCTGCCCGACCTTGCCGGCGTGCTCGGGGCCGCGCGCCAGCGGCTCGATGACCGCGCGGCGCGGCTGGCCCTCGCGCTGCCCAACCTCGCGCGGCGCTGGCGGGCGCGGCTGGTCGATGTCGAGCGCCACCTGGTCGCCCCCGCGGCGCTGATCGCGGCGCGGCGCGCGAGCCTCACGCTGCTCGCCGCCCGGCAAAGTGCCGCGCTGCGCCAGGCGATCGCCGCCCGCCCCCTGCCCCGCCTGTCCGACGCCCCCCTGCATGCGCGCCTGCGGGAGGCACGGGCGCGGCTGGAAGGGCTGGCGGCGCGGCTCGAATCGGTCTCCCACCGCGCCGTGCTGGCGCGCGGCTATGCCGCCGTGTTCGCCGATGCACCCGGCGCGGCCGGGGAGCCGCTGACCAGCGCCGCCGCGATACGGCCGGGGGCGGCGCTGCGCCTCGAATTCGCCGACGGATCGGTGCGCGCGAGCGCCGCGCGCGGGGACCGGCGTCAGGGCGCGCTGCCGCTCTGAACCAGGGCGCTGGCACGCTCCAGCAGTTCGGCCGGATTGCCGGCGATGGCGTCGGCCCCCGCCTGCTCCAGCTCCGCCGCCCCGCCATAGCCCCACAACACGCCGACCGCCCGCACCCCGTTGGCATGGGCGCCGGCGACGTCGAAGCTGCGGTCGCCGATCATCACCGTCCGCCGCGCCGCCAGCCCTTCGGTGCGCAGGATGTGGGCGAGCAGCTCCGGCTTGTGCGCCATCGTGGTATCGTCGATGGCGCCGTGGACGGTGCGGAACGCCGCCAGCAGGCCATGCGCGGCGACGATCGGCCGTGCCACCGCGACCGGCTTGGAGGTGGCGACGAACAGCGTCCAGCCGGCGGCCGCGAACGCCGCCAGCGCCTCGGTGATGCCGGGATAGAGCGGCGTGCCGGCGATCAGATTGCGGCGATGCGCGCGGCGATAGAGCGCCATCGCCTCCTCCAGCCGGGCAGCGGCGGCGAACGGCGTCAGCAGCCGCAGGAACACGTCGGCGAGCGGCGGCCCGACCGCCCAGGAAAGATCCTCCCCGGGATCGATCGGATGGCCGAGCCGCGCCATCGCCCCGCGCACCGCCGCCATGATGCCGGGGCCGGAGCGCACCAGGGTTCCGTCGAGGTCGAACAGTGCGGCACGCCCGGTCATCGATACGTCTCCTTCGGCCAGCGCCGGTGCAGCCACAGCCACGAGTCCGGCCGGGCGCCGATCCACCCCTCCAGCCGCCGGTTGATCGCCGTGGTCAGGGCGAGGATGTCGGCGCCGCGGTCGCCGCTGTCGGGCAGCGGCAACGGCGCCTCGCAGACGATGCGCAGCCGCGCCGGTCCGATGCGCTCGCAATGCATCGGCAGCACCGGGCAACGGAAGCGCAGCGCGAACGCCGCCGCCGCGGCCGAGGTCATCGCCGGATGGCCGAACAGCGGGGCCGCGATGCCGTCATTCTGCTTCTGGTCGGCCATGATGCCGAGCAGGCCGCCGGCCTTCAGGTGCGCCAGCGCCGCCCGCCCGCCTTCCCCGCCCTTGGCGAACATCGGCACGCCATCCCCCGCCGCCATCCGGCGCAGGCGGTTGACCAGGCGATCGACATGCGGGTTGCCGGCGGCGCGGTAGAACCCGCCGACGCGCATGCCGATCTGCGCGCCCATCGGCGTCAGCATCTCCCAGTTGGCGAGATGCCCCGCGACAACGATCGCCGGCACTCCGGCCGCCTTCACCGCCAGCAGATGCCCCTCCCCCACCAGTTCCCAGCCCGGCCCGGCAGCGCTGCGCCGCAGCCGGTCGAGGTTGGCCAGCTCGCCGATGGTGCAGCCGAGATTCTCCCACACCCCGCGCACGACGCGCCGCCGTGCGCCGGCATCGAGCTGCGGCAGCGCGAGGCGCAGATTGGCATCGGCGATGCGCGAGACCGGCAGCAGCGGCCCGATCGCGCGCGCCGCCCGGCCGGCCAGCGCCGACCCCGCCACCGGCCCGAGCGCCCTGAGCCCGGCAAGCCCGGCCCAGACCAGCGCCGCCTCCAGCCGGTGCAGGATGGCCTGCATCCTCATCGCCCGAGCAGCGCCTCGATCGCCGCCTCCTGCTGCCAGACGAGGCGCACGCCGGAAACCTCGACCTCGGCGCGCAGGGCGGGCGGCAGGCGCACGGCGTCCTTCGGCGTCGTCAGCGGCATGGCGTGAAGACGCCGCGCCTCGGCCAGCACGAAGTCCAGTTCGGCGCGGGTGAAGCGGTGATGGTCCGGAAAGGCCCGGTGCCCTGCGAGTTCGGCACCGCTCGCCGTGAGCAGGGCGAAGAACTTGTCCGGCCGGCCGATGCCGGCGAACGCGAACACGCGGCGCCCGCCGAGATCGTCGCGCGTCGGCGCCAGAAAGGCGGCCAGCACCGGCATCCCCGGCGGCAGCAGGCGGCAGGCGCCGGTGTCGTCGGGGCCGATCAGCACCGCGGCCCGGCAGCGCGCGGCGGCGGCGGCGGCCGGCTCGCGCAGCGGCCCGGCGGGCAGCACGCGCCCATTGCCGAACCCGGTGGCGCCATCGATGACCAGCAGGGCGGTGTCGCGGCACAGCGTCGGGTTCTGCAGGCCGTCGTCCATCACCAGCACCGCCGCCCCGTCCGCGATCGCGGCCCGCGCCGTTGCGGCGCGGTCGGCGCCGACATAGGTGGGGGCGAGCCGGGCCAGCAGCAGCGCCTCGTCACCGACCAGCGCCGCGCAATCGCGGTCCGGCGCCACGAGGTGCGGCCTGCGCAGGCGCCCGCCATAGCCGCGCGTGAGGAACGCGACCGCCGCGCCGCGCCGTTGCAGCCGGCCGCCGAGATCGAGGGCAAGCGTGGTCTTGCCGGTCCCGCCCACGGTGGCATTGCCGCAGCAGAACACCGGCACCGGCGCACGCCAGCCCGGCCGCGCCGCCCGCCGCGCCGCCGCCGCCGCCACCAGTGCCGCCGCCGGCGCCAGCAGCAGCGGCAGCACCCCGTTCCGCTGCCAGAAGGCGGGCGCCGCCATCACGCGGCCGGCAGCATGGCGAGCAGCCGTGCGGCGATGCGCCGCGGCAGGTCTGCATCGCGCGTCGCGACCGCCTGCGCCGCGCTCCCCATCGCCGCGCGTTGCGCCGGATCGCGCAGGATGGCATCGACCCAGGCCGCGAGTGCGGCCGCATCCGCGACCTCCACGAGGCCGCCGGCGGCGCGCAGGGCGGCCACCGGCTCGGCGAAATTGGCGGTCCATCGGCCGACCGCAACGGCACAGCCGAGCCGTGCCGGCTCCAGCACGTTCTGCCCGCCATGCGCGACCAGGCTGCCGCCGACGAAGACCACACCAATCGAGGCATAGAACAGCCCGAGTTCCCCCAGCGTGTCGGCGACCCACACCCCCGCCGCGGCCGGCGGACCCTGCCGCAGCGCGCGGCGCGTCACGGCAAGCCCGCCCATCGCGGCGGCGACCGCCGCGCCACGCTCGGGATGGCGCGGCACGACGACGGTGAGCAGCGCCGGATGATGCGCGACCAGGGCCAGATGCACTGCGCGCACCGCCGCGTCCTCACCCGGATGGGTGCTGGCGGCCAGCCAGACCGGCCGCGGGCCGATGCCGGCGCGCAGGGCGGCAACCTGGTCCGCCGCCGCCGGCAGCGGTGCGGCGGCGAATTTCAGGTTGCCCGGCACCTCCACCACCCCGGCGCCGAGCGCCCGCAGCCGGGCCGCATCGCCCTCCGATTGCGCCAGCACCAGCGCGAAGCCGCCGAACAGGGCGCGGGCAAAGCCGGGCAGACGCCGCCAGCGCGCGTGGCTCTGCGCCGACAGGCGGGCATTCAGCAGCACTGTCGGGATGCCGCGGCACCGGGCGGCGGCGAGCAGATTGGGCCAGATTTCGCTCTCCACGAACACGGCAAGGTCGGGCCGCCAATGGTCGAGAAAGCGTCGCGCCCAGCGCGGCACGTCGAGCGGCACGAACTGATGCACCATGCCCCCGTGCTGCGCCCGCTGCGCCAGCAATGCGGCGGAAGTGACGGTGCCGGTGGTGAACAGCACCGCAAGCGGCGGCGCTGCTTGGTGCAGCTCCGCCAGCAGCGGCAGCACCGACACGCTCTCTCCCACGCTGGCCGCGTGCAGCCACAGCAGCGGACCCTGCGGCCGCGGCGTGTCGGCAAGGCCCCGCCGCTCCGCGAGCCGGGCGGCGATCTCCCGGCCGCGCCGCAGCCGGCGCGCCAGCAGCAGCCGAAGGCCGGGGGTCGCGAGGCCGGCGGCGGCGGCATAGAGGGTCGCGATCATCGGCAGAGGCGGTCGGCCCGGGCGGCGGCGTCATCGAGGGCGGCGGCAATCGCCGGCAGCGCCGCGGCGGCATCTTCCCGCGCCACCGCGATGGTGGCGCCGCAGACGATGACACCGCGGCCGAACGGCAACGGCAGCACCATGCGGTCCCAGCTTCCGAGCACGCGGCGGCGGCTGGTCTGAGCGGCGCAGGGCAGCACCCTTCGGCCGGAAAGGGCGGCGAGCTGTGCCACCCCCGGCGCGGCCCTCCGCCGCGGCCCTCTCGGCCCATCGGGGGTGATGACGACATGCGCGCCGCCGGCGAGCCGGTCCAGCAGGATGCGCAGCCCCGCCGCCCCGCCGCGGTCCTCGCCGTTCCTTGCCGTCGAGCCGTGGACCACGTCGAGGCCGAAGCGGCGCATCAGATCGCCGATGAAACGCCCGTCGCTGTGGCGACTGACCAGGATCGAGGTGCGGGCCGCCCTCCGCTCAAGCTGCGCCCGCCGCCACAGCGCCGGCATCAACGGCAGGCGTTCGTGCCAGAATGCCACCACCGCGGGTTCGCCGGCAAAATGCGGGGCGACATGCTCGGCGCCGTGCAGCGTCCAGCGGGTGGTGCGGAGCGCGAGCGCCAGATAGCGTCCCAGCAGCGCCGCCAGCAGCGCCTGCGCTGCCGGCCGGCGCAGCAGGGGTTTCAGCATGGCGCGGCGGGTAGCACGCGCCGGCCGGCGCGGGCAATGGACACCGTCCCGGCAGACGCCGCGGCGCCGGGAAACGGCCCCGCTACCGCGCCGCCACCGCTTGCGTGGCCGACGGTTGACGTATAGGTTAGCCTCCTGCCGAATACGGAGGAGACATGGCCGATCGGTTCTACACCGTCACCGAACTCGGCCGCGAGCTGGGGCTGACGCCACGCGCCATCCGGTTCTATGAGGACAGGGGATTGATCGCGCCCGGCCGGGCCGGCGCCACGCGGGTCTATTCGCAGCGCGACCGCGCCCGCATGATCCTGATCCGGCGCGGCAAGCGGCTCGGCTTCTCATTGGCCGAAATCCGCGACTATCTCGACCTTTATGATGCCGATCTGACGCAGCGCGCGCAGCTGCGGCATTTGCGCGATGCCGTCACCGCGCGGCTTGACCAGCTGGCGCTGCAACGTGCCGCGCTGGAACAGGCGATGAGCGAACTCGGCGATATCCTGGCGCAGGCCGAAGCCGCCCTGGCGGCAAGCCGCGACGCCGCCGACTGAACCCGCCAGCAGAGGAGACCGCCGCGCATGACCGGCGCCGTCATCGCGGGCTATGCCCGCTCGCCATTCCATTTCGCGACCAGGGGCGCGCTCGCGCGGGTCCGGCCGGACGATCTCATCGCCCAGGTGATCCGCGCGCTGATCGAACGGACGAAGGCGGCGCCCGAGGATATCGAGGACCTCATCCTTGGCTGCGCGTTCCCGGAAGCCGAGCAGGGACTGAATGCCGGCCGGCTGGTGGCGCTGCTGGCCGATCTGCCGCTGACCGTCGCGGGGATGACGGTGAACCGGTTCTGCGGCTCCTCCATGCAGTCGATCCACATCGCCGCCGGGCAGATCGCGCTCGGCGCCGGCGAGGCGTTCATCTGCGCCGGCGTGGAAAGCATGTCGCGGGTGCCGATGATGGGGTTCAACCCGCTGCCCAATCCGGCGCTGGCCGGCGCGCGGCCGGGCGCCTACATGGGCATGGGCGAAACCGCCGAGAACGTCGCGCGGCAATGGCAAATCCCCCGCGCAGCCCAGGAGGAATTCGCCGCGCGCAGCCATGCCCGCGCCGCCGCCGCGCAGGCGGCAGGCAGACTTGCGGATGAGATCGTGCCGATCCAGGCGCAGGGCCGCACCATCGACGCCGACGGCTGCATCCGCCCCGACACCACGGCGGCCGGCCTCGCCGCGCTGAAGCCGGCGTTCGATGCCGAAGGCACGGTGACGGCGGGCACTTCCTCCCCGCTCACCGACGGCGCCGCGGCGGTGCTGGTGGTGAGCGAGGCCTATGCCGCGCGCACCGGGATGACGCCGCTCGCGCGCATCCGCAGCATCGCTGTTGCCGGCTGCGCGCCGGAGATCATGGGCATCGGCCCGGTGATCGCGACGCGCAAGGCGCTGCGGCGCGCCGGCATCACCATCGGCGAGATCGATGTCGTCGAGCTGAACGAGGCATTCGCGAGCCAGGCGCTTGCCTGCGCCCGCGATCTCGAACTGCGCGATGCGACGCTGAACATCGATGGCGGCGCGATCGCGCTCGGTCATCCGCTGGGCGCGACCGGCGCGCGCATCACCGGCAAGGCCGCGGCCCTGCTGGCGCGGGAGGGCGGACGCTTCGCGCTGGCCACGCAGTGCATCGGCGGCGGCCAGGGCATCGCGACCATCCTGGAGCGCATGTGATGGACGCAATCCGCAAGGTGGGCGTGATCGGTGCCGGCACGATGGGCGCCGGGATCGCGGCGCAGGTGGCCAATGCGGGCGTCAGGGCCGTGCTGCTCGACATCGTGCCGGAGGGGGCGTCGGAGCGCAGCACGCTGGCGCGCGGCGCGGTCGCGCGGATGCTGACCGCCGACCCCGCCGCATTCATGCACAAAGACGCGGCGAAGCTGGTCAGCACCGGCAACATCGATGACGATCTGGGCCAGCTTGCCGATTGCGACTGGATCGTGGAGGCGGTGACCGAGCGGCCCGAGGTGAAGCGGGCGCTCTATCGCCGGCTCGACGCGGTGCGGCGGGCGGGCAGCGCGATCAGCTCCAACACCTCGACGATCCCGCTGCGCCTGCTGACGGAGGGCATGAGTGCGGCGTTCCGGCATGATTTCCTGGTCACGCATTTCTTCAACCCGCCGCGCTACATGCGGCTGCTGGAGGTGGTCGGCGGGCCGGAAACCGCGCCGGAGATACTGGACGAAGTGACGCGCTTCGCCGACCACGCTCTCGGCAAATCGGTGGTGCGCTGCGCCGACAGCCCTGGATTCATCGCCAACCGGCTCGGCATCTACTGGATCCAGCGTGCGCTGACGGAGGCGTTCGCGCTCGGCATCACGGTCGAGGACGCGGATGCGATCATCGGCCGGCCATTCGGGTTCCCGAAAACCGGCGTGTTCGGGCTGCTCGATCTGGTCGGTCTCGATATCGGCCCGCAGGTCAACGCCTCGATGCGGCGGGCATTGCCGAACGACGATCCGTTCCACGCGATCGACCGGGAAATCCCGCTGATCGCGCGCATGATCGCGGACGGCTACACCGGGCGGAAGGGCAAAGGCGGATTCTATCGCCTGGTTGGGCGCGGCGCCGCGCGCGAGAAGCAGGCGATCGACCTCGGCAGCGGCGAATACCGCGCCGTGCGCGCCCCCGACCTGCCGGAGATCAGGGATGCCGCAGGCGACATGCGTGCATTGCTGGCCGGACCGGGCCGGGCGGCCCGCTATGCATCGCGCGTGCTGCTGCCGACGCTCGCCTATGCCGCCTCGCTGCTGCCGCAGGCGGCCGATTCGGTGCTGGCGGTCGATGACGCGATGCGGCTCGGCTATGGCTGGTCCTATGGCCCGTTCGAACTGATCGACCGCATCGGCGCCGCATGGCTCGCTGAGCGGCTGCGCGCGGACGGCATCGCAGTGCCGAAGCTGCTGGACGATGCCGCCGGCCGCAGCTTCTATCGCAGCGAAGGGGGGCGCCGGCAGCATCTCGGCCTCGACGGCGCGTATCATGATATCCGCCGTCCCGACGGCGTGCTGCTGCTGGAGGACATCCGCAGGGCCGGCCAGCCGGTGCTGAAGAATGCCTCCGCCGCGCTGTGGGACATCGGCGACGGGGTGGCGTGCTTCGAGTTCACGTCGAAGGGCAACACGCTCGACGACAAGACGATCGCGCTGCTGATGCAGACGATCGAGACCGTGAAGGCACGGTTCAGGGCACTGGTGATCTACAATGAGGGGGAGAATTTTTCCCTCGGCGCCAACATCGGCCTTGCGCTGTTCGCCGCCAACATCGCCGCCTGGAGCGAGATCGCGAAGTCCGTCGCCGCCGGACAGGCGGCGCTGAAGGCGCTGAAATATGCCCCGTTCCCGGTGGTGGCGGCGCCCGCTGGGATGACGCTGGGCGGCGGCTGTGAGATCGTGCTGCATGCCGACGCGGTGCAGGCGCATGCCGAGACCTATATCGGCCTCGTCGAATGCGGGGTCGGGCTGATTCCCGGATGGGGCGGCAATGGCGAGATGCTGGCACGCTGGTTTGCCGACAGAAGCCTGCCGCGCGGGCCGATGCCGGCGCCGGGAAAGGTGTTCGAGACCGTGAGCACCGCAACCGTGGCGAAATCCGCGCATGACGCCAGGGACAAGCGGTTCCTGCGCGATACCGACGGAATCACGATGAACCGCGACCGGCTGCTGGCGGATGCGAAAGCCCGTGCCTGCGCGCTGATCGAAGGCTATGCGCCGCCGCCGCCGCCGTCCTTCGTGCTGCCCGGTCCGGCCGGGCGCGCCGGCTTCCGGCTGGCGGCCGAGGCAGTCCGGCGGCGCGGCATCGCGACCGCACACGACGTGACCGTCGCCGACGCGCTGGCCGAGGTGCTGACCGGCGGCGGGACCGATCCGGTCGATGTGGTCAGCGAACAGCAGATGCTGGCGCTGGAGCGCATGGCCTTCCTGCGCCTGATCCGCACCCCGCCCACGCTCGCCCGCATCGCCCATACGCTCGCGACCGGCAAGCCGCTGAGGAACTGACCCGATGCAGTGCTACAAAGCCCCCCTGCGCGATCTGCGCTTCGTGCTCCACGAACTGCACGGCGGCGCCGGCCTTGCCGATCTGCCCGGCCTTGCCGACCTGACTCCGGCCCTGATCGACAGCATCCTCGATCAGGCGGCGACGCTGTGCGAGCAGGTGCTGGCGCCGCTCAATGCCAGCGGCGATGCCGAAGGCTGCCGGCTGGAGAACGGCGTGGTGCGCACGCCGGCCGGGTTCGCAGCGGCGTACCGTGCCTTTTGCGATGGCGGCTGGACCGCGCTCGGTGCCGATCCGCGCTGGGGCGGCCAGGGTCTGCCGCACAGCATCGCCAAGGCCGTGGAAGAAATGATCTGCGGCGCCAACCTCGCCTTCGGCACCTATCCCGGACTTTCCTCCGGCGCCTGTCAGGCGATCGCGCGCCATGCCGAGCCGGGCTTGCAGGCGCGCTATCTGCCGAAGCTCGTCGATGGCACATGGTCGGGGACGATGTGCCTGACCGAGGCGCAGTGCGGCACCGATCTCGGCCTCGTGCGCACGCGCGCGGTGCCGCAGCCGGACGGCAGCTACCGCATCAGCGGCAACAAGATCTTCATCTCGGCCGGCGAGCACGACCTGACCGCGAACATCATCCATCTGGTGCTGGCACGGCTGCCCGATGCGCCGCCAGGCATCAAGGGCATCAGCCTGTTCCTGGTGCCGAAATTCCTCCCCGATGACGATGGGCAGCCCGGTGCGCGCAATGGCGTGATATGCACCGGCATCGAGCACAAGATGGGTATCCGTGCCTCCGCCACCTGCCAACTCGCCTTCGAGAATGCGACCGGCTGGCTGGTCGGCGCGCCGCACAAGGGCATGGCGGCAATGTTCACGATGATGAACAGCGAGCGTCTGTCGGTCGGCGTGCAGGGGCTGGGGCTGGCGGAGGCGAGCTATCAGGGGGCCGTCGCCTATGCCCGCGAACGCCTGCAGGGCCGTGCGCTGGCCGGTGCGCGGCGGCCCGATCTGCCGGCCGATCCGATCATCGTGCATCCCGACATCCGGCGCATGCTGCTCACCATGCGCGCCTATGCCGAAGGGTGCCGCGCGCTCGCCGGCTGGGTAGCACGGCGGATGGACGAGGCGGAGCGGGCGGAGGATCCGGAACTGCGCCAGGACGCCGCGGATTTCACCGCGCTGATGACGCCGGTGGTCAAGGCGCTGTTCGCCGATCTCGGGTTCGAGGCGAGCAACCTCGGCGTGCAGGTCTATGGCGGCCACGGCTATATCCGCGATCACGGCATGGAGCAGTATGTCCGCGACGCCCGCATCGCCATGATCTACGAGGGCACCAACGGCATCCAGGCGCTCGATCTGGTCGGACGCAAGCTGCCGCAGGACACCGGCCGGCTGCTGCGCAGCTTCTTCCACCCGGTCAGCGACTTCATCGAGGCGCACAGGGGCGAACCCGTGCACGCCGCCCTGCTCGATGCCCTCGGCCGCGCCTTCGCAGCCCTGCAGGGCGCGACCGCGGAGATCGCCGGCAAGGGGATGGCCGATCCCGAGGAGGCGGGTGCGGCGGCGAGCGAGTATCTGCGCCTGTTCGGGCTGGTGGCGCTGGGTTTCATTTGGGCGCGCATGGCACTGGCGGCGGCGGCGAAGCTGCCGCAGGCCGGCCCCGACGCCGCCTTCTACACCGCCAAGATCACCACCGCACGGTTCTACATGGAACGCATCCTGCCGCAGGCGGGCGGCCTCTACCTCGCCATCAAATCGGGCAAGGCGGCGATGATGGCGATGGAGGAGGAGGCATTCTGACCCGCGCGATCGCGGCGGGCGGATCGGCTGCACGGCGCGCATACCAAGCCGCCGAAAGAACGGAAGGGTCGGTCTTTCCGTGGCCTGGAATCACATCAGCGTCGTCGTGACCACCCAGAAGGCGACGAACACCGCACCGAGGCCCCATACCACGCCGCTCACCTCCCGCCCCCGGCCGCCGGCGAGCGCGATCAGGATGTAGCTGAACGTGCCGAGCGCCATGCCGTTGATCAGGTTGTTGCTCAGCACCGTGACCAGGAGCGTCAGCACGATCGGCACGGCATTGGCGAAATCGGCAAAGTCGATGCGCGCCAGCCCCTGCATCATCAGCACGCCGACCAGGACCAGCGCCGGGGCCGTCGCCTGGGCCGGCACGATCACGAACACCGGCCACAGGAACAGCGACACCACGAACAGCGCGGCGACGGTCATTGCCGTGAGGCCGCTGCGCCCGCCCGCCTGCGCGCCGGTGACGCTCTCGATATAGGCGGTGACGACGGAGGTACCGAAGATCGGCCCGACGATCGAGGACAGCGCGTCGGTCGCGAACACCGCGGTCGCGTTCGGAATGCTGCCGTCCCTGCCGCGCAGATCGGCCGCCCCCGTGACACCGATGACGGTGCCGAGGGTGCTGAAGAATTCCGCGCAGATGAAATAGAACAGGATCGGCAGGGCGACGATGATGTTGCGGGCGAGCCAGAGCGGATCGAGGCGGCCGAACGTTCCCGACGGCCAGCGCGGCCAGGCGAACACGGCGTGCGGCAGATGCGTCACCGTCCCGCCCTTGCCGTCCGGCACCACCAGCCCGATCACGGTGAGGGCCGCGATGGAGAGGATCAGCGCACCCGGCACGCGGCGCACCACCAGCACCGGCGTCGCCAGCAGCCCGGCCAGCGTCAGCAGCACCGGCGGTTTCGCGAGCGACCCCATGCCGACATAGGTGCTGGGATTGGCGACGATGAATCCGGCGCCGCGCAGCCCGATGAACACGATCAGGGTGCCGACGGCCGCCTGGATGCCGATCTTCAGCACCTCCGGCACTTCGCGCGCGACATAGCCGCGCAGCCGCGACAGGCTGAGGGCGAGGAACACCACGCCGGTCGCCGCCACCATCGCCAGCGCGCCCTGCCACGGCACGCCCATCTGCTTGACCACGACATAGGTCAGCACGACGTTCGATCCCATCGCCGGCGCGACCGCGAGCGGCAGGTTGGCCCACAGCCCCATCAGCGTGCTGCCGAAGATCGCCGCCGCGGCGGTCGCGATCACCAAATCGGCACGGTCCATCCCGGCCGCCGCCAGGATCGCCGGATTGACCGCGAGAATATACGCCATCGCGGCGAAGGTGGTCGCGCCGGCCACCATCTCCTGCCGCGCCGAGGAGCCGCGGGCACGATAGCGGAAGATCGCATCGAGTCCGCCGCCGCGCACCGTCTCCGTCCCGCCGCTCACCACACCACCGGATGGGTCGCGCCCGTCTGCACGTTGATCAATCCCTCCGGCGCATCGCGGCCCGGCGCCACCAGCACCCATTGCCACGGCGCACAGGTCAGCGTGGCGAAGATCAGGCGTTCGGGAAATCCGGGATACCAGCGCGGATGGAAGGTCGGCTCGTACATCCACTCGATCCCTGCCGCTGCGGCGTAGAGTTTCTGCATGTCCGCATCCAGTTCCGCCGCCGGGCGGCAGGTCATCAGGCCACCGATTTCATAGCGCACGGTCGCCGCCACGACGCCGCCGCGCACCAGCGCCCAGCCGCCCTGGTTGGCGGCGATCGCGTTCACCGCGACGGCCATCGCGGCATCGTCGGACCCGACCACCCAGATATTGTGCGTGTCATGCGCAACCGAGCAGGCAAGCGCCGTGCCGGGATCACGCGGGCCGCAGCCGCGCCAGAACATGCGGGCAACGCCGCCGGTGCCGGAGTAGCGATCGACGATCGCGAACTTGGTGATGCTGCGCGCCGGATCGCGCTGCACCGCGCCGTCGGCGACCGGCAATTCCTCGGTCAGGAACCCCTCCGCCCAATGGAACGGGCGCAGCACCGCCGCCTGCATGGAGGTGCGGCCGGGGGCGGCGGCGAGGCGGAAATCCGCGGCCGTCAGAGGGCGCCCGATGGCGACCGTTTGCGTCGCCCAGTCCGGCCACGCAATGCGCGGCACCGGCGGCAGATAGTCGGTCCCCCGGGACACCGGCTGCCCGTCCGCCCACACTTCGGCGATCGCGAGCGATGCGACATCGCGCAGCAGCACGATATCGGCGAACCGGCCGGGCGCGATGCTGCCGACCCAGGGTGTCAGACGCATGTGCCGCGCCGGATTGAGCGTCACGCATTGCAGCGCGATCTCGGGCGCGAGCCCGAGCGCGATGGCCTGGCGTGCATTGTGGTCGGTTGCGCCGTCGCGCAGCGTATCGCTCGCGCTGCGGTCATCGGTGGTGAAGGCCACCTGCGACCAGTCGGCAAGGCCGCGCGCCAGCAGGTCGGGGATCACCGCCGCCATGCCATGCACGCGCAGTTCGAGGAAAATGCCGTGCGACAGCTTCTCCCACGCTTCCCCGGCGGTCATCGCCTCATGGTCGGAAGCGAGGCCGGCGGCGGCGAAGGCATTGATCGCGGCGGCATCGCGCAGCCCGGCACCATGCCCCTCCACCACGCCGCGGCGGGCGAAGGTGGCGCCGATCATGCCCCACAGCCGCGCGTAGGAGGGATTGTCCGGGTTCCACACCGCCGGCCAGTCCATCACCTCATCGAGGCCCGCGACCATCAGGCTGGCATCGAGGAATTCCGCCTGCGCGTCGTGCCCGAACCAGCCGCCGCCGTGCTCATAGGCGGTCGGCGGCACCGCGGAGCCGGGCAGCGGGAAGATCTTGAGCGGCGAACCGGCGCGCCGGGCGGCAAGCCAGAACTCCAGGTTGCGCGGGCCGTTGACGTTGCTGAACTCGTGGCTCGCCTCGCAGGTCCAGGTGTTGCCGCGCGGCAGCACCAGCGCCGCCTCCCACTCCGGCGTCAGATGGGAGCTTTCGATATGCTTGTGGACCTCTCCGAAACCCGGCACCGCGGCCAGCCCCGGCCGTTCCAGCCGGGTGGCGACGGTTCCGGCGTAGGTTCCGGCGGGACCGACCCAGGCGGTACGCCGCCCGGCAATGACGATCTCCTGGTCATGGCGCCAGGTGCGTGTGTGCGGCTCGAACAGCCGATCGACCCGCAGCGCCACATCCGCCGGACGCCGGCCGAGCGCCACCAGCACCAGGTTCTGCCGGATGCGCACTTCGGCAGCGGGATCGATCAGCAGATCGTCATCGTTCATCGGCCGAGCGTGCACCGGTCCGGCACGGTGCCGCAAGGGGTGTGCGCCGCCCGCTACCCGTTGCCGCCGAGCAGCCCGGCCGCACGCAGGTCGCGGTTGATGTCGGCGCCGAGCCGGCGCGCCACTTCCGGCGGGTCTTCATTCTTCACCAGGAGACGCCTGATCGCGGCGCCGATGTCCGCGCCGATGCCGCCCATCGGCACCGGCGGCAGCGCGACACCGGTCGGTGCCAGACGCAGGAAGGGTCCGCTCCATTTCACGTCGTCGGTCACGTCGCGGCGCGGCGAGTCGTGCGGATGCACCGCAAGCTGATAGCCGCGTCCGGTCAGGAAGTCCGCCAGTTCCAGCACTGCCTGCGGATGCGCCGTCGCCCTGAACAGGAAGATCGGGTCCACGTCGAAAAACGTCGCCGCCTGCCCACCGGTGGGCGGCGGCGCGATCGCCACGTCCGCCATGGCCTGCGGCGTTCGCATCTCGCGCGCCTTCATCCACATGCCGCTGATTTCGAAAGCGATGCGGCCGAGCGCGAAATTCTCATCCTCCACGGTGCCGTCCCAGCCGGCCGCGCCGGTCGGGATGGCGCCCCGTTCCATCAGATTGCTGTAGAATGCGAAGACCTGGGTGGCGGCGGCGAGTTGGTCGGGATGGTCGTTCCAGGTGTTGCGGTATTTCCCGTCCGGCGTCGGCACGGCAAGCGCCAGGCCAAGCTGCGCGAGATACATCGCCAGTTCCTGCGGCGCCCGCGCTCCGGCGGCGGCGATGCCGAACCCGTCCTCGCCGGTGGTGAGCTTGACCCGCTGGGCATCGGCAATCAGCGCCTGCCACGTCGCCGGCGGGGCGGTGATGCCGGCGTTCCGCAGCAGATCGGCGTGGTAGAGCAGGGCGCGCGGCCGCACCGCATCGGGCAGTGCCATGAGATGGCCGCCGACCCTGAGGGCCGCCAGCACGCCCGGGTAGATCGCGGCGCGGGCGGACCAGCCGGCGGCGAAGGCATCGAGGTTCATCAGCGCGCCCATGCGCGCGAACCCGCCGAGCCATCCCGGCCGCCCCCAGCTCAGATCCGGCACCTGCGAGCCGGCAATCGCGCCGACCAACCGGTCGTGCAGCGCGCCGGGGTCGAAATTCTGCACGTCGAGCCGGATGTCCGGATGGGCCGTGCCGAAGGCGGCAAGCTGCTGGCGTGCGGCAGCCGTCTCCGGCGCCTGCGCATCCCACGCCGTCCAGACATGCAGCGTCACCGCCCCCGCCGCGGCGTCCCCGGCCCGGGCGCCAGCGGGCGCACCGAGCAGCGTTGCCGCCAGTGCCCAGACGATCGGCGCGGCGCCGACGATTTTCATGCCCCGCTCTCCCCCTCCGACGCCGCCGTTCCGGCTCTGGCGTATGCGCCTGCGGTGGTGAACGGCAGCGGCATGACGGAGATGCCGCCCTCTGCCGGTGCGCCGGCGGTTGTGAACGGCGAGCGCAACCAACTCACCTTCAGCGGCACCTGTCGCCGCCACGATCAGCCGCACCCCGTCAGCCTGGCCGGCGGTTGCGCGGCGCCTCGCCCGCGCCTACCTCCGCCAGCGGGCGGGGGCGGGAGGATGGGCGATGGACGATGGTTCGCGGCCGGCGGTGGGGCGGCGCGGGATAATGATGGGAAGCCTGATCGCCGGCCTGACGCTTGCAACCACCCGGGTCGATGCCGAGGCGATCCGCACCGATAGCGCGGGGCTGGTGGCCGAAGAGGTCCATCTGCCGGTCGGCGACGGCACCCTTCCCGCCTATGCAGCGCGGCCCGACGGCGCCGGGCCGTTCCCCACCGTGCTGGTGATCGAGGAGATTTTCGGCGTTCACGAATATATCGCCGATGTCTGCCGCCGCCTTGCCCATCAGGGCTACCTCGCCATCGCCCCGGAACTCTATGCCCGCATCGCGGACCTCTCGAAGATGTCGGACGTGCAGCAGATCATCCGCGAGGTGATCGCCAGGGCGCCGGACGCGCAGGTGATGTCGGACCTCGATGCCGCTGCCGCCTGGGCCGGAAGGAACGGCGGCGATCCGCGGCAACTGGCGGTGACGGGGTTCTGCCGCGGCGGCCGCGACGTGTGGCTGTATGCGGCGCACAACCCGGCCCTGCGCGCCGCGGTCGCCTGGTACGGCCCGACCGGAGGCGCCACCAGCGCGATCCAGCCAAAGACCGCGGCCGATGTCGCGACGGCGCTGAAATGCCCGCTGCTCGGCCTTTATGGCGGTCAGGATGCCGCCATCAGGGTGGATGATGTGGAGGCCGCCGCCGCCCGCGCCCGCGCAGCCGGCAGGCAGGTGGAGATCGTCATCTATCCCGATGCCCCGCACGGCTTCCACGCCGACTACCGCCCGAGCTACCGTGCCGCCGATGCGGCCGATGGCTGGCACCGGATGCTGGCGTTCTTCCGCGTCCATGGTGTCGGCGGCAGCTGATACAGGACGGCCGCGACATCCCGGCCTGCTCCGGGCCGGGCGGGCGGCGCCGCATCGTGTGGGCAGGTGGGGCGAGCGATGGGATTCGAACCCACGGCATCCAAGACCACAACCTGGCGCTCTACCAACTGAGCTACGCCCGCCACCGGATTGCCGCGCATCCGGCGTTTACGGCGGCGGGTGAGGAGCGTCAAGGCGGCGGGCGCGGAAGACCCCGGGGGTGCGGAGCGGATGTGACCCTGCGCGGCGGTGGGGGCGGTTTTGCCTCGGTCGCCGATGGCGCTACCCTGAATGGGACGACTCGGGACATCAAGGGGCCAGGGGCTGCGTGCTGCCGCCGATGCGACACCTGCTGGCGATCCAGGGCCTCCCTCCGTCCGCGGTCACGGCATTGCTCGACCTTGCCGAAAGCTACGTGCTGCTCAACCGCACCGGCAAGACGCCGCGCGACCGCCTGCGCGGGCGCACCCTCATCAACCTGTTCTTCGAGGATTCCACCCGCACCCGCACCAGCTTCGAACTGGCGGGAAAGCGGCTCGGCGCCGACGTGATCACGATGACGGTCGCCACCAGCAGCGTCAACAAGGGCGAGACGCTGCTCGATACCGCGGCGACGCTGAACGCGATGAACTGCGACCTGCTGGTGGTGCGCCATGCCGTCTCCGGCGCGCCCGCGCTGCTGGCACAGAAGGTTGATGCTGCCGTCGTCAATGCCGGCGACGGCACCCATGAACACCCGACCCAGGCGCTGCTGGATGCACTCACCCTCCGTCGCCGCCGCGGCACGCTCGACAATCTCGTTGTTGCCATCTGCGGCGATGTGCTGCATTCGCGCGTGGCGCGGTCCAACATCCACCTGCTCACGGCGCTCGGCGCGCGCGTGCGCGTGGTCGGGCCGCCGACCCTGATCCCGCCGGCGGTGGAGCGGCTCGGCGTTGCCGTGTTTCACGACATGGCGGCGGGACTCGACGGTGCCGACGTGGTCATGATGCTGCGCCTCCAGCAGGAGCGCATGGCCCGCGGCCTCGTGCCCAGCGCGCGGGAGTATTTCCGCTTCTACGGTCTCGATGCAGCGAAACTCGCGCGGGCGCGGCCGGGGGCGCTGGTGATGCATCCCGGACCGATGAACCGCGGCGTCGAGATTGCCAGCGAGATCGCCGACCACCCGACGCAGAGCGTGATCCGCGAGCAGGTGGAAATGGGCGTCGCCGTGCGCATGGCGGTGCTCGACATGCTGGCGCGCGCCGGCGGCGACGCATGACCGACACGCTGTTCCTCAATGTCCGCCTGCTCGATCCGGCGAGCGGACTCGATATCGCCGGCGAATTGCTGGTGCGCGACGGCGGCATCGCCGATCTCGGACCCGGCCTCGGCCGGCCGGACGGGGCCGCGACGGTGGACGGGGCCGGCGCGGTGCTGTGCCCGGGCCTCGTGGACATGCGTGCCGGATTGGGCGAACCCGGCGGTGCCTATCGCGAAACCGTCGCCGCGGCCGCCGTGGCGGCGGCGGCCGGCGGCATCACCACGGTCGCCGCCCTGCCCGACAGCCGCCCCGCGATCGACGAGCCGGCCCTGGTGCGCCTGCTGCGCGCCCGCGGCGAGGAAACCGGCAGCCTCACCGTGCTGCCCTACGGTGCCGCGACGCGCGGCTGCCGCGGCGAGGAACTGGCCGAACTCGGCCTGCTGCGCGAAGCCGGCGCGGTCGCCTTCACCGACGGCGCGCGCGCGCTGGGCCCGGCGCGGCTGATGCGCACCGCGCTTGCCTACGCCGCCGCGTTCGGCGCCCGCATCGTCCAGCACCCGGAGGAACCGACGCTGGCCGAGGGCGGCGTGGCGACCGAGGGCGAACTCTCCACCCGCCTCGGCCTTCCCGGCATCCCCGCGGCGGCGGAGGCAATCCTGGTGGCGCGCGACATCAGGCTGGCGGCGCTGACCGGTGGCGCCGTTCATTTCGCGCATGTCTCGACCGCGGAGGCGCTGGCGCTGATCCGGCGGGCCAAGGACGAAGGGCTGGCGGTGACCTGCGACACCGCACCGCCCTATTTCGACCTCAACGAGACGGCGATCGGCGACTGGCGCAGCTACGCCCGCCTGTCGCCGCCGCTGCGGGCGGAGTCGGATCGTGCCGCGGTCGCGGCGGCGCTGGCCGACGGCACCATCGATGCGGTGGCCAGCGACCACGCCCCGCGCGATGCCGACGACAAGCGCCTGCCGTTCGCGCAGGCCGCACCGGGGGGCGCCGGGCTGGCGACGCTGCTGGCGGTGACGCTTGCCCAGGTGCAGGGCGGCAGCCTGCCGCTCGGGCGCGCGATCGAACTGCTGACGGCCGCGCCCGCCCGGCTGCTGGGTGCGAATGCCGGAAGGCTGGCCAAGGGGGCGCCCGCCGATCTCTGCCTGTTCGATCCCGACCGCATCTGGCAGGTCAGCGCCGGCGCCCTGCCCGGCAAGGCCCAGAATACCCCCTTCGACGGGCGCGCGCTGGAGGGGCGGGTGATCGGGACGTGGAAGGCCGGGCGGCGGGTGTTCGGGGGCTGAGGGACAACCCGCCCGAACCCGCGTCTGGCCGCGATGGCGCAGTTCCAGCCCGCCGGAATTGAGGCAGCGGCTTTTCAGACCGACGGCAGCGGGGCATACCACTGGCGTGCACGCCCGCTGCCACCAACCGCGAATTCTTGCCCGACGGTCTTCCGGCGTCGCCCGACACAGGATGGACGGCATTCTGCATGCGAACGCTTCATAAGATCGAACTGGGAAATTTCCTGAGTTTCGGGAAGCTTTCGCTTGAATTGAACGATCTGAACGTCCTGGTAGGGCCGAACGGGGCCGGCAAGACGAACATTCTCCAGGCATTCCGGTTCCTGGGTGAAGTCGCGAGGTTGGACCTGGTTCCGGCCATCGACCGGATGGGCGGATTCGCACATCTTTTGTTTCGCGGCGACGCCAGAAGGGGCAATAGGATTGAACTCAAATTATCCGGGGTCATGAGCGATCACGCCAGCGCCAAGGCGCTCGACGAGTACAGCATCAGCTTCTCGGAGGGCGCCATTCGAGCACGCGACGGCGAAACATCGGCGCGGCGCGTCGTGTCGCGCCAGGAGGAAATCGTCATAAAGCGTGTGCCGGGGAGAGGACGCAGGATCACGCTGCATGGTGGCGAAGTGAAATTCGCCCCGGTCGAAACCGGTCGGCCAATGCGGTCGCCGCCGCCTCTTTCGGTACAGGCAAGCGCGACTGGCCTTGCGACACTGCGCCGGCTTGGCAAGGAATACGAGGCGGACGGCATTGAGGCTATCGCCCAGACTTTCGAACAGCTTCGTCTATTCGAGATCGACGTGGAGCGGACGCGGCGGCCGTATCGTGCTCCTACGACGAGCCAACTACGTGCCGATGCTGCCAATCTTGCTCCGTTTCTCTTGTATCTTAAATCGTCGTACTCGGAGTTTTTTGAAAATGTTGTCGAGGATATCCGCTTTGTGCTGCCGTCATTCTCGGATTTGATTTTCACGAATCTCGGTGGTCCGGACGAATTCGTGCGGATCGATCTCAAGGAGACGCGACTGACGGGCGTGACGCCGCTCGCACGCGCATCCTACGGAACGGTCAGAGCCCTGGCGCTGTTTGCCATGCTGAACGACCCGAATCCGCCTCGACTGACCTGCATCGAGGAGGTGGATCATGGATTGCATCCGCATGCACTGGACCGCCTGGTGGATCGCATTCGTGATGCCAGCAGGCGGACTCAGATCGTTATCGCAACTCATTCTCCGGCCCTGGTGAATCGCCTCGATGCATCGGAATTGGTGGTGGTCGAGCGTGACAGGGGATCCGGAAGCAGCCGGACGATTCGAGCGGATGCGGCGAAAGTTACGAAACTGGCACAGGATGCCGGGTACGGCCTTGGAGAACTCTGGTTCTCCGGCGCATTGGGCGGCACGCTCTGAATGCGACGTCGTATCGTTCTCGTCTTTGGAGAAGACCACAATGACCGTGCGGCATTGCAGCACCTGATCCGTGCTCTCACCAAAGATTGCGCAGGAGTTGCCATTCAGCTGCGCCGAAAGCCGCTGATCCTGTCACGGAGCGCAGCGCGACCGAAGCGTCGTGGTATGGCAGAGGAAATTGCGAGCCTCTGCAAGTTCGCCGAGGATCTTGAGGAGGGAATCGCAATTGCCGTCGTTCATCGTGACTGCGACGCGACGGAACCGGCGCATGAAGAATATGCCAGAGTTATGGTCGCAGATCTTCGTGCCGCCGGCGTCAGCCGCGCGGTCGCCGCGACGCCCGCGTGGGAGATCGAGGCGTGGTGGATGCTGTTTCCGTCGGCATTGGCGGCGATTCGACCCTGCTGGCGCAGAGTGGATTATGGCACGCAGTCGGTTGGACGGTTCAGGAACGCCAAGGAACGGCTGATCCGCGATCTTCGTCCAACAGGCGAGCGAGAGAGGCGCCGGTGCCCGGATTATCAGGAAGCCGACGGAATCAGGGTCGCGAGATACGTCGCAGACATCGGACTGCGACAGGCCAGGGGAGCGGCGATCTCGGCTTCCTTCGCGGAATTCGCCGCCGCGTTGTCCAAGGCATTGCTATAATCGCTTCCTGCGAGGCAATCCGATCAGGGTATCAGGCGCGCGGCCTAAAGCAGCGACTTCGCGTGTTGCAGCACGAGGTTGCACACCTGCTGCTTAAGGTCGGCGAGCAGGCCGCCGCCGTTGAGGTCGTAGCTGCCGTTGCCGCCGGTCTCCAGCTTGCCGCTGCTGCCCGCCTGGTATTGCGGCGTCGCAGTGGCGGCGCTGCCGCCGGCCTTGCCGAGCAGCGAACTCATGATCGAGGATGCGCCACCCCCGCCGCCGCCGCCGCCCACCAGGTTGTTGCGCACGCAGTATTCCAGCACGCCGGCGAGATTGGGCAGGCTCGCCTGGCTCACCGACGGCAGGCCACCGCCGGCACCGCCGCCCTGGACCGCATTTTCCAACTGGTTGAGCAACTGCGCCCGCGCCGGTCCGCCCGCGAGAAACAGGCCGGCCCCGAGGGCACACGCCGCAATGCCGATCCGGATTTGCCGCATGCGGCCCGCCCTCCCTGCAATGTGGCTCCCGGAGCAGGACTCGAACCTGCGACCCAGCGGTTAACAGCCGCTTGCTCTACCGACTGAGCTATCCGGGACCATGACGCGAGGCGCGCTATAGCGGAACCGCCGGGGTCACGCAAACCGTCCCCGGCGGGGAGTGGCGGGGCAAAGGCAATTCAGCTAGATCCGCGCCCGCGCGGGCGTGGCGGAATTGGCAGACGCGCCGGACTCAAAATCCGGTTCTGGCGACAGAGTGTCGGTTCGACCCCGACCGCCCGCACCATCCGCCGGGCGCTGCGCCACCATCGGGTGGCGTTGAACTCCGCCGGCACATGGCGGATAGAACGCCGCTTCGGGAACCGGCAGCGGACACGCGAAGCATGATCACGACGGAACGGCTCCTGATGGGCCTGTTGCTTGGCGGCATCGCCATCGGCTGCGTGATCGTGCTGTATCCGTTCCTCTCGGCCATTCTGTGGGCGGCCATCCTCGCCTTCACCACCTGGCCGGTGCATGTCTGGCTGCGGCAGCATCTGCATCTCGGCCATTCCGGCACCGCGCTGCTGATGGTGACGATCGTCGCCGTCATCGTGGTGCTGCCGCTCGCCCTCGCCGCGCCCGACGGGGCGAGCGATGCCAAGCATCTCAACGCGCTGTTGCAGAGCGCGGTCGCCGCCGGCCTGCCGCAGGCCCCGGCCTGGCTGGCGGAGGTGCCGATCATCGGCAATACGGTGTCCGATCTTTGGAACACCTGGGCCGCCGATCTCGACGCCATGGTCGCATTCTTCAAGCCGTATTTCGGCCTGATCGCCGAATTCGGCCTGTCGCTGCTGCTCGGCCTCGCCAACGGCGTGCTCGGCTTCGTGCTCGCCCTGATCGTCGCGTTCTTCTTCTACGCCGCCGGTGACCGCTTCGCCTCGGTGCTGACGGCGCTGCTGGTGCGCATCGCCGGCGCGCGCGCCCCCCGGCTGATCGAGGTGACGGGCAACACCGTGCGCGGCGTGGTCTATGGCATTCTCGGCACCGCTGTCGCGCAGGGCATGTTGACCACGTTCGGCCTGTGGCTTGCCGGCGTGCCGCGGCCGCTGCTGCTGGGCGTGGTGGCGGGCGGGCTCGCTGTGCTGCCGGTGGGGGCGCCGGTGGTGTGGGTGCCGAGTTCGCTGTGGTTGCTCGCCGCCGGCCATACCTGGCGCGGGCTGTTCCTGTTCGCCTATGGGCTGATCGCGGTCAGCGGCGCCGATTCGATCATGCGGCCGTATTTCATCTCCCGCGGGGCGCAACTGCCGTTTCTGCTGACGCTGCTGGGCGTGCTGGGGGGTGCGCTGAAATTCGGGCTGCTCGGCGTCTTCCTCGGCCCGGTGCTGCTCGGCGTCGGCTTTACCCTGGTGCGCGAATGGGCGCAGCCGAACATCGCCGCGACCCACCCGATATGACACCGTCGCGCCACGCGCGCGGCCTCGCCGCCGAAGAAGCCGCCGGCGCCGCGCTGATCGCCGATGGCTGGACGGTGCTGGGCCGGCGGCTGCGCACACCGGCGGGCGAGGTGGACCTGGCCGCCGAGCGTGACGGGCTGCTGGCGCTGGTGGAAGTGAAGCGGCGGGCGGCGCTGGCCGATGCCGCCTATGCGCTCGGCCGGCACCAGCGCGCGCGGCTGCTGGCGGCGGCCGAAATGCTGCTGGCCGCCAATCCGGGCTGGGGTCGCGCGGGGGTTCGCTTCGACGTGATCGTGGTCGATGCTGCCGGGCGCGTGCGCCGGATCAGCGATGCGTTCCGCGCCGGCGATTGAAGCAGTATCGTTTGCCGCCATGCGGCAATGGTGCCGCGGAGGTAGAGCAATGCGCCCTCGCTCACTGTCCCTGCTGCTGCCGGCCATGCTCGCTGCCGCCCCGGCACTCGCCCAGCCGGCGGCAGACGCGGCCCGCGACGCCAACGCGCCGCCTGCCGCCTTCATCGAGACGGCACTGCATGCCCTGGCCGCCGGGCGGCTCGCCGAGGCCGAGAACGCCATCGAACAGGCGGAGAGCCGGGCGCTCACCCGCGCCGTCAAGCCCTCGCGCGCCGATCAGCCGAGCGAGCAGCCGCTGGTCGAACGGTTGAGCAAGGCGCGGCAGGCGCTCCTGGCCGGCGACAGGCTGAAGGCGGTCGATCTGCTGGAGACCGCGGCCCGGACGCCGGAAGCGACCGGGCAGCAATAGCGCCGCTCAGCCCGGCCGGCCGGGCAGCCGCAGCCGGTAGGCCAGCGCCTCGGCGACATCGGCACGGCGGATCGCCTCGGCCCCCGCGAGATCGGCGATGCTGCGGGCGACGCGCAGCGTGCGGGTGAAGCCGCGCGGCGACAGGCGCAGCTTCTCCGCCGCCCGCTCGGCCAGTTGCCGCGCCTCGGCGACGATCGCGAAACTGCCGGCATCTGCCTCGGCATTGGTCGGTGCCCCGCCCTCCCCGCCCCGCTCGCGCTGCACTGCGCGGGCGGCGGCGATCCGGGCGGCGACCGTGCCGCTCGCTTCACCGGCGGGCGCGTGGGACAGTTCGGCGGCGGCGACCGGCTGCACCTGCAAGGCAAGGTCGATGCGGTCGAGCAGCGGGCCGCTCAGCCGGTTCTGGTAGTCTTCGCCGCACCGCGGCGCACGGCCGCATTCGCGCGAGGCATCGCCGAGATGGCCGCAGCGGCACGGGTTCATCGCCGCGATCAACTGGAACCGGGCCGGATAGGTGACATGGGCCATCGCCCGCGCGACGGTGGTGCGCCCGCTCTCCAGCGGCTGGCGCAGCGCCTCCAGTGCCACGCGGGGGAATTCCGGCAACTCGTCGAGGAACAGCACGCCGCGATGGGCGAGCGACACCTCACCCGGCCGCGCCCGGTTGCCCCCGCCGGTCAGTGCCGCCTGGCTTGCCGAATGGTGCGGTTCACGGAACGGCGGGCGGCGCACCAGGCGGCCACCGTCCAGCATCCCGGCGACCGAGTGGATCATGCTGACCTCCAACGCCTCGCGCGGCGAAAGGTCGGGCAGCAGGCCGGGCAGGCGGGCGGCGAGCATCGACTTGCCGGCGCCGGGCGGGCCGACCAGGAGCAGGTTGTGGCCCCCGGCGGCGGCGATCTCCAGCGCCCGCTTGGCAGTTTCCATCCCGCGCACCTCGGCGAGGTCGGGCACCCGCTCCGGCTCGGCGATGCCGCCCGGTTCCGGCGGGGTCAGCACCTGGGTGCCGCGGAAGTGGTTGATAATGGCCAGAAGTTCCCCGGCGGCCAGGACCTCGGTGCCGCCGGACCATGCCGCCTCTCCGCCCTGCACCGCCGGGCAGATGAGGCCGAGACCGAGGCCGGCGGCGGCGACCGCGGCCGGCAGCACACCGGCCACCGCGTTCAGCGTCCCGTCCAGCGACAGTTCGCCGAGGGCCGCATACTCCGCCACTTCCTCGCCCGGCAGCACCTCCATCGCGGCGAGCACGGCGAGCGCGATCGGCAGGTCGAAATGGCTGCCTTCCTTGAGCAGGTCGGCCGGCGCGAGATTGATCAGGACACGACGCGGCGGCAGCGACAGCCCCATCGCGGTCAGCGCCGCCCGCACCCGTTCCCGCGCCTCCGCCACCGCCTTGTCCGGCAGGCCGACGACCAGGAAGGCGGGCAGGCCGGACGCGATCTGCACCTGCACTTCCACCGGCACCGCCTCGATGCCGGAGAAGGCGAAGCTGCGGATGCGGGCGATCGACATCGGATGCGCGGCCGGTATGGTTGCGTCCCAGACTTGACCGACCGGAACGCGCCGTCAACCGGCTTGTCGCCCGTCATATCCCGGATGCCGCCCGGGCATCAGTCGAGCGCGTCGCGGACCTGGCGTTCGTAATGGCGGTAGTATTTGTCCGTGACGAGATCGGTCTTCACCACGATCGCCACGTCGGTCGTGTTGAACTGCCTGTCGATCACCGCACCGTCGCCGACGAAGCCGCCGAGGCGCAGATAGCCCTTGATCAGGGGCGGCAGCCTGGCGACGACACGCCGCGCATCGAGCGCCGCCGGATCGCGCCGGCGCATCTCCACATAGCGGTGCGGCAACGCGCGCGGGCGCAGTGCGGGCGGGGCGAGGTGGTTGTGATAGAGCCAGGTCAGTTCCTCGGCGAGGGCGTCGGGGTCGGTGCCGGGCAGACTGGCGCAGCCGAACATCAGGTCGATGCGGTGCAGGAACACATAGGCCGCGATGCCGCGCCACAGCAACTGCATCGCCGCCCGGTTGCGATAGGCGGGATGCACGCAGGAGCGGCCGAGTTCCAGGACATGCCCGGGAAAGCCGATGATCGGCGCGATATCGTACTCGTCGGCGGAATAGAAGCGCCCGATGCGGTCGGCGGCCGGCTGTCGGATCAGCCGGTAGGTGCCGACGACGCCTTCCGGTCCCGGCCCGATGGCATGATCGACCACCAGCAGATGATCCGCAACCTCGTCGAAGCGGTCCGTGTCGCGTCCGGTGCGGGCCGCTTCCGCGCTCGGCACCGCCCCCATTTCGCCATAGAACACCTGATAGCGCAGGGCCTGCACGGCATCGACTTCGGCCGCGTCGCTGGCGATGCGCACGCCGAGATTGCCGCCGCGCAGTTCGCCGAAGCCGCTGTCGGAGTCGGCTGCCGGCACTGCCGCGCGGCCGACCGGCGCGTCGGCCGTCATCGCTCTGCCCCGGCCTGCACGGATTCAGCCTGCGCCGGGCCGGCTGGTTCAGTCGCCGCCCGCCCGGCGGCACGCCTGCGCCGCTCCGCCGCGCCGTTGCCGCGCGCCGCCGCCGGCGGCGATCGCGCATCCCGCCTGCGGCCGAACAGTTCCAGGTGGTGGGAGACGAGATCGAACCCGAGTCGCGCCGCGATCGCCGTCAGCACGCGCTCATGCTCCGGATCCTCGAACTCGATCACGCGGCCGGTGTCCACGTCGATCAAGTGATGGTGATGGCCATGTTCGCTCGGCTCGTAGCGCGCGCGCCCGCCGCCGAAGTCGCGACGGGCCAGGATCCCCTGCTCCTCCAGCAGGCGTACCGTGCGGTAGACCGTGGCAACGGAGATCCGCCGGTCGAGCGCACTGGCGCGGCGATAGAGTTCCTCCACGTCGGGATGGTCGGCGGCATCCGACAGCACGCGCGCGATGACGCGGCGCTGGCCGGTCATCTTGAGACCCCGTTCGACGCACAGACGCTCGATGCGGCTTTCCATCGCTCTCCCACGGCCGCCGGCAGGCCCGGCAGTGCCCGGCGGCCAGGGTTCCCTTCCGCCGCCCGCAGGCCCCACGCCTGCCCCGCGATCCATCCACCCGTATCAGGTTACAGGCGAGCACGGCATGAGCGCAAACCCGGCGGGAGACATGCGTCCCCCGCCGGTCAGGCGGCCGATGGGGGAGTATCCCGTGCGCTACTTGCGGCTGCGCGGCTTGGTCCCAAGGCCGATCTTCTTGGCCAGCGAGGAACGATGCCGGGCATAGTTCGGCGCCACCATCGGGTATTCCGGCCCCAGCCCCCACCGTTCCCGGTACTGCTCCGGCGTCATGTTATAGGCGGTTTTGAGGTGGCGCTTCAGCATTTTCAGCTTCTTGCCATCCTCCAGGCAGACGATGTGGTCGGGGAAGACGGATTTCTTGATCGGTACCGCCGGCTGCGGCTTGTCCGGCTGCGTCGGCTCCCGCCCGACGCCGGAAAGCGTACGGTACACGTCCTGGATCAGCGCCGGCAGCGCGTCCGGCGTGACCGAATTGTTGGAAACATGCGCGGAGACGATCTGCGCCGTCAATCCGAGAACGTCGGCTTGTTGCGGTTGGTCGGTCATCATGCTCCCTTTCGGACCGCGGGACTTGTCCCATATAGGTGTCTGGTGGCCTGTTTCGCAACGTATATTACGTCAGGAAGCAACAGTCCAGTCATGTCCAAGACGATTCCTGCGCCGCGGCTGCACGCCGACCACACCCTGGACATCAGCCGGGAAATCTGCCCGATGACCTTCGTCCGCACCCGACTCGCGCTCGACCGGATGGCGCCGGGCGAGACGCTGCTGGTGACGCTCGCGGGCGCCGAGCCGCGGCGCAACGTGCCGGCCAGCGCCAGGGCACTCGGCCATGCCGTGCTGGCCGAGGAGGACGGACCGGACGGCATCACGCGTCTGTGGCTGCGTCGCGCCTGAGCGGACGAGCCAGCACCAGCGCGTCGCCGCCGTCGTGGTAATAGCGCGACCGCCGCCCGATCTCCCGGTAGCCGGCGGCGGCATAGAGCGCACGGGCTGGCGCGTTGGTGCAGGCGACCTCCAGGAACACGACGCGGCCGCCGGCTGCCCGTACCAGCGTTTCTGCGGCGGTGAGAAGGGTGCGGCCGAGTCCCTGCCGCCGCCGTGCCGGGATCACGGCGAGGGCGAGGATTTCCGCCTCGTCCGCCGCCATACGCCCGAGCAGCATGGCGCCGGCCGGATCGAACAAGCCGAAACCGCCGGGCTGGCCGAGCTGGTTCGCGATCGCCGTTTCCCCCCAGCGTTCCGCGGGCGGGAAACAGGCGGCATGAATCGCCGCCAGCACGGCGGCATGGACCAGGGTGGCGGCGCGCGGCGCCCTCTCTCCGGCAAGCATCGTGCGGCCGCCGGCGCCGCTCATGCGTCGAGGGCGGGGCGCATCGGCGCGACATAGAGCGGCACCGCCGGCAGGGGCGGCAGCTCGCCGCGCCACCGGCGCAGGGCGACACGCCCGATCTCACCCGGGCTGGGCAGACGCAGGTCGGCGAGCACGACCGTTGCGCCCCGCGCGCGCAGGGACGCCGCGGCGCGCGGCGCGGCGTCGCCGGCCAGCACCACCCTCCCCTCCGGCAGCGGCAGCGCTGCCTCGGTCAGTGCCTGCACACCCTGATCGGTCGCCAGATAGAGAAGATCGCGGTGGCGGGCATCGAGCACCACCCAGACGGGGCAGTCCCCGGGCGCCGGCACCGCCGCCGCCAGCGCCTCGGCGACGGTGACGCCGATCAGCGGAATGCCGAGGCCGAGAGCAAGGCCGTGCGCCAGGGCCAGGGCCGCCCGCAGCCCGGTGAAACTGCCCGGCCCGACCGTCACCGCCACCGCATCCAGCGCCGTCGGCGCGAGGCCGGCCGCCTCCAGCGCCACCTCCGCCAGCACCGGCAGCCGTGCCGCCGGGTCGGCGCCGTCATCCGCCTCGCGATGGGCCAGCACCGCGCCGCCGTGCAGCACCGCCGCCGCACAGCGCGCGAGTGCGGCATCCAGCGCCAGCAGGCGCGGCGCGGGCGTCGCCGGCGGGGTCAGAGCACCCGGCACGCCTCATCGAACCCGAGTCGCGGGCTGCGCCCCATCACCCCGGCGGGATCACCGTGGCCGAGATTGATCAGGAAATTCGACTTCCAGCCTTCCGCGGCAAGGAACGCCGCATCCACCTTGTCGCGGTCGAAACCGGACATGGGACCGCAGTCGATGCCGAGGGCACGCGCGGCAAGGATGAAATAGGCGCCCTGCAGCGTGCCGTTGCGGAACGCCGTCTCCGCCGCCAGCGCCTCGTTGCCGGCGAACCAGGAACGCGCATCGACATGCGGGAAGAGATACGGCAGCTTGTCGTAAAAGCGCGGATCGTAGGCGACGATCGCGGTCACCGGGGCGGCCATCGTCTTGGCCGTGTTGCCGGCGGAAAGCGCCGGCCGCAGCCGCTCCTTCGCCTCGGCACCACGGACGAAGACGAAGCGCGCCGGCTCGCAGTTGGCCGAGGTCGGCGCCCATTTCATCAGGTCGAACACCGCGCGCAGGTCGTCATCGGTGACCGGGCGGTCGGTCCAGGCATTGTGCGTGCGCGCTTCGCGGAACAGCGCGTCGAGGGTGCCGGCGTCGATGGTCATCTGGCTGCTTGTCTCCGGGGTTGGGATCGGATGGCTCAGGAGGCAACCTGTTCGACCGCGACCACTTCCGGCACGTAGTGGCGCAGCATGTTCTCGATGCCGTGCTTGAGGGTCGCGGTGGAGGACGGGCAGCCGCTGCACGCGCCCTGCATGTGGAGGCGCACGACGCCGTCGCGATAGCCGCGGAAGACGATATCGCCGCCGTCACCGGCCACCGCCGGCCGGACGCGGGTGTCGAGCAGCTCCTTGATCTGCGCCACCACCTCCGCATCCTCGGGCGCCACGTCCTCGGCGAGGGCATCGGCAGCGCCGTCGAGGGCCGGGCGGCCGGAGAGGAAATGCTCCATGATCGCGCCCAGCACCAGCGGCTTGAGCGTCTGCCAGGCGACGGCATCGGTCTTGGTCACGGTGATGAAATCGCCGCCGAGGAAGACGCGGGCGACGCCGGGCAGCTCGAACAGCGCAGTGGCGAGAGGGCTGCGCGCGGCGGCCCCGGCGGCGGCGAAATCGGCGGTGGCATCGCCGAGTACCGCGCGGCCGGGGAGGAATTTCAGCGTTGCGGGGTTGGGGGTGCCTTCGGTCTCGATGAACATTGCGGTCGTCCCATGCGCGCCGGCCGGGGTCGCGGAATGCGGACCCGGCCGGTCCGGTTCCCCCCACACATTGCGCGCGCCGCGGCGGTTGACAAGGGCGGGAAGCGCCGGTCAGGCCGGCACGGCATGGCGCCGGACCCAGGCGATGAACGCCTCGTCGGTCATCATGCCCGCGGCCATTTCGAGCATCGTCACCGTCGCCTCGACCTCCGGCGGAGAAAATACGATGCCGTTCAGGTCGAGAAAGACAACGAGCGCCGTCCACGCCGAGCGCTTGTTGTCGTCGATGAACGGATGATTGCCTGCAATGTCCAAGGCATAGAGGGCGGCAAGCTCCGCCATGTCGGGGTTGGCATAGGCGGCGGCATTCTGCGGGCGTGCCAACGCACTTTCGAGCAGCCCCAGGTCGCGCACGCCGACGGCACCGCCGTGTTCCCCAAGCTGTTCGTCGTGAATTGCCAGGACCACGTCGCGCGCCAGCCAATGCGTCATTTGGCGAGTTCGCGCAGGACGTTGTGCCACCGCTTCATCTGCCGGCGCGCCACCTCCATGTCGTGCTCGAACGCAGGGTCGGCCTTGGCGAGCGCGATGCCGTACGGCACCCGGACAACGAACAGCGCATCACCTTCGCCCACCCCCAGTTCGTTCAGCAATTCCTTCGGCAGGACAACGCCCACCGAATTGCCGATGGCGCGCAGCTTCAGTGCGGCGATGACCTGACCCTCCCCTGCCACTGGCGCCATAAAGCGCCAGTGGTCTCGCGTCGACGCGTGGTCGGCCCGCTACAGGATGAACCGGCTCAGATCCCCCTTCTGCGCCAGCGGTGCCACCTTGTCGCGGACATAGGCCGCGTCCACCGTGATCTCCTGCCCCGAGCGGTCGCTGGCGGCGAAGCTGATCTCCTCCAGCAGCCGCTCCAGCACCGTGTGCAGCCGGCGGGCGCCGATATTCTCGACCCGGTCGTTGATGTCGGCGGCGAGATCGGCCAGCGCATCGACCGCCTCATCGGCGAAGCGGAGCGTCACGCCCTCGGTGCCGAGCAGCGCCTGGTACTGTTTGAGCAGGGAGTGCTCGGGTTCGGTCAGGATGCGCCGCAGGTCGGCGCGCGACAGCGGCGCGAGTTCCACCCGGATCGGCAGGCGGCCCTGCAATTCCGGCAGCAGATCGGCGGGCTTGGCGAGATGGAAGGCGCCGGAGGCGATGAACAGCACATGATCGGTCTTCACCGTGCCGTATTTGGTGTTGACCGTCGTGCCCTCGATCAGCGGCAGCAGGTCGCGCTGCACCCCCTCGCGCGAGACATCGCCGCCGCGGAACCCGCCCTCCGTCGTGCGGGCGCAGATCTTGTCGATCTCATCGACGAAGACGATGCCGTTGTTCTCGGCGTGCGCCACCGCGTCCTTGGTCAGCCGCTCATTGTCGAGCAGGCGGTCCGCCTCCTCGCGCTCCAGGGCGCGGCGGGCGTCGGCGACCTGCATCTTGCGGGTGACGGG